>NZ_CP133267.1:3275000-3599905 GCF_030915465.1 Neobacillus sp. PS3-34
TGTCAGTGAGGCAAATCCCACTGGCGTGAAGGCTGAGCTGTGATGGCGAGGGAAATTTAGTACCGAAGTTCCTGATTCCACACTGCCAAGAAAAGCCTCTAGCGAGATAAATGGTGCCCGTACCGCAAACCGACACAGGTAGGCGAGGAGAGAATCCTAAGGTGAGCGAGAGAACTCTCGTTAAGGAACTCGGCAAAATGACCCCGTAACTTCGGGAGAAGGGGTGCTCTTTGGGGTTCATAGCCTCGAAGAGCCGCAGTGAATAGGCCCAGGCGACTGTTTAGCAAAAACACAGGTCTCTGCGAAGCCGCAAGGCGAAGTATAGGGGCTGACGCCTGCCCGGTGCTGGAAGGTTAAGAGGAGGGGTTAGCGCAAGCGAAGCTCTGAATCGAAGCCCCAGTAAACAGCAGCCGTAACTATAACGGTCCTAAGGTAGCGAAATTCCTTGTCGGGTAAGTTCCGACCCGCACGAAAGGCGTAACGATCTGGGCACTGTCTCAACGAGAGACTCGGTGAAATTATAGTACCTGTGAAGATGCAGGTTACCCGCGACAGGACGGAAAGACCCCGTGGAGCTTTACTGCAGCCTGATATTGAATTTTGGTACAGCTTGTACAGGATAGGTAGGAGCCTGAGAAACCGGAGCGCCAGCTTCGGTGGAGGCGTCGGTGGGATACTACCCTGGCTGTATTGAAATTCTAACCCGCACCCCTTATCGGGGTGGGAGACAGTGTCAGGTGGGCAGTTTGACTGGGGCGGTCGCCTCCTAAAAAGTAACGGAGGCGCCCAAAGGTTCCCTCAGAATGGTTGGAAATCATTCGCAGAGTGTAAAGGCACAAGGGAGCTTGACTGCGAGACCTACAAGTCGAGCAGGGACGAAAGTCGGGCTTAGTGATCCGGTGGTTCCGCATGGAAGGGCCATCGCTCAACGGATAAAAGCTACCCCGGGGATAACAGGCTTATCTCCCCCAAGAGTCCACATCGACGGGGAGGTTTGGCACCTCGATGTCGGCTCATCGCATCCTGGGGCTGTAGTCGGTCCCAAGGGTTGGGCTGTTCGCCCATTAAAGCGGTACGCGAGCTGGGTTCAGAACGTCGTGAGACAGTTCGGTCCCTATCCGTCGTGGGCGCAGGAAATTTGAGAGGAGCTGTCCTTAGTACGAGAGGACCGGGATGGACGCACCGCTGGTGTACCAGTTGTCTTGCCAAAGGCATCGCTGGGTAGCTATGTGCGGACGGGATAAGTGCTGAAAGCATCTAAGCATGAAGCCCCCCTCAAGATGAGATTTCCCATAGCGCAAGCTAGTAAGATCCCTGAAAGATGATCAGGTTGATAGGTCAGAGGTGGAAGCGCGGCGACGTGTGGAGCTGACTGATACTAATCGATCGAGGACTTAACCAAGTCATTTATGACAAAGCGAACTCGACTTACTTCTTCTTCTTACATTATCTAGTTTTGAGGGAATGAAAAAAAATTCATTTTTCTCTTGAAAAAAATGAAAAAGACATTATAATAAGATATGTCTTATCAATAGTCTGGTAACAATGGCGAGAAGGCCACACCCGTTCCCATACCGAACACGGAAGTTAAGCTTCTCAGCGCCGATGGTAGTTGGGACATTGTCCCTGTGAGAGTAGGACGTTGCCAGGCTGTTATCATGGAGGATTAGCTCAGCTGGGAGAGCATCTGCCTTACAAGCAGAGGGTCGGCGGTTCGATCCCGTCATCCTCCACCATATTTTTATACTATGCCGGTGTAGCTCAATTGGTAGAGCAACTGACTTGTAATCAGTAGGTTGGGGGTTCAAGTCCTCTTGCCGGCACCAGTTGGACGAGCCATTAGCTCAGTTGGTAGAGCATCTGACTTTTAATCAGAGGGTCGAAGGTTCGAGTCCTTCATGGCTCACCATTTAAATCAATATGCGGGTGTGGCGGAATTGGCAGACGCACCAGACTTAGGATCTGGCGCCGCAAGGCGTGGGGGTTCGACTCCCTTCACCCGCACTATATTTGTTTGCGGAAGTAGTTCAGTGGTAGAACACCACCTTGCCAAGGTGGGGGTCGCGGGTTCGAATCCCGTCTTCCGCTCCAGAAATGCCGGGGTGGCGGAACTGGCAGACGCACAGGACTTAAAATCCTGCGGTAGGTGACTACCGTACCGGTTCGATTCCGGTCCTCGGCACCACTTAGATTTATATGCGCCCGTAGCTCAATTGGATAGAGCGTCTGACTACGGATCAGAAGGTTATGGGTTCGACTCCTTTCGGGCGCGCCATATTTACGGGAAGTAGCTCAGCTTGGTAGAGCACTTGGTTTGGGACCAAGGGGTCGCAGGTTCGAATCCTGTCTTCCCGACCATTAATTTTCATCATGTGGGGCTTAGCTCAGCTGGGAGAGCGCCTGCTTTGCACGCAGGAGGTCAGCGGTTCGATCCCGCTAGGCTCCACCATTAATTTAATCAGATATTTGGCGGTGTAGCTCAGCTGGCTAGAGCGTTCGGTTCATACCCGAAAGGTCGGGGGTTCGACTCCCTCCGCCGCTACCAAATATTGAGGACCTTTAGCTCAGCTGGTTAGAGCAGACGGCTCATAACCGTCCGGTCGTAGGTTCGAGTCCTACAAGGTCCACCATCAACTTTATATTATCTGGAGGAATACCCAAGTCTGGCTGAAGGGATCGGTCTTGAAAACCGACAGGCGGGTCATACCGCGCGGGGGTTCGAATCCCTCTTCCTCCTCCATAATTTAATACTTTTTATTGTCGCGGGGTGGAGCACGATCGAATAAGCTTCTTCGATTAAGCTACAGCGCAACGATTGAGCCACATTTTGAATATGCTTTCCGAAATCGGGGCGGCAAGATGAGGACAGCCCATATGTATAATAGCGCATGGGCAAATAAAATACTTTTTATTGTCGCGGGGTGGAGCAGCCCGGTAGCTCGTCGGGCTCATAACCCGAAGGTCGCAGGTTCAAATCCTGCCCCCGCAATTTGGTCCCGTGGTGTAGCGGTTAACATGCCTGCCTGTCACGCAGGAGATCGCCGGTTCGATCCCGGTCGGGACCGCCATTTTTATGTTAAGTGGCTCGGTAGCTCAGTCGGTAGAGCAGATTGATTGCTTCATTGATAGACTTCCGTTGCAATCTGCGAGAAAGATCGAGAGATCTTTTGAGCAAAGGACTAACAACATAAATTGTAGTGAATTACCTATAAATGGCTCGGTAGCTCAGTCGGTAGAGCAAAGGACTGAAAATCCTTGTGTCGGCGGTTCGATTCCGTCCCGAGCCACCATTTTTATTTCTATTTATTCCTCTAAAATTATGGCGATTGTGGCGAAGTGGTTAACGCACCTGATTGTGGTTCAGGCATTCGTGGGTTCGATTCCCATCAGTCGCCCCATTTTTATATTCGCGGGTGTAGTTTACTGGTAAAACCTCAGCCACGAGCAAGACTACATTGGCCAGCTGCGAGTTGCCTCGACGCATATAGCAACTTTGAGTATGCTAGTAGAGAAAGAGGCATGTAAGTACGTGAATTAAAATATTACTTCTTAATTAATAAATATGCGGGTGTAGTTTACTGGTAAAACCTCAGCCTTCCAAGCTGATGTAGTGGGTTCGATTCCCATCACCCGCTCCAACATGGGCCTATAGCTCAGCTGGTTAGAGCGCACGCCTGATAAGCGTGAGGTCGATGGTTCGAGTCCATTTAGGCCATTTTTTTTATTCCGCAGTAGCTCAGTGGTAGAGACGAGCAATGCATCATGAATATGCTGCGAGTTGTACACGCCGAATCACTCCTTAGATTACCTTCTGAGGCGTGGACACGGTAAGTAATAATGGTTTAGGGAAATACTTTAATTATTCCGCAGTAGCTCAGTGGTAGAGCTATCGGCTGTTAACCGATCGGTCGCAGGTTCGAGTCCTGCCTGCGGAGCCATATGGGGAAGTACTCAAGAGGCTGAAGAGGCGCCCCTGCTAAGGGTGTAGGTCGGGTAACCGGCGCGAGGGTTCAAATCCCTCCTTCTCCGCCATATTGGCCCTTGGTCAAGCGGTTAAGACACCGCCCTTTCACGGCGGTAACACGGGTTCGAATCCCGTAGGGGTCATACTGAAAAAAACTGCTGACATGTGTCAGCAGTTTTTTTGTCGTCTAGGAAATTATAAAATAGAATGTTGTGGATAACTTCTACATGTTGTATTAATCTAGCTCCACAAGGAAAGCTTCGGCAGTATATGCTTCGCACGAAGAAAAAGCAATAGCTTTTTCGAGGAGCCCCCAGCCAGTTTTCACCTTTGAATAGCTCCCTTGAATATCTTGCTCCAAGCATGACCTTTAGGTGATGCTTGGAGTAGCTCGGGGTCATAAGCCAAATCACTCCAGAAATCAGGATTTCCTGCGTGATTCGTCTTATGCCTGTCGGGGCTAACCAGGGCGCTTGCGCCTTTTGTTCTGTGAAAATAGAAGTTCCAATAGATTGTTCATTAACTTTCTTAAAAACCAACTGGTCCATAGCAAAGTCGTTCATATCTCGATAAAATCTACTGAGGCTGCCCCAATTTGGTCCTAAACCAGGACCAGCTGGGCCAGCCTCTTTTTTTAAAAAATCATCATTTCGCTATTTATAAATTTGTTCTGTTACTGGACACTCAATGTAGCTGCCTGATAGTTTACAGGAAGAAAGGTGTTTTGGTCTGTTGAAGAACTGGTAACTGTTTCTGTGTACCAGGTGTAGGCTCCGGCAATGGATGGCGCCGTCCAGTTGTTAAATGAAAAGGTAACGCTTTGATTTCCCGATAGATTGGCTGTATCTAAGTACACATTATTTCCAGAGAATGATAGTTTACTAGAGACATCCGTTCCATCGCTTTTAACTGCAGTGACATTGGCTGATGTGGGATCCGCCCATTTTGGAGGAGCCATGACCTTAATCTTACTGATTGGATAGGTCGATGGAGCCCTCAACGTTACTTTAACTGATTGGGTTGCTCCCGCTGCCTGTGTTGAATGGTCGATGGTTGCTGTACCCCGGCCATAGGAGCCGCGTATACGCAGAAATTCATTGTAGAATTTATCTGCTGTAGCTTTATCGTGAATGACCATCAAATTCTCGCTGTTACTGTCATTTGCATTTGCACTGGCATTAAACGACCCTGTAGCAACTGCAGCAGAAGTATATCCCTTATCTGCAATCATTACCTTGTTATGCATTTTACCGCCGTAAGGAACGTCTGCAATGCTCACAGGAATGCCTGCCTGGGCCAGGTAGGCTAATTCCCCATAAGGGCCATTACTAGCATATTGACTGTAGTCAAAAAGGCCTTCAATGTTTACTCCTCTATTTTTTGCATTGATCAGGGCGGTGCGGACATTATCATCTGTGAAGGAGAAGTAGTCAAAGTAAACATTATATTTTGCGTTGTTAATCATATTCACAAGCTGGTCAATTGGACTATCTTCAGGTGCAAAGTATACTTCTACAGGTATATTGCCAGTTGAGGTAGCGATGGTTGCTTTTTGGGTATCTGGTGTTGAAGGTGACGCCGTTTTCGTAAACTCATCGTTCACATACATTTCTTCAAAGTCGGTTTTATAAATGGATGCAAGACTAGAGGACTCCCAGAGAATTGTATTATCATAGTTGTTTGCATTATCAGTATCGGTTGTATTGGCTGAGCCCATCCAGACTTTTTTGCCATCAATAATCGCGTATTTATCATGCATGATGGCAGAGCGGTTATCTCCTTTGACGCTTATTCCAGCGTCTATGAGCTGCTGGGTAAAACTATTGGTTATGTAATCGGTGTCTGTTTGGATACGAATGGATACGCCGCGGTTTTTAGCGCGGATGAGGGCATCAACAAATGGCTGGTAGCGAATTTCATAAAATGCACCATCAATGGATGTTGTCGCCTTATCAATTTCCGCAATAAAGGCATCGATGACATTGGTGCCGAGGTGCCGAACATGACCGATTCTGTATCATAGGTCGATGCGTGGATAGACGGCTGTATGGGTGCCAAGCCCAGAGATAAGGAGGCGGCGAGTGAAAATGCGGTGATTTTTCTAACCCAATTTAACTTTAACAAATGATTTCCTGCCCTTCGTGGTTGGTAGCTTACTTGTCCATAATAAATGTACATTAATAAGACCAATCACGATAATTGCAAAGGAACTATTAAGAAAATTTAAATTTTAGGTAAATTGGGGGTTTTCTGATTTTTTTTACAAAAATAAAAAGAGTCCAGCAAAAGCTGAAACTCGAAAAAAGCTTAGAAATTTTCCTCTTTTTCCTTTAAATTTTTCCCTGTATTCTCCAGATCAAAGGCAGAAGTGATGCCCGTATAAGGGCCACGAAATGGGTCGAGCGCTAGAATCTTTCCATCGGGAGGGCCAAACAGAGCTTTTCTTTCCTCATTCAATAAATATTCCTCTTCTTTTTCAGCCATTTATTTCACACCTTTCAGTACTTATTTTGTTTTATTTTGTCTTACAATAAATATCTTTATGCCAAACATGTCGACAGATTAATGATGTAAGCGTAAACAACTCGAATAATGAAATCTTTTGTCGAAAAATTAAGAAAATGTTACAGAGGAAATCGAGATGGCAACTAGAATACTATTCAGATAAACCTTAAATGGAGGCGTATAGGTGATGGATTGTTATCCAACAGATTTTCAGTTGCATTTATTTCATGAAGGCAGTCTTTACAAAAGCCATCATTTATTTGGCGCCCATGTCATAAATGCTGAAGGTGAAACATATACTCAATTTTGTGTCTGGGCACCGGCAGCAGAGAAAGTAAGACTGGCAGGGGATTTTAACCTATGGGATGGAAGCGGCTATTCCCTCGAAAAAATAAATAAAGAGGGAGTGTGGATCATTTCTGTAGATGGTGATTTATCTCATTCTCTTTATAAATACGAAGTAACAACGGCATTAGGGGAAACCTTTTTAAAGTCTGACCCTTATGCTTTTTATTCGGAACTCCGCCCCCGAACGGCCTTGATTGTATATCCTTTAACAGGCTATAGATGGAATGACCATCAATGGCAGAAAAAAAGGCAAAAAAATGCTTCCATTACAGAACCGCTTACGATTTATGAAGTTCATTTAGGCTCGTGGAAAAAAAATGAGGATGGAAGCTTTCTTTCATACCGGGAGTTAGCAGTAGAATTGATTCCATATGTGAAAGAGCATGGTTATACACATGTTGAACTGCTTCCTTTAACTGAGCATCCGCTCGACGACTCGTGGGGGTACCAGGCGACGGGTTATTTTTCGGTGACCAGCAGGTACGGTACACCTCAAGACTTTATGTATTTTGTTGATGAATGCCACCGCCAAGGAATTGGTGTAATACTCGATTGGACGCCTGGGCATTTTTGCAAGGATGCACATGGTTTATTCCGGTTTGATGGCAGTTTTGCTTATGAGTATAAGCATGAACATGACCGGGAGAATCGAGTATGGGGCACTGCCAACTTTGATCTTGGAAAGCCGGAGGTACAAAGCTTCCTCATATCGAGTGCCTTATTTTGGCTCGAGTATTATCATATCGACGGATTTAGGGTAGATGCTGTGGCGAACATCATCTTTTGGCCAAATGCAGTCAATCAGCAGAATTCATTTGGAATTGATTTTTTAAAGAAATTAAATAAAGCCATTGCTGATAATGAACCGTCTGCCGTCATGATTGCCGAGGATTCAACCGATTGGCCAATGTAACAGCACATGTAGATGATGGGGGACTCGGATTCACTTATAAATGGAATATGGGCTGGATGAACGACATGCTGAAGTATATGGAAGCAGTGCCTTCTCACCGTTCAGCACTCCATAACCTAGTGACATTCTCCCTTGTTTATGCTTTTTCTGAAAACTTCATACTTCCGTTTTCCCATGATGAAGTGGTTCATGGCAAGAAATCATTGCTCAATAAAATGCCAGGTGATTACGGTGATAAATTTGCGCAACTGCGGCTTCTGCTGGGGTTTATGTACGCACATCCAGGCAAAAAATTAAACTTTATGGGAGCCGAGATGGGACAGTTTGCTGAGTGGAAAGACAAGGAGCAGCTGGATTGGAATCTTTTTGAGTACGAGATGCATGAAAAGTTAAATCATTTTGTAATCGAATTGAACAAGTTTTATAAGCGGTCTAAGCCTTTGTTTGAATTGGACGGTCGACAGGAAGGATTTGAATGGATCGATGTAAACAACCATCAACAATCCATATTTTCATTTGTTCGAAGAGGCAAAGACCCTGAGGATATTCTGACGGTGATTTGTAACTTTACTGAAATAAGCTATTCGGATTACCAGGTAGGGGTGCCACAAGCCGGAAATTACCGGGAGGTCATTAATAGTGATGCCCATGAGTTTGGCGGCTCTGGAGTAATTAATAAGAAGGTTATAAAAGCAGAAAACATTGCCTACCATGGCAAGCCGTTTTCGCTGTCTATGAATATACCTCCGTTTGGCATTTCAGTCTTACGGCCTGTTAAGCAAAGAAAGGGGAGAGAAAACAATGAAAAAGAAACGATGCGTAGCGATGCTCCTGGCAGGGGGAAAAGGAAGCAGGCTTAACTCACTGACGACCAATTTGGCAAAACCAGCAGTTCCTTTTGGCGGAAAATACCGGATTATTGATTTTACGCTAAGCAATTGCACAAATTCAGGAATCCATACTGTGGGTGTTCTGACACAATATCAGCCGCTTGAGCTGAATTCATATATCGGCATCGGCAATGCGTGGGATCTTGACCGGAAGGATGGCGGAGTAACTGTGCTTCCTCCATATACGGAGTCATCTGAAATGAAATGGTACTCGGGAACGGCAAGTGCCATTTATCAGAACGTAAAATATATAAGCCAATATGACCCGGAATATGTGCTGATTTTATCCGGAGACCATATTTATAAAATGAATTACGAGATGATGTTGGATTATCATATCCAGAAAAAGGCAGATGTTTCTATATCAGTTATTGAAGTTCCTTGGGAGGAAGCAAGCCGCTTTGGAATTATGAATACCGATGAAAATATGAAAATAACAGAGTTTGATGAAAAGCCGTCAAATCCAAAAAACAATCTCGCTTCGATGGGGATTTATATTTTTAATTGGAAGTTGTTAAAGGAGTATCTGGAGCTTGATGAGCAGTGTCTTGAATCCAGCCATGACTTTGGCAAAGATATCATTCCATTATTGCTGGAGAACGGAAAAAATGTGTTAGCGTATCCATTTAATGGGTATTGGAAGGATGTCGGTACGGTTAAAAGCCTTTGGGAAGCAAATATGGATCTACTGGATGACGACTGTGAGTTAAACCTGTTTGATCATACATGGAGAATATATTCCGTAAATCCAAATCATCCTCCGCAATATATTTCGCCGGAAGCAAGGGTGGCTGAATCCCTTGTAAATGAGGGCTGTACAATTGAAGGTGAAATTGAAAAGTCAGTGCTCTTTCAGGGAGTATCGGTAGAAAGGGGAAGCATAGTCAAACACTCCGTCATTATGCCAGACGCAGTTATAGGTAAGAATTGTGTAATTGAACGGGCTATTGTTTCACCGGAAGTCCACATTCCGGATGGGATGATCATCCGTCCGGAAAATGATGATGAAGAAATAATTCTTGTTTCAGAAGAAATGTTTCAACCTTGAAATGAAACCGACTGCGGAGGGATATTGGAATGAATAAGCATTTGATGGGGATTATTGATGCAACAACCTTTCATGAGGATCTTCAGGAGCTTGCGGTGCACAGGTCTGTCGCAGCAATTCCATTTGGCGGGCGGTACCGCCTGATTGATTTTGTACTTTCAAATATGGTGAATTCAGGCGTAGAAAGTGTCGGCATCTTCCCTAAGTTTCAGTACCGTTCTTTAATGGATCATCTGGGCTCAGGAAGGGACTGGGATCTTAACAGGAAACGAGATGGGCTTTTCTTTTTCCCTTCTCCCATTTTGGATAAACCCAATTTTGGAATTGGATCACTGGACCATTTTGCTGCCAATATTGATTATCTAAAGCGCAGCACCCAGGAGTATGCGCTGATTGCTAATTGTTACACGGTCTTTAATATGGACTTTCAGCCGCTGCTGAACTGGCATATCGAGGCTGGCTGTGACGTGACGGAAGTACGCCACACCAATAAATCAATGGGCATTTATTTAATTAAAACTTCTCTATTAATCGAGCTAATTGAAACTCGCAATGAAACGGGCTATTTAAGTATTAAGGATATTGTTTCAGATATAAACAGCCCGCTTAAATTATGTTATTACGACTATAAAGGTTATGCGGTCATGATTGACTCGATTAAGGAATATTATTCGGCAAGCATGGATCTGCTAAGGCAGGAAATCTGGAAGCAGCTTTATTTAAAGGAAAGGCCTATTTTCACAAAAGTTAAGGATGAGCCACCTACCCGGTACCTGAAGGGTTCAACAGTGCAGAACAGCATTGTGGCTAATGGCTGTCTGATTGAGGGCGTTGTCGAAAATAGCATTATCGCCCGGGGAGTCAGGATAGGTAAAGGTGCTGTCATAAAAAACAGCATCATTATGCAAAAGACGCAGATTGGTGAAAATTGTGTGCTTGATTCAGTTATTCTGGATAAGGATGTAAAGGTAGAAGAGGGAACAAATTTGATTACGCCTGCTTCATCACCATATGTCCTCCGAAAAGGCACAGTACAGGGAGCGTGGATCAACTCGTGAAGGTTTTATTTGCTGTTTCTGAATGTGTTCCATTTGTTAAATCTGGGGCCTTGCTGATGTTGCAGGATCGCTTCCCAAGGAGCTGAAGAAGCTCGGAACCGATGTCAGGGTAATTTTGCCAAAATACAAAACCATCTCAGAAGAATGGAAAAAACAAATGACAAAAAGGGCAGAATTCACTGTCCAGCTGGGCTGGCGGAAACAGTATTGCGGAATAGATGAAATGGAATGGGATGGCATCCGCTTTTATTTTATCGACAATGAGTATTATTTCACCCGAAGCCAGCTTTACGGGGAATACGACGACGGGGAGAGGTTCGCATTCTTTACGAGGGCGGTTCTGGAAGCACTCGGGCACCTCGACTTTTATCCTGACGTCATCCATTGCCATGATTGGCATGCAGGGATGATTCCATTTTTACTAAAAGAACAGTATGCCTGGAGAAAGGAATATGCCGGCATAAAAACCGTTTTTACGATTCATAATCTGCAGTTTCAGGGGATATTTCCTCGTGTAATCCTTGGGGATCTGCTTGGTTTGGATGACCATTACTTCAATTCGGAACAGCTTGAGTTTTACGGGAATATGAGCTTTATGAAGGCGGCACTTATATCATCTGATAAAATTACAACCGTCAGCCCTACCTATATGGATGAAATTCAAACGCCGTATTTGGGGGAAAGGCTTGATGGTGTATTAAGAATGAGAAGAGATGATTTTGCCGGCATCCTGAACGGGATTGACAGCGAATTATATAATCCTGAGACAGATAAGGATATAGAGGCCATCTTCAGTGCAAAAGAATTAGAAAACCGAAGCAGGAATAAGCAGGAGATCCAGAAGAAATTTGAACTGCCTGTTGATGAAAAGATTCCAGTTGTTGCGATGATTTCCCGCTTGACGAAACAAAAAGGCATGGAGCTAATACGCTGTGTTTTTCATGAAATGATGGCAACCGGCATGCAGCTCGTTGTTCTGGGTACAGGTGATGCTGAATTCGAGGGATTCTTAAGGCATATGGCAGAGCAGTACCCAAATCAATGCAAGGTCTGGATTGGCTTTGATGAAGTGCTGGCACATCGGATTTATGCAGGAGCCGATTTGTTTTTAATGCCATCTAAATTTGAACCGTGCGGGCTGAGCCAGATGATTGCAATGAGATATGGGGCAGTGCCGATTGTCAGGGAAACGGGCGGATTAAATGATTCCGTAAAATCCTATGATGACTTATCGGGTAGCGGAAGCGGCTTTTCTTTTAAAAATTTTAACGCGCATGACATGCTGTATACGATTGAACGGGCAATCAGCATATACAGGGATCAGCCACGATGGGAGAAGCTTGTGCAGCAAGTCATGGAGCTGGACTTCAGCTGGGAGCAATCTGCGAAACAATACAATCTGCTGTATGAAGAACTCATCTCTGGGAGTGATTCGCATGTTTTCTAACCCGAAAGAGTTCAAGAAGACTTTTTTAAAAAGGCTTGAGATGATGTGCGGAGTAAGGTTTGAAGAAAGCACTGCAAGAGACCAGTATCAAACGCTCGGCAGCATGGTAAGGGAATATGTAAGCCCTGATTGGATCCGAACGAATGAGCTCTACCGGACACAGGCAGAAAAACAGGTATATTATTTATCAATTGAGTTTTTGCTCGGAAGGCTGCTGCGTCAGAATCTGATCAATTTAGGTATTGAGGAAGTGGTCAGAGAAGGACTAGGCGGGCTGGGAATCGATCTGGTTACCCTTGAAGAAGAGGAAGCAGATGCGGGGCTTGGAAACGGTGGCCTTGGTCGCCTGGCGGCGTGCTTCCTTGATTCTTTAGCCTCGCTTGGCCTGGCTGCACATGGATGCGGAATTCGCTATAAACATGGACTTTTCGAACAAAAAATTGCAGATGGTTATCAAATTGAGTTTCCAGAGCAATGGCTAAAGCACGGATATGTATGGGAAGTAAGAAAAGCTGAAGAGGCGGAAGAAATCCCTTTTTGGGGACGTGTTGAAAGCTACCACGATAACGGCCGCCTCGTGTTTAGGCATCTTAACGCTGAAACCATTTCGGCGGTTCCCTATGATGTTCCGGTCGCAGGATTCCAGAGTGGAAACATTAATACGCTAAGATTATGGAATGCAGAACCATCAAGATTCCCTATTAATGTCGATATTTTAAAATATAAAAAAGAAACCGAGTCAGTATCGGAATTTTTATACCCGGATGACACTCATGATGAGGGGAAAATCCTGCGTCTGAAGCAGCAATACTTTCTTGTTTCATCCAGTCTCAGAGCGGTCATGAAATCCTTTAAAAAGAAGAATTTTCGCATGCTGGACTTTCATGAACATGTGAGCATCCATATCAATGATACCCATCCGGTGCTGGCAATACCGGAACTGATGAGGATTTTGATGGATGATGAAGGGCTTGGATGGGACCAGGCATGGCATATTACCGTCAATGCCATCTCCTATACGAATCATACGACACTGGCAGAAGCGTTGGAAAAATGGCCAGTGCGCATTTTTCAGCCACTGCTTCCGAGAATCTA
Organism: Neobacillus sp. PS3-34; assembly: GCF_030915465.1. Taxonomy (GTDB): domain Bacteria; phylum Bacillota; class Bacilli; order Bacillales; family Cytobacillaceae; genus Neobacillus_A. The sequence continues at coordinate 3,288,269 of NZ_CP133267.1, forward strand.
TATGATTGTTAACGAAATCAATGAACGCTTTTGCCAGTCACTGTGGGAAAAGCATCCTGGAGACTGGTCAAGAATCGAGAAAATGGCGATTCTCTCACATGAAGAGGTAAAAATGGCGCCGCTTGCTATTGTAGGAAGCCATAGCGTGAACGGTGTAGCCCAGCTTCATACCGATATATTAAAATATCGGGAAATGAAAGACTATTATGAGATTTATCCTGAAAAATTCAACAATAAGACAAATGGAATTACCCATAGAAGATGGCTGTTAAAGGCAAATCCACATCTTTCCGGCTTCATAACCGATCATATCGGCCCTTCGTGGATTTCCAGTCCCGTGGATTTGAAAAACTTGATGAAGTTTACTGAGGACTCTTCCTCTTTGGAGGAGCTGCATCGAATTAAGCAAAATAATAAAGAAAGACTGGCAAAAAGAATTTACGATAAAATGGGCCTTGCAGTTGATACGCATTCCATTTTTGATGTCCAGGTTAAAAGGCTGCATGCCTATAAAAGGCAGCTGTTAAATATTCTTCATATTATGTATTTATATAACCGACTCAAGGAAGAACCGGATTATCCGCTTTTTCCGAGGACATTCATTTTGGGGCAAAAGCTTCGCCAGGATATTATTATGCAAAGAAAATCATCAAATTGATTAATACGGTTGCCGAAAAGGTTAACAACGACCCTGCTGTAAGGGATAAATTGAAGGTGGTCTTTCTCGAAAATTACCGTGTTTCCCTGGCTGAAGAAATTTTTCCTGCTTCTGATATCAGTGAGCAAATTTCCACGGCCAGTAAGGAAGCGTCAGGAACCGGCAATATGAAGTTCATGATGAATGGGGCACTTACAGTTGGCACATTAGACGGGGCAAACGTGGAAATCACGGAAATGGTCGGACATGAAAATATTTTTCTGTTCGGGTTATCAGCTGAGGAAGTGCTGAATTACCAGAGCAACGGCGGCTATCATTCTGTTGAATATTACCATCATGACAAAAGAATCCGGGAAGTGACTGAGCAGCTCGTGAACGGATTTTTTCGGGAAGCAGATGGAGAATTCGTGCCAATCTTTGATTCTCTGCTCGCCCACAATGACCAATACTTTGTTTTGCGGGATTTTGCTTCCTATGCAAGCATCCATGAAAAAATCAGCAGCAAATACGCTGATAAAAATGCCTGGCTGAAATCCAGCTTAATCAATATCGCAAAATCCGGTTTCTTCTCAAGTGACAGGACGATACGCGAGTACGCTGAGGAAATCTGGAAAATCAAACCGTTGAAAGTAAAAAGAGACTGAGCATCAGTCTCTCAGATTGTCGAGAAAGGGGTATTTTCTCGACAATTTTTTATTTTCTCAGAATCTACTATCTAATTTAGTGATCTTCCTTGATAATGGTCCTGTTGATTTCCGCTCCGGTCACTCGCTTTCCGCTCCGGTCACTCGCTTTCCGCGGGGAGGTCCTGAAGCCTCCTCGGCCCTTTGGCGCCTGCGGGGTCTCCAGTGACCTCTTAATCCAGCAGGAGTCGAATGCCCTCCGCTCCAATCAACAGGAGGTAACTCTACCTAAAGAATTGCAACACATATTTTCCAACTTTGCCAAGTGTGTTGCAATCTTTTTTAGAATTTGGCAAGCTGCAGTTAGAAGAACCTGTTCGAAAGCATTCTTTAATCCCCGTGTAACGTAAACGTCAGTAATGATATTAAACTTCATGTCTGTAGTTCGGTTGTCCAGATAACAGAACATTTCCTGTTTATGTTCACGTGACATAAAACCACAATCTGAGTCGGTTGTACTTACTCGAATTTACTTAGTTCCTTTTACTTCCTTTTCTATTAATGGATTTTTTTTATGTTTAAATCGATCTTCTTCGATTGCCTTGTTAAGGTCCTCAAAATATTCCTTAGTATCCACTTCCACTTCATATTTGTATATTTTTTTTTATTTGCATTTGCTTTTAAGTGTGTAGAATCTGTAAATAATACACGACCACTAACCATTTTATGATTCATTGCTAGAAGAACAATTTCATCAAAAATCTCCAGAAAAATAGTTGTATTTTTAAAATGGTATTGACGATTCCATCTAATCGTCGAGTGATGAGGTACTGGGTATTTGAATTTCAGACCTAAAAACCAGCGGTATGCGAGGTTTGTTCTCACTTCCCTTTCTAGCTGACGTTCAGAGCGGATGCCATAAATATAACCAATAAACATCATTTTAAAAGAATAAGTGGATCCGGAGGGCGCCCATGAACTTCGCTGTAATATGGACGGACCTTTTCAAGAAGAAACGAAAAATCGATAAATTTATCAATCACACGAAGCAGATGGTCAGGAGGTACTAATTCATCAATTGAAACAAATTCATATTCAATTTGGTCCACTTATTTTTAATTATTTATTCGTTGAACAGACGGTCTTTAGTGAAAAAAACTCTGTTGATTGGAGCGGAAGGCGCGAAGACTCCTGCGGGAGTACGGGTCAGGGGAGATCCCGCAGGAGCGAAGCTCCGAGGAAGCTCCCCGACACGCCCGCGGAAAGCGATGCGCCTGGAGTGCAAATCAACAGAACTGTTTAATGAGGTAATTTAAAATAATATCATAACGTATTAAAGCGGTGATTTATTAAAGAAAATAAATAAAACCAAAAGAGACTGAGCATCAGTCTCTTTTGGTTTTTCAATATTTTGGAGATGTTTATTCCTTATCTTCTACATACCCATCTGATTTTTTATATGGAATGTCCCCGATTTTGGATTCAAGCCCTTTACGATCGAGCATATTCTCATATTCATCTCGTTTATCGGAAGGAAGAGCAGTGCGTTCTTTGCCGGTAATGTCTGTGGCAGCGTATGCTTCATAATCCTCTGTGAAGGTTTCCTCGTTTTTGCCCTTGTCATACAATTCATTATACCTTTCGTAATCTCCGGACAAGTCGGATGGTGTTTCAGAAGTGCCGAATCTTGCAACCTCCTCGAAGCTGTCCTCGGTATCAATGACTCCCTGTCTTTCACCATGGCGGAAAGTATTGGCATTGGAAGGCTCAAGGATGTCTTCTTCAACAGGACGGTGATCTGAGACCGTTTGATCAGGAGTATGTTCTATGCAATACAAGGTTGATGGAAAGGCATCCAAACGTTCGAATGGGATATCTTTTCCGCATTCCTTGCAGATTCCATAACTGCCGTCCTTAAAAGCATCCAGGGCATCGTTTATTTTATCAAGCTCGCTGTCCTGATGGTCTTCAAGCGCGGATTCCCTTTCACGCTCGAACAATTCGGTTCCAAGGTCAGCTGGGTGGTTATCATATGCCGATAGTTCACCTGACGTTTCTCTGAGGCTGGCATTTTTATTTGTGTATTTGCTATCTAAATCTAATTGTTCTTCAATATTTTTTTTATCTTCTTCCAGCACCTTTTTTAATGTATCAAGCTCGTTTGTTGATAACATGGAAAATCACATCCTCATCATATAATTGCGCTAATATCTTCTTACAGTTAATACCCATTCACCATTTTAAAAAAACATGGCATAAATTTTTGGGCAAACAAAAATCCCCTGCCTTAATTGGCAGGGCCGCGTTCGCATTATGAGAAGAAGTGGCCGATAAATAAACCGACTGTTAATAAAAATCCAAATATCGTATTGGTTTGAGCCGTAGCCTTCATTGCAGGCATCATTTGAATAGGTATGGATTTTCCGATAAAGCCTTTTGTCGCTTTAATTGCTTTAGGTGCGCTTAAAATGACGAGGGCAGCCCATACAGATGCCGTTCCATTCATAATCAATATCAATACCCAAAGATAGGAAAGAGTGAATAATCCAGCCAGGAGGTAAATGGCTCCTTTTCTTCCTAATAGGATGGCAAGTGTCTTACGGCCATTTTCTTTATCTCCGTCAAGATCTCGGATATTGTTGGCTAAAAGGATTTCACCAACCAGGATCATTATCGGAATCGAAACAAGGATACTGGTTTGATCAACAAAACCTGTTTGAATATAGAATGAAATCAGGATAATCAACAATCCCATGAAAAATCCGGCAACAATTTCCCCGAACGGTGTATACGCAATCGGCAGAGGCCACCAGTATAAAAATATCCTGCTGCCATGCAGATGAGCCCAATCAGAGCTAGCCACCAGCTGCTGTTTTGGCAAATATAGACGCCTAGCAGAAGGGCAATGCCATAAAAAGAAAAGGCAAGCCTGAGCACCGTTTTTGGTTTAATTCCATCACGCACAATGGCGCCTCCGATACCGACAGAGTGCTCATTATCAAGGCCTTTTTGAAATCATAATATTCATTAAACATATTGGTTGCTGCTTGGATCAGCAGGCTGGCAATTAACATGGCCAAAAACACGCCATAGTGAATGTCTCCATGTTTAAGGGCAAGTGCAGTACCAAGAAGAACGGGCACAAAAGCGGCGGTTAATGTATGTGGACGTGTAAGCTGCCACCAGACCTTAAATCCGCGGTTAGGCTCCAACACAGGTGATGAACTTGTTTGTAAATGCGGCTGCATAACTGTTCTCTCCCCTTTTATTTATATAATTTCTGTGTTTTAGTGTGATTAACTCCAAAATTAAGTGTATGGAATGGCACTGTCCATGTCAATTACTTTTTACCTACAAAAAAAGGAAGATAACCCCATTGGTTTATAACGGGAAGAAAAGCGGGAAAATATTAAATAGAGCATCATTTAAGGCAGGAAACATTTTTTGATATATAATAAGGAATGAACTGGGAATGGTATGACAAGAGTTATTGACATATTTACAATTAGAGTAGTATCTTAAAATAAGCTTAAAATGAATGGATTGCAGTCGCAAAGGCTGTTTTGGAGGGATTTTTTTGGTTACCATTCAAGAAACGGAACTTAAAGAAGGGATCTTGCTGGGTATTGATCGTGCGAAAAAAATGGGACGGTCCATTCTGGTAAGTGAAGTTCATAAAATAGACCATATCGAACCTTTATCTTTTTTCCATGCAGGCAGGGAGTTTTTTCTGGGTGAACGGTTTTTCTGGAAAGACCCTTCCGATGAGACATACATTATTGGAAACGGAATAGTGAAACAAATACAGTCGGATCAGGCTACTGACCGCTTTTTTCATGTTGAAAAAGCATGGAAGCGTTTTATTGATGATGCCATCATTTTTGATGCTTTTTCAGAAAACGGAATAGCGCCGCTTATGTTCGGCGGCTTCTCATTCGATCCCCATAAACAGAAAACATCCCTGTGGTCTAAGTTTGCTGATTCTTTATTCCATATTCCTAAATATATGCTAAGCATAATTAAAGGACAGGCATATTTAACAACAAACACGGTTTGTACGCATCACGACGATCTGTCCCTCTTTCATAAAGTTGTCAGCGAGAGGAATCAGTTGCTGGCGTCAATTTCGCCTGTTAAAAATAGTCAGTCACTTTTGAATGGATCTGAAGAGATTGCACCGGATACTTGGAGAGAGACGGTTACGCAGGTCGTTAAAGATCTTAAGCATGGTCCTTTAAAAAAAGTGGTGCTGGCAAGGGAGCTCCGTTTACACTTTGAGACTGAAGTTGAAACGGAAAACGTTCTTTCACGGCTGGACAAGGAACAGCATGAAAGTTTTATCTTTGCGTTTGAATCGAACGGGGATTGTTTTATTGGTGCATCACCTGAAAGGCTTGTAAAAAAAGCGGGAATGAATATTTTTTCTACCTGCCTGGCGGGTTCTATTCCGCGCGGAAAAACAGTGGAAGAAGATAAGACCTTAGGGGAACTTTTATTGAACGATCAAAAAAACCTGATTGAGCATCAGTATGTGGTCGACATGATCAAAGAGGCATTGGAAGAGACGTGCCAAAGGGTTACACTTCCTGCTAGGCCGCAATTAATGAAAATCAGGGATATTCAGCACCTTTATACACCGGTTATCGGAGAAAGTAAAAAAGATACTTCTCTGCTTTTACTGGTTGAAAGACTGCATCCAACACCTGCACTGGGAGGCCTGCCTAAAAAAGAGGCAGTCGATAAGATTAGGGAGGTTGAAATTCTTGACAGGGGGTTTTATGCAGCACCGCTAGGCTGGATGGACTATCGCAGGAACGGGGAATTCGCTGTTTCGATTCGTTCAGCCCTCATTCAGGGAAAAGATGCCTCATTATTTGCAGGCTGCGGAGTCGTAGCAGATTCAGATTCTGACAGTGAGTATTTGGAGACGAGCTTGAAGTTCCGTCCTATGCTTACAGCACTTGGAGGGAATGGAAAATGAACCATCAAGAAGCATTAACAGCATATACAGCAGCTTTTGTAGCAGAGCTAGTGAATACCGGTGTAACGGATGTCGTAGTCAGTCCGGGATCAAGATCTACTCCCATGGCGCTTGTCATGGCTGAACACCCGGGCTTAAAGATCCATATTCATGTGGATGAGCGCTCTGCTGCTTTTTTTGCCCTGGGAATGGCTAAGGCATCTTTAAGGCCAGTGGCGATTCTATGCACTTCTGGAACGGCTGCTGCTAACTATTTTCCGGCCATCGTTGAAGCTAATTTATCACGTGTTCCCCTAATTGTCCTTACAGCCGACAGGCCTCATGAACTGAGGGATGTTGGCGCGCCGCAAGCGATTGATCAAATTAACCTTTACGGGAAACATGTGAAATGGTTTGCGGAGATGGCTTTACCGGATAACACCGGAGAAATGCTCCGATATGCCAGGACAGTTTGTGCTCGGGCGGCTGCTGTTGCCTTGCAGGCACCGGCAGGTCCCGTCCACCTCAACTTCCCATTCCGTGAACCTCTTATTCCGAAGCTGGATACTGACAATCTATTTCTATTGGAAGAACGGCCAGATAGCTATGTTCATGTACATAACAGTGAATGGACTATCGGGGAAGCCAAATTTCAAGAGATTGCTGCAATGATGGCTAATAAAGAAAACGGAATTATCGTGTGCGGCCAGCTGGATGACTCCCGGTTTGCTGAAGCAGTGACAATCCTTGCTGCAAAGCTGCAATATCCTATCTTGGCGGATCCGTTGTCCCAATTAAGAAGTGGTACGCATATCCATGAGAATATTATGGATACATATGATACTTTTTTACGCAATGAGGATGCAAAGTCAGTACTTAAGCCCGATGTCATTATCAGATTCGGTGCAATGCCTGTTTCGAAGGCTCTGGGCATTTTTTTAAAGGAAAATCATCAAGCATTCCAGTTTGTGGTAGACGGCGGAGGTGGCTGGAGAGATCCAGCTTCCATATCAACAGATATGATTTTCTGCAGTGAAACGGGGTTCTGCAAAGGGGTCGTGCGGCATATTGAAGGGGAGCATAATAGCAGCTTCCTTGATAAGTGGCGGGAAATAAATGATTTAACCAAAGGTCATATATCAATTGTAAAAGACTTTGAAGACTGCAGTGAAAGCAGGTTGTTTTACCAGCTTGCAGATGTCCTTCCAGAAAACGCTGCGGTATTTGTAGGAAACAGTATGCCAATCAGGGATCTAGATAGTTTTTTCCATAATAACGAAAAGAACATTAGAGTCCTGGCCAATCGTGGGGCAAATGGAATTGATGGAACCATTTCTTCAGCTCTAGGTGCCGCTGTTTTTTTACAGCCCCTTTATTTGATTGTGGGAGATCTTACATTTTTTCATGACTTAAATGGGCTCCTGGCAGCAAAGCTTTATAATTTGGATATTAACATTATTATTATCAACAATAATGGCGGGGGCATTTTCTCATTCCTTCCTCAAGCCGCGCACCCGAAAAATTTCGAGCTCCTTTTTGGCACCCCGTTGGATCTTGATTTCGAGCATGTAGTCCGGATGTACAATGGGAACTTCACAAGAGTAAAAGAGTGGGAACACTTCGTTACAGCATTTAAAAAACAGGAAGCTGAAAAGGGTTTGAATGTATTTGAAGTAGTGACAAATAGAGACAAAAGCAGGGATGAACATCGAAATTTGTGGAATTCTGTTTCCCGGGAAATATCCAGTTGGGTAAATGGAGAAGGAAAATGAATATTGTCGTTGACGGAATCGACCACCATGTAGAATTATGCGGAGACGGATTTCCACTTTTGCTTTTACACGGCTTTACAGGTAGCGGCTCTACATGGATGCCTTTTTGTGAGCGGTGGGGAAGGCATTCCCGCCTCATCATGCCTGATATTATCGGCCACGGAAAGACAGATTCACCAGTGGAATTGGAGCGATATAGTATTCAATCCGTGGCCAGGGATTTGAATGAAATCCTCAATAAGCTAAATGTGGAAAAAACCGATTTGCTTGGCTATTCGATGGGTGGCAGGCTTGCCTTGACATTCGCGCTTCTTTACCCTGATCGAGTCCGCAAGCTGGTCCTTGTCAGTGCGTCTCCAGGACTTTCTTCAGAAAATGATAGAGAGATTCGACGAATGAATGACGCCAATCTTGCTAACTTTATTATAGAAGAGGGAGTCCCGGCCTTTGTCAGCCGCTGGGAAAGCATCCCACTTTTTAAATCGATGGAGCAGCTTCCACAGTCCGTAAATGCAGCGATTAGAGCTCAACGTCTGCAAAATTCATCGAATGGTTTATCCAACAGTCTGATCGGAATGGGGACTGGCTCACAGCCCTCTTGGTGGCAGCATTTGAAAGATCTGTCTTGCGAGGTATTATTGGTAACCGGTTCAATGGATGAAAAGTTCTGCCTGATTGCCGAAAACATGCAAAATATGATTAAGAATGTGAGTTGGATGTCGATAATTGAAGGCGGTCATGCAATTCATGTGGAGAAATCAGAAATATTTGGTACAATAGTAAGTGAGTTTTTGTCAAATACATATTGAAGGAGGATTCTGTTTTGACTGTAGAATGGGTAGCAGAACGTAAATATGAAGACATTATTTATGAAACACATAACGGTATTGCAAAAATCACCATTAACCGTCCGGAAGTGCATAATGCCTTCCGTCCGAAAACAGTAATGGAATTGATTGATGCATTTGCTTACGCTCGTGACGATGCAAGTGTTGGTGTAATTGTACTGACAGGAGCGGGAGACAAGGCGTTTTGCTCTGGCGGAGACCAATCAGTACGCGGACACGGAGGATATGTAGGAGAAGACCAGATTCCACGTCTGAATGTGTTAGACCTTCAGCGTTTAATCCGTGTTATTCCAAAGCCGGTTATCGCAATGGTAAAGGGCTATGCAATCGGTGGCGGACATGTTCTGCATATCGTTTGTGACTTAACAATCGCTGCTGACAATGCGCGTTTTGGGCAGACAGGCCTAAGGTTGGAAGCTTCGATGCAGGCTATGGTTCAGGCTATCTTGCAAGAATCGTCGGTCACAAAAAAGCTCGTGAAATCTGGTTCCTTTGCCGCCAGTATAATGCTCAAGAAGCTCTCGATATGGGCTTGGTAAACACCGTTGTACCTCTTGATCAAGTAGAAGAGGAAACAATCAAATGGTGTGAAGAAATCCTTGAGAAAAGCCCGACTGCCCTTCGTTTCTTGAAGGCTGCGTTCAACGCGGATACAGATGGATTGGCTGGTATTCAGCAGTTTGCAGGCGATGCTACACTTCTTTACTATACAACGGATGAAGCAAAAGAAGGCCGTGATGCTTTTAAAGAAAAGCGCAAGCCTGATTTCGGCCAATTCCCGCGTTTTCCTTAAAAACTCGATTTTAAACAACAGCTTGATGGATTCCCATCGAGCTGTTTTTCATAAGAGGTGATTAAAGATGAGTAATAACTTGCCAAACTTTTTGAAAAAAAGAGCATTTCTTACCCCTGATCGCATAGCCCTTCATTTTGAAGACGAGACACTGACTTTCCATGAATTATATGAACGTTCTCTAGAAATAGCGGAACGCTTAGTGACAGCTGGTTTTAATAAGGAAACTTATGCAGGTGTTTTATTAAGGAACCATATTGATACGGTGATAATTCTATTTTCTTTCCAGATGATCGGTGCCAAAGCTGTGATGTTAAACGGCAGGTTGTCAGCTGCAGAATTGGCTTGGCAGCTAAATGACTCAAAGGCATCCTTCCTTATAACCGAAGCTGCCTTTTCTGCACCAAATGAGGAGCCTATCCTGGAATTGCCTTCGCTGACGGTTTTACAAAAGGAAGAGATAGCGTCTTTAGGAACTTCCGATGTAATGATCCAGGAAGAAATCGATTTAAATGATATATGCACGATCATGTATACATCAGGGACAACTGGAAATCCGAAGGGTGTTAAACAGACGTACGGAAATCATTGGTGGAGTGCGGTTGGTTCAGCTTTAAATCTTGGTTTTATGGAATCGGATCGCTGGCTTTGTGCTGTTCCGCTTTTTCATATAAGCGGCTTTTCCATTCTGATGCGCAGCGTCATATATGGGATGGCAATTGTCCTTCATGAAGGATTTAATGAAGTGAAAGTCCTTGAAGATATTGATTCTAAAAAGGTGACAATTATGTCGGCCGTCAGCACGATGCTGACAAGATTGACAGATGTACTAAGAGAGAGAAGGCTTCCGGAATATTTCCGCTGTATGCTGCTCGGGGGCGGCGCAGCTCCTCTTCCACTGCTTGAAGCCTGTGTCGAGATGGGCATACCTGTTTTCCAATCGTATGGAATGACCGAAACGGCATCGCAGATTGTTACTCTAGCTCCGGAATACAGCTTTTCCAAGCTCGGTTCTGCCGGAAAACCATTGTTTCCTGCACAAATAAAAATTGTGGCCAAGGATGGAAAGCAGGCAGATCCAAATGAAGCGGGTGAAATAACATTGAAAGGGCCAGAACATAACTTCAGGATATTTGAACCGTCCTGAAGCGACAACCGAAAAACTTCGCGATGGCTGGTTTTATACAGGTGATATCGGGACTCTTGATGAAGAAGGATTTCTATATGTGCTTGACCGTCGTGATGATTTAATCATTTCAGGCGGGGAAAATATCTATCCCGCGGAAATAGAAAGCATCCTGTCAGGCCATCCAGCTGTTGGAGAGGCAGGCGTTGCCGGAGTCCCGGATGAAAAATGGGCCAGGTACCTGTAGCTTATATTGTGGCTAAAACTGGTATTAGCTTAAAAAAAGAAGACCTCTATGAGTTTTGTACTGGACGGATGGCTAAATATAAAATTCCGAATGACTTTATTTTTATCAAGGAGCTGCCACGAAATGCAGCGAATAAGCTTTTGCGCAGAAAGTTGAGAGAGTATTGGTCAGAGGGAAGGGCGGAAATATGATCATATTTTCGATAAAGCTTTATGTGATTAAAATGCCGCTTAAATCGCCGTTTTTCACTCACCTTGGAACCGTAAAGGAGAGGGAAGGAATCATTGTTAAAATAATGGATGCTGACGGCTATTGCGGGTATGGAGAAAGTGTTGCCTTTTCATCGCCATGGTATACAGAAGAGACAGTAAAAACAAGTCTTCATGTAATGGAAGAGTTTTTGATTCCGCTTCTTCAAAACAATACTATTGAGCATCCGGGGAAGCGTCCCGCCTGTTTGAATCAATCAGGGGAAATAACATGGCAAAAGCTGCACTTGAAACAGCTCTATGGGATTTATATGCAAAAAGGAAAGGCATTTCTCTTTCTGAACTGCTTGGCGGGACGCTGAAAGAAATTCCCGCAGGAGTTGTGGTGGCTGCCGATTCTATTCCTAAGGCACTTTCACAGATTGAAGTGTATGTAAGTGAAGGATATCAGCGGATCAAGGTGAAAATCCATCCAGGGAATGACAGGTCAATGCTGACGGAAATTCGCCGCCATTATCCCAACTTACCAATAATGGCAGATGCAAATTCTGCCTATACTCTGAAGGATATGGACAGGATTAAAGCGCTTGATGAGTTTAACTTAATGATGATTGAACAGCCCCTTGCCCATAATGATATTTATGAACACTCCCTATTGCAAAAAGTAATCCAGTCGCCCATTTGCCTCGATGAAAGTATTCATACTTTTGAGGATGCACGACTTGCAGTTGAAATGGAAAGCTGCCAGGTGATTAATATTAAGGTTGGCAGAGTCGGCGGATTGGCAGAGGCTAAAAGGATTTATGATTTATGTATAAATCGAGGCATTAAAGTATGGGTTGGGGGAATGATTGAATTCGGTGTTTCGCGCGCGCATAATATCGCCTTTGCCTCACTTTCGGGTTTTTCCATTCCCGGTGATATTTCAGCATCAAGCCGATTTTGGGAGGAGGACATTATTCTCCCGGAAGTCATTGTTGAAAATGGCTTTGTTAAGGTTCCTTACAGTTCAGGTTTAGGGTTCGAGATAAATGAAAAAGTACTGAGAAAGGTTACCTTGCAATCAAAAAAATTTCTTTTCCAAAACTAAAAACCAGGCCCGCCGTTTGGCTCGCCTGGTTTGTTTTATTTAGTGACCTTGAGGTTCAAAGGTCTGGCAATCAGTTTCTTTTTGGGAATCAGCAGTCATGCCTGTGTGGCTTACTACATAAATCTGCTCGGCACTGCATTTATTTCCTTGAGCCCAATAGCTGCAATTATTCACTTCACATAAAACATCCTTTGCCATCTGTATCACTCCTTATAAAATTAGGATACAGAATTAGCTTCCGAATTTTTATAGTAAAACATGCCTGCCAAAAACTGATGGTTCACTCTGATGATTCTTTTGGCTAACTGCGTCTCAAATAGCGTTTATCATTCATAAACAGGCTCCAAAAGTAAATAAAGCCGGGAAAAAGAATCAAGAATCCCGCAATATATGAAGCAAAAACAGCATGAAAAGAGTTCGGATCAGTAAAAGCAGAATGGATGGTCACTTCAGGATAAACGATATAGGGCAGATGTGCTTTGCCATAAACATAGCTAGCTGCCAAATATTGTAATGTTACAGCGATAACTGAGAGCCTTGGTTTCCCTTTTACTTTTTTTGAAGGAAGAAAGAGTCCTAGCCCACCAATCAGGAAAAGGACTAGGGAGAGGATGAGAAACGGAAGATCCTTCATCATTTTGCTATACAGCCATCCCGCCTCAGATTTTAATGTCAGCATGATGAAAATTGCCATTAGAAAGGAGATTGGCCCTAAAATAATGGCATCCCTGCGGTAGACATTATAGGCATCATATTCCTGTGAAGCCTTCGAATAATCGGCCAACAATAGAGAGGAAAGAAATAAGGTACTGCTAATTGCAAATCCAAAAAATGCATACTCATTGGGGCTGGAAAATAGCCTTACAAGATCCAATGTTTCCTTTCCGTCCGAAAAAGTGACAAAACTTCCGTGAGTAATTGGAAGGACACTGATTAAAAGTCCAGGAATAATAATTCCAGTGATGCCTGAAATATAAGTTAACGGCTTTTTGTATTCCTCTGCAATATGTGAAAAAACGAGAAAGGCGCTTCGGATTGAAAGCAAGAGCAAAATAATGCTTCCCGGTATCAGCAGGACTGTTCCCAAAGTATAGGCTCCCTTCGGAAACATACTGTATACAGCAACTACCAGCGCCACAATAAATGTATTGGTTACCTCCCATGTAGGTGATAAGTACCTGTTCGCAATGGTGGTTGCCTTTGTTTTTGCATGATTAATGTAAATCATGGACCAGAAGCCTGCGCCAAAATCCATTGTTGCCATGACTGCGTAGATAAAGACAAATCCCCATAACACTGTAACGGCAAGATATGCATCAGACATAGATATTCCCCCTTAGGAATTGGAACCAAATAAAGTAACACCCTTTTGTTCTGCGCGATTTAAATCATCTGTTACGGTATTCCGTTTAAAATAATAGAGCAAGACAAAAACAACAGATATGGCTAAAATGATGTAGATTAACACGAACAAAATGAATAGGATTCCCAAATTCGTTGATGTTGTAACAGAATCCGCAGTCGACAGCGTCCGATAAATAGTCCATGGCTGCCGTCCTGTACAGGCGAAGATCCAGCCAAACTCGATTCCTGCCACTGCAAGCGGGCCTGAAGCAACATACAGCCACATTAGCAGCTTTGGAAAACGGTCTTTTTTGAGAAATTTATTCCAAACAAATCCTATAAGTGATATTAAAATAAGTAGTGAACCGATTCCAACCATGGCATTAAATAATGTGTGGATAAACAGTGGCGGCCAGTACTTTTCCGGGAAGTCATGCAAACCACGGACAACCGTATCAAAGCTGTTGCCAGCCAAAAAGCTCAGAGCCCATGGAATTTCGATGCCCCATTTAACGGTTTCAGTGGCTCTGTCGGTATATCCTCCGACAGAAAGTGGAGCATGTGACTGGGTATCAAACAAACCTTCAGCAGCTGCCAGTTTTTCCGGTTGATACTCATGCAGGTTCTGTGCAGAAGCATGTCCATTTAAAGCTGTAAATAAAGAAAATAATCCTCCAATTACAAGGCTTACCATCAGCGCTTTTTTATGGAAATTGTAGATTCTTGAACCGAAATCAGCTTTTAGCATTTTAAATGCAGAAACGGAGGCAATGACAAAAGCACCGGTTACATAGGCGGAAAGCGCCACATGACCGGAAGTAACAAAAAAGCTGGGATTAAAAAATGCTGCCCACGGATTAACATCGACAATTTTTCCGTTTACCATCCGAAAACCCGCAGGAGTTCCTTCAAATGCATGGACGTTCGTAATCAATACGGCCGATGCCATTGCACCGATGGCAACGAACAATAAGCTTACAATCCGCATCCAAGGACGGATTCTCTCAGCGGCATAAACATAAATTGACATAAAAAGAGCTTCAATAAAAAAGGCATATATTTCAATTTGAAAAGGCAGAGCCATTACTCTCCCAATGACTTCCATAAATCCAGGCCATAGCAGCGAGAGCTGTACACCGGCAATCGTACCGGTAGGAATGCCGACACCCAAAAGGACAGCAAAGGCCTTTGTCCATCGCTTTGCCATAACGGCATACTCCTGATCCTTTGTTTTTTGATACAGCAGCTCTGCTGTTAAAATCATCATCGGCAGCCCTACTCCGATGGTAGCAAAAATAATATGGAAACCCATAGTGGTGCCGAACATTGATCTTGCAATTAATAAATCGCTCATTTCTCTTTTCCTTTCATCGTTAACTTAGTATTTTCCTATTGTTATCAACAAGAAGAAAAAGTATGTAAAATTTTCCACAAAAAAAGTCTCTCTGAAATACAGAGAGACTTTTTTTGTCGTCTAGGAAATAATAAAATTAAATGATGTGAATAACTTCTACAAGTTGTATTAATCTAGCTCCACAAGGAAAGCTTCGGCAGCATATGCTTCGCACGAAGAAAAAGCGATAGCTTTTTCGAGGAGCACCCAGCCAGTTTTCACCTTTGAATAGCCCCTTTGAATTTCTTGCTCCAAGCATGACCTTTAGGTGATGCTTGGAGCAGCTCGGGGTCATAAGCCAAATCACTCCAGAAATCAGGACAAGGAAAGCTTCGGCAGCACACGGAAAGGCTACGGCAGCATATGCATAGAACGAAGAAAAGGCGATAGCCTTTTCGAGGCATCCGCATCGCACGAAGGAAAAGCGATAGCTTTTCCAAGGATGACTGCGTGATTCGTCTTATGCCTGTCGGGGCTAACCAGGGTGCTTGCGCCTTTTGTTCTTTATTGATATAGAGCAATTTTTAAGGTATCAAGATTTTTTTCCATTAAAGTGAAGTACGTTTCTTTATTTTTTATATTCTCTTTTGTTAGAATGGCAAGATTGTGGACAGGAAGTGCTTTGACAGACGTTTCTTCTTGGACGATTTTACCCAGCTTGGAATTTACGTTTTGTTCAAATAAAATATATTTTAAACCATCCTGTTCTACCGTTGAAACGATTTTTTCCAATTTCTTTTGGGATGGCTCATTCGTGGTTGACAAGCCTGAAACGCTGATTTGCTTTATTCCATAACGTGTTTCCCAATAGCCGAAGGCCGCGTGTGAAACAACAATTTCTTTACGGGGGGCTTTGGTCGCCGTGTCTTTAAAATCCTTGTTGAGCTGATCTAGTTCCTGTGCGAGCTGGTGGTAATTTTTCTCAAAATCAGCTTTCTTGCCAGGCATTTTTTTAATGAGGGCATCCTTAATGGAGGAAGCCATTTCTTTTGAATAAACCGGATCTAGCCAGACATGAGGATTCACGTCACTATGTTCATGTCCATTACCATCTTCTTCATCAAGAGCATGCTGATCCTTGGGCAATTTCAGCTTATCTGCAGCTGCCAATAAAGAAACATTTTCATTCTTTAATGTTTCCTTTGCTTTTTCGACGAAGCCTTCAAGTCCCAAGCCAATATAGATAAATAAGTCTGAGTCAGCCAGATTCATCATATCCTTTTGGGAAGGTTCATACGTATGCTCGTCAGACCCGGGCGGATAAATCGTTTTTACATCAACATATTTACCGCCGATTCTTTCTGTGAAGTACTGTAGAGGGAAAACAGTTGTGTATACATGGATGCGTCCCTTTGTCTCGTGTTGGCCGCCGCCGCCCGAGCAGGCCGTCAATAATAGGGTTAAGGGAAGCAATAGAGTAATAAGTAGTGATAGCTTTTTCATAAGTGCTCCTTTGTAAAACGGATTAATTCCGATTTACTTTCTAAAAATTTTTATTATTATTGCTCATTTTAGTCGAAAATAAAACGGTAATCCGTAATCATTCCGATTTCCTAATGTATCTTACAAAAAATTTACCCTTAAATCAAGTAATATAATTGGCTTAAAGGAAAAATATTTTATATGCTAAAAGAAAGCAAAAGAATTGGAGGATAAAAATGAACACGCCAAAGTTATTAGATGAGATTCTGGAATATAACAAGAAATTTGTAGAAAGTAAAGAGTATGAAAAATACGAAACCACGAAATTCCCAAATAAACGCCTGGTTGTTTTGACCTGTATGGATACCCGGCTGCTTGAGCTTTTGCCCAAAGCAATGAATTTTGGAAATGGCGATGTTAAGACAATTAAAAATGCAGGGGCACTAGTTACCCATCCATTTGGGAGTATTATGAGGAGCATTTTGGTAGCTGTCTATGAGCTTCAGGCTGAGGAAGTTCTCGTAATCGGGCATCATGATTGCGGGATGAGCGGCATGAAATCTGGCCGGTTATTGAAAAGATGAAACAACGAGGTGTCACAGATGATATCCTTAAAACTCTTGCTAACTCAGCGATCGAAGTTGGTCAATGGATGCAAGGATTCGACGTTGTTGAAGAAAGTGTACAGCATAGCACTGACATTATCAAAAATCATCCGCTTATGCCGAAGGATGTACCTGTCCATGGAATGGTGATTGACCCAAAAACAGGTAAGCTTGATCTTGTTGTAAACGGCTATGAACAGTAAGTCATTTTAACACTGCAACCTAAAAAGCCCCTGGTTATTTTTTGCCATGGGGCTTTTCTGGAACGGGATCCATTCCGCCTGGATGGAATGGATGGCATTTTAAGATGCGTTTAGTGGCAAGCCATCCGCCCTTAAATGCGCCGTGGCGTTTAACAGCTTCAAGACCGTAATGGGAGCAGGTAGGGTAAAATCGGCAGGATGGCGGTTTTAATGGTGATATGACGATTTGATAGAACCGGATAATGCCAATAAAAATGTATTTTAACAATTTTTGTCGCTCCTTTATTTTGCAGGAAAAAACTTTAATGAATTCAACATATCATATTATGAATTTAACGTCTAAAAACATCAATTCAAATTAAATAGATGAAAAAACTCGGAATTAGAGTTATAATGAAAAAAGAATTTAAAAGGAGTGATATTCATGCCTTCAGTTGAAAGCTTTGAATTAGACCATAATGCCGTTAAAGCACCATATGTGCGCCATTGCGGAGTCCATAAAGTTGGCAGCGACGGTGTTGTAAATAAATATGATATCCGTTTTTGCCAGCCTAATAAACAGGCGATGAAGCCTGATGCAATTCATACACTTGAGCATTTGCTTGCTTTTAATATCCGTAAGCATTCGGAAAAATATAGCCATTTCGATATTATTGATATTTCTCCAATGGGATGCCAGACTGGTTACTATTTAGTAGTTAGCGGCGAACCTACGGTCGAGGAAATTATTGATCTTCTTGAGGACACGATGAAGGATGCAGTGGAAATCACTGATATCCCTGCTGCGAATGAAACACAATGCGGCGAAGCCAAACTTCATGATTTAGAAGGAGCAAAGCGTTTAATGCGCTTCTGGCTAGACCAAAGCAAAGAAGACTTAAAGCAGGTTTTCGCATAATTAGTAGAAAATGAAAAGATTCCTATCCGATTTGGAATAGGAATCTTTTTTATTCTTCCTTTTTTTGTGTTTCTTCTGCATTTTCTATATTAGGATTGCTTTCAAGCGGATCAACCGTATGTTTATAGGTATAGGCCTTTGAAGTCGTAATGACACTTAGCAGAAGTACCACGATGACGATGATGACACCTACAACTAAAATGGTAACCATGGTTTGTGCCTCCCTTTCATTTTTACCCTTATATTCTACCATGACCATAGTCCAGAGTGAGTTTTATTTTTAAACCAATGGGTAAAATATATCCGGAGGGATGAAAATGCCAAAAACTAAATTAGTTGATTCAGTTAATGTACAGGTAGCCAATTTTACAGTTTTGTACGAAAAGCTCCACCATTTTCACTGGTTTGTGAAGGGGCACCATTTCTTTGAACTTCACAAAAAATTCGAAGAGCTTTACAACGAAGTAAGCCTTCACCTTGATGAGCTCGCAGAGAGGCTGCTTATTAAAGGCGACAAGCCTGTTTCCACTTTAAAAGAATGCCTAGATATAGCAACGATAAAGGAAGCGACAGGGAAAGAAGCGAAGGAAGAAGAGATGGTACAAGCTGTAGTAGATGATTTTTCTCAAATGATTGGTGAAATTAAAGAAACCATCTCCTTGGCTGAGGAAGAAGAAGATCCTGTGACCGCTGATATGCTTACTGCAATTAATGAAAGCCTTGGTAAGCATGTTTGGATGTTAACATCGTTTCTTGGGTAATGCCTAAAACCTGTGCAATTGATGCACAGGTTTTTTTATATAAAAAAGAAGCTGATTTCTCAGCTTCGCTGTCCAATAGTATGTATAAATCAATGTATATTTCTGGGATGGAAGGTAGGTGTTCTTTGCTGACGATATTCTTCCTGAGCAAATTTCCCTTTTAAGCTTTCAATTAAATATAATCCCATTAAGTCATAAAGCTCTTGTTTATCCATTTCCTGAATAAGGCCAGTAAATCTTCATGCGACATTTCTTCCAAAAAGGCAAATGCCAGCATATCGATATCCTCTTCATCACCGGTCAATTTGTTACGGTACATTTCATAAAGCTCATCGACTAGTTTCAATATTTTCACCCCCTGTAAAAAAAATGTCTTTAATTATTCAATACCCTTCGTGATGAAAAATATTCCTTTTGGAAATTTTTTGAATGAGAATTAAAAAGTGTGAATTATTTGACTTTTCTTTATTCTATGTGAATCAGTTTGTATTCATTTCAACTAATTCATTTAAACATAAGAATAAGTTTCAGCATTTTGTGGGAAACGATTAATAATGAGTATAAGGGAGGATTGCTGATGAATCAACAAAAGAAAACATATTATATCGACCTGGGGAGTGGGGAAATTTCTCAAAGTGCCACCAGTTCGTCCTGGAATTATAAAATCGAGGCATCGGATGAAGAAATTATCCAGTTGCGTGAATATTTTGACCAAAATTATTCGACAGAGTGGCAAAATTTCTTTCGAGCCCACGTCCCATATGTGCAGTATCATTATGATCGTGAAAATGATGCATACGACCAAACCTCCCAGAAAATTTTTCAAATGCTTTACGATTTGGGTGATGAAGAAACGAAAGAGCATATTAAAAGCATCAACATACTGCCACAAAAGGAAGAGGAATAAAGTTTGGATAAGGGTGTCTCTTTTTGAGATGCCTTTTTTATCTAGAAATGAAAAAACAAACGTTTATAATAAAATTAGGATTATAGAGAGAATCGAGGTTTATTATGGACGTTTTTTTTGATCATTTTGGCTGCAAGGTGGAGCTTACCTTCCAGGAAAATCAATTTAAAGAGGAAGCACGGCATGTTCTCGTCATTTGTCAATTAGGTGATGAATGGCTGCTGACAAATCATAAGGAAAGAGGGCTTGAGTTCCCCGGAGGTAAAATAGAGCCAGGCGAAACACTTGAAGAGGGCGCCCGCCGGGAGGTTTTTGAAGAAACGGGTGCATATCTTTCCGACCTCTTAAAGATTGGAGAATATAGAGTGACAGACGAAAAGGGATCCTTTGTGAAAGCTGTTTTTTATGGGAAAGCGAAACAGCTTGAGAAAAAGGCTGGATATATGGAAACAAATGGGCAGGTACTTATCAAGGGTGATCTTCTTAAGATGCGCTTCCAGGATGATTACAGCTTTATCATGAAGGACGATGTGATAAAAAAGTGTATACATATGCTCCAAGCAGGCCACATGCCATATCCTGCCAAAAAAATGGCGAAAAGCAAGATTTAACATAAATTGATGCTTTTCGCTGTTTCTTTTTTTATCGTCTAGGAAATAATAAAATTAAATGAAGTGGTACCTTCTACCAAAAAGTATTAATCTAGCTCCAGCGCCAAGCCAGTTTTCACCTTTGAATAGCTCCCTTGAATATCTTGCTCCAAGCATGACCTTTAGGTGATGCTTGGAGCAGCTCGGGGTCATAAGCCAAATCACTTCAGAAATCAGGACAAGGAACGCTTCGGCAGCATCCGCATCGCACGAAGGAAAAGCGATAGCTTTTCCGAGGATGACTGCGTGATTCGTCTTATGCCTGTCGGGGCTACCCAGGACGCTTGCGCCTTTTGTTTTTAGCGCTGGTCCTTCACGAGTTTTTTTTCAATTAGGGCAACGACCTGATACATAATGGTCGCAAAGACGGCGATGACGAGCAATGATAATAAAACGAGCGTAAAATTAAATACCTGAAATCCATAAATAATCATGTAACCAAGTCCTTTTGAAGAGACGAGGAACTCACCCACCATAACGCCCACCCAGGATAAGCCGACATTCACCTTCAAGGTCGATATGATGGTCGGGAAGCTTGCCGGGAGAATGGCCTCTTTAAAGCACTGAAAACGGCTGGCTCCAAAGGTTTGCAGCACTTTGAGATAGTTGGGATCTACACCTCTGAAAGAAGTATAAACGACAATCGTTGTGATGATGACAGAGATAATGGCACCCATCGTAATAATGGAGGTAAATCCTGTGCCAAGGGCAACAATTAAGATGGGCCAAGTGCTACTTTTGGCATTGCATTTAAGATAACGAGGTAGGGATCAAGCACCTTCGAGAGCATCGGTGACCACCATAGTATGGCGGCAAGCAATGTTCCAAGCAGGGTGCCAAGGATAAAGCCAAGCACTGTTTCTGTGAGTGTGATTCCGAGGTTCTCCAATAATGAACCATCCTGAAGCTTTTCCAGTAATAAAAGCCATATTTTAGAGGGAGAACTGAAGATGAGCGGATCGATCCACTTTTTTGCACTAAATAATTCCCAACCGCTAAAAAACAGTAAAAAGATTATGATCTGATACAATCTGACCCATCTTTTTTCCACAATCAGAGAGTGTTTATATTTTTCATGGAGGAGTTTTACATTATTCTTTTCCGGATTCAAGCGACTCCAGCTCCTTCCATATCGTTTGGAATAGATTCTGATACTGTTCAGAGTTCCTTGCTTCAAATGGTGTGAGGCTCCTGAGTTCCTCTGGAATGTGAAAAGTTCGATGCAGCCTTCCGGGGCTTGGTGAAAATAGATATACCCTGTCGCTCATTGAAATGGCTTCTCCGATATCATGTGTGACAAGAATCGCTGTTTTTCCGAAGGATTTAAGTGTTTTGGAAACTAAATCCTCCAATTTCAATTTTGTCTGGTAATCCAGAGCGGAAAACGGTTCATCCAGCATGAGCAGCTTCGGCTCTGTCGCAAGTGTCCGCACGAGGGCTGCGCGCTGTCTCATTCCACCTGACAGCTGCTTTGGGAACTGTTTTTCGACACTGGGTAACCCAATTTCGTTTAACAGACTTAGTGTAGCTGATTTCGTTTTTTCATTTAATCGATTGGACAGCTTCAGACCCAGCAAAATATTTTCTTCAATCGTCTTCCAAGGAAAAAGATAATCCTGCTGAAGCATGTAGCCGATTTGCCGATCAGATAAAGAGACAGGCTTTTCTTCGAGTAAAATAGTTCCCTGGGTAGGCTGGATTAATCCTGCAACGATAGATAGTAATGTCGTTTTTCCACAACCGCTTGGACCGAGGAAGGAGATGAATTCTCCCTCCTCTACTTCCAGCGAGATATCGGTGAAGGCCGTGACAGCAGATGTTCTGGTAAAATAAGTGTGATGGATTTCACGAATCTTTAAGAAACTCATAGAACGGCCTCCTCATCAAAATTATTATTTCACTTTGTTGGCAATAGTTGTGTTTACAAGTGTTTTATGGCTGACTTCCTTAGGAAGCTCACCAGCCTCCTTCATAATATTTTGGAGATTGTTCCATTCCTCTTTATCAAGAATCGGGTCTGTTGCAAACGATCCCTGGCTTTTATAGCGGTCAACCACAGTCTCAATCAGTGCTAGGTTAGTGTCCTTGAAATAAGGCTGGATTACCTTAGCGGTTTCTGATGCTTTATGCGTTTTGACCCATTGCTGTGCTCTATAGATTGCTTTTGTGAACTTTTCAATTGTGCTTTTGTTGTTTTTCATATAGCTTTGCTTTGCCATAAATGTGGTATAAGGAACATGCCCGGATTCGGTACCAAACGAAGCGACAATGCGCCCTTGCCTTCTTTTTCAAAAATGCTAGCTGTTGGTTCGAAAAGCTGAACAAAGTCGCCGGTTCCTGATGCAAATGCATTTGCAATGTTGGCGAAATCGATATTCTGGATTAATTTCAGGTCTTTTTGTGGGTCGATATTATGCTTTTTAAGTACGAATTCTCCAACCATTTGCGGCATTCCGCCTTTGCGCTGTCCTAGAAATGTTGTACCTTTTAGCTGATCCCATGAAAAGTTGTCGATTTTTTTTCTGGAAACAAGGAAGGTTCCGTCTGTCTGAGTCAATTGGGCAAAGTTGATGACAGGGTCACTGGATCCTTGTGCATAAACGTAAATAGAAGTCTCTGAACCTACAAGGGCGATGTCGGTGCCGCCTGAAAGGAGCGCTGTCATCGTTTTGTCTCCGCCCCACGTGGTAGTTAGTTGGACATCCAAGCCTTCATCCTTAAAGAACCCTTTCTCCAGTGCCACATATTCCGGTGCGTAAAAGATAGAGCGTGTTACTTCTGCAACCCTTACCTTTACTAGATCCTTCGTTTTCTGTGTGTTGTTCGCATTATTGCAGGCTGCCAATGGGAAAATAAGAATACCAATTATGAAAAGGGAAAAACTGAATTTTAGCCAATTTTTCATGTATTTTGCCTCCTTTTAAAAAGGTTGAAAATCTGGGCTGATTTTTGCCTAGGATATCGTATGAAAGAGATAAAAATGTGTGAATGCCTATTAATTAAAATTAGGGAAGGATGACTAGATGAATATCGAGGACGGCACTATTCTTCAGATAAATAGATTTCCATCCCCAAATCCGACGGTTGAACTAAAAATCATCACCTATTATTCAGATGGTTTGAAGGTGAAAGGGCTGCTTGCCAGGCAAAAGAGGGTGGAACATGTGATGGATTTCTCTATTTAAGGGGAGGGATTAAAAATGTCGGGAAAGTACGGCCTGCCCGCATTGCCCAGTTTGCAGCGGAAGGCTTTATTGTTTTTGCTCCTTTCTACAGGGGAAACCAGGGAGGGGAAGGGAATGAGGATTTTGCCGGAGATGACAGGGAGGATGCTTTTTCTGCTTTCAGGCTGCTCCAATCGCTTCCAGGTGTAAAAAATATTCATATATTTGGTTTCTCACGTGGTGGCGTGATGGCTCTTCTTGCAGGCATCAGCTTTCCTGAAGCTGCATCCATTGTCACGTGGGGTGGCGTAAGCGATATGGAATTAACCTATCGGGAAAGAAAAGATTTACGCCGGATGATGAAGCGCGTAATGGGGGAACTCCTGCCAAATTCCCAGAAAGATATGAGAGCCGTACACCTCTTAATGATTTGGCAAATCTGCAGGCACCGGTACTAATTATTCATGGAGTACAGGACCATAATGTCTCTGTTGAGCATGCATACAAGCTCGAAAAAGGACTCGAGGCTCTTGGTAAGAAAGTAGACTGCTGGTATTTCAATGAATTTACCCACTATTTTCCGCCGGCAGTAAACCGAAGAGTCGTTAAGGATCTAACAAAGTGGATGAAATCGCACTCCGATTAATGTTAAAATGGAAGTAATTATAATTTGGGCAGGGTTTTTAATAAATAGCAGGGGAGCCAATAAAATGGGAATGCCGCTTGAATTAAATACAATGGTCGTAACAAAAGGCAGAGAGCAAAGAATTGAGGAAAACTTATTTTTGCTTGAAAAAGAAGGGTACAGGCTTTATCCGATTGATATTCCGATCGATGTCAGAAGGACAATTGAGAGTGACTCAAGCGGAACAGGTATCATTAAAAAAGTGGAATGGCAAAACAGCCTTACTTCGATAACGTACCAATTAATTTCATTAAATTCTACGAATTAAGCAGGGGTAGCAGCATTAAAATCACACGGAGAAACACACGGCATTTCACAAAGGAAATGCCGTGTGTTTCTTTATTGTTATAGCAAGATTTTTATACATCTTTATGAACTTTAGAAATAAGCTCTACCAGTTTATTTCTAAAGGGACAAACCGATAATTGCCTGTATTAGTCCAATGCAAGGGTTATTCGGACAGGGTAAGTCGAAAATTGCCTAGGATAGTCCGAATGCGAGGCTTATTCGGACAGGGTAAGTCGAAAATTGCCTAGGATAGTCCGAATGCAAGGCTTATTCGGACAGGGTAAAGCGAAAATTGCCTAGGATAGTCTGAATGTAAGGGTTATTCGGACAGGGTAAGCTGAAAGTTGCCAGGGATAGTCTGAATGCAAGGGTTATTCGGACAGGGTAAGCTGAAAGTTGCCAGGGATAGTCTGAATGCAAGGGTTATTCGGACAGGGTAAGCTGAAAGTTGCCAGGGATAGTCTGAATGCAAGGGTTATTCGGACAGGGCAAAGCGAAAATTGCCAAGGATAGTCTGAATGCGAGGCTTATTCGGGCTGGGCAAAGCGAAAATTGCCAGGGATAGTCTGAATTCAAGCCCATTCGGTCAGGACAAAAACTTCAGTCGCAAAACGGGGTTTTATAAGACAGTTTAAAAAGTAAAATGGTCAAAATTAGAATACTTCTTAAAAACTACAATCTATCCGTATAAAAGGAAGAGTGGCTTGGAGAAAACTTCGAGTCATTCCTTAAATGTATTCTCCTGTGTTTTAATTGGCGAATTGTTTGTGATTAGAGGTGATGTGCCTCCTGCGATTTTAGTTTTGTATCTCACAAGTGAACCATTAACATATAGACTGGGTTTTTGGATTGTATAAGTGGCGCCATAGAAAATTGGAAAAACCGTTTTTCGCTCATAGAAAGGCGTTATGCACGCATAGAACCCAAAAAACGCACAAAGAACCATAAATTTAGCGCATAGAAATGAAAATTACGCGCATAGAAAACCAAAAGCTCATAGGCTTTTTAACCAAATAAAAACACGATAAAAAGGAAGTGGACTTAAGCCACCATAAACAGAAATATAGCTAATACAAAAAAATAGACCGGGAATCCGGTCTATTTCACCAATTAAGCGATTGGCCGCCTTTTTCTTCAATTTCAGATGAAACGTCAGTGAACTTTTTAAAATTATCACGGAATCTTGCTGCTAGTTCCTTCGCTTTTTTCGCATAGGCCTCCTGGTCAGCCCAGGTTTTGCTAGGCTGCAGAACCTCATCAGGCACACCGGCTACATGCAAAGGAATATTCAATCCAAAGATTGCATCCTTCACCGTTTCAACATGGTTTAATTCGCCTTCAAGCGCTGCCTGTACCATTGCTCTCGTATAGGAAAGCTTCATGCGGCTGCCTGTGCCGTATTCTCCGCCAGTCCAGCCTGTATTAACCAGAAATACCTTTGCATTGTGCTCAAGGATTTTTTCACCGAGCATGTCTGCATAGCGTGTTGCCGGAAGCGGCAAGAATGGTGCGCCAAAGCATGTAGAGAATGTTGCCTGCGGTGAGGTGATTCCGCGCTCTGTTCCGGCAAGCTTCGATGTATACCCACTTAGGAAATGGTACATTGCCTGTTCCTTTGTCAATTTAGAGATTGGGGGCAGAACTCCGAATGCATCGGCTGTTAAAAACACAATCGTGTTCGGATGGCCTGCAATGCTTGGATCGACAATATTGCTGATTGCCTGGATCGGATACGCTGCACGAGTATTTTCTGTTAAAGTTCCGTCATCATAATCAGCGATGCGTGATTCACTGTTAACCACTACATTTTCAAGAACAGAGCCAAAGCAAATGGCATCATAGATTTGTGGTTCTTTTTCCCTCGTCAGATTAATGCATTTAGCGTAGCAGCCACCCTCGATATTGAATACGCCGTTGGATGACCAGCCATGCTCGTCATCACCGATAAGACGGCGGTTGGCATCTGCTGAAAGCGTTGTCTTGCCTGTTCCGGAAAGACCAAAGAACAAAGCAACGTCACCCTCAAGGCCAACATTGGAAGAGCAATGCATAGATAGAATATTATTTTCAGGAAGAAGATAGTTCATTACAGAAAAAATGGACTTTTTCATTTCTCCTGCATACTCTGTCCCTCCGATTAAAACGGTTCTTGTTTCAAAAGAAATAATAATAAAGGTCTCTGAATTTGTTCCGTCTACTGCAGGATCTGCCTTAAAGTTAGGAGCGGAAATAACCGTAAATTCAGGATTGTGGCCAAGAAGCTCTTCTTCATTTGGGCGGATAAACAGCTGGTGGACAAAAAGGTTGTGCCAGGCAAATTCATTGATTACCTGAATTGGAAGCTGGTGTTTTTTGTCAGCACCTGCAAATCCTTTGAAAACGAAGATTTCGTCTTTTTCTTTTAAAAATTCAAGTACTTTATTATATAATTTAGTAAAAGATTCTTTTGAAATTGGCTGGTTTGATCCCCATTCAATTTTATCTTTAACAGAATCCTCTTCTACGATAAACTTGTCTTTGGGTGATCTTCCTGTATATTTACCGGTAGAAACACGGACGGCACCTGTAGAAGTCAAAGATCCTTCTTTGCGGTTTAACACTTTTTCAACGAGCTGAGGTACCGATAATTGGACCTGCACATGATCTTCTTTTAATAAGTGGCTTAATTCATTTGGAATATGGACAGAATTCATCTGATGATAACCTTCCTTTACCATTTGTTTTTGAAAGTGATTACATCTTGATAAATAGTATAACACATTAACTTAAATAGTCTATACTATTGACGAAATTTTAAACGAGCTTAATGAAATAAATGTTGTTTAAAAAAAACTAAAATTATGTCAAGGTTTTCACAAACATGCCAGCCGATAAAGGAGATTGATGGCAATGAAAATGGTTACTTTATATGATGAAAACTGCTCCTTATGCCAGGAAACCAAGAGATGGTTCCAGAAACTTGACTGGCTGCAACGGGTGAAATGGACTTCCTTGCAGGAATACGAAAAAGGGAATTACCATCAATCCTTCAATAAGGTTGAACTGAGAAAGGAATTACATTTGATTTTGCCGTCAGGCCGCCTGTTAAAAGGTTTTTTTGCGGTCAGGAAACTTCTGATCCATTTTCCGGTTACATTCATTATCGGACTTATTTTATATATTCCATTAATGCCTGTTATTGGCGTTCCAATTTATAAATGGATTGCTAAAAACCGCTACCGATTTTTCAGAAAAAATTGTGATAATGGAAGCTGTTCCCTTTGAATTTTTTAAATTGAAAAACTCAAGAAAAAACATTGACAGTGTTCGACATGGTGCGTTATGATTTTACATTGAACGGATACTCTCTTATCCCGAGCTGGTGGAGGGACAGGCCTATGAAACCCAGCAACCTGCTATACGAGAAAAATGGCCTGCGAAGGTCTTTTTCCTAGCGAAGGTGCTAATCTGACGCAAGGCTTTGACCTTGAACGATAAGAGTGAAAGGCGCGGAACATTCTGCTTTCAACCTTTCCTCACACTGGGAAGGTTTTTTGTTTTGTAATGCCCTTTTATGATAAGAGTTTCTAATAAAAATCCTTTGTTTATTTAATACTACTAAGGGAATGAGTACCGTATCAAATGTCAGAGGTTCAAGAAGTATTCCTGTAACCTTCATAAAACCTCGATTTATCCCAATATATAGGAGGAATTCAGATGTCAACAAAACGTCGTTTGTTCACTTCTGAATCAGTAACTGAAGGTCATCCGGATAAAATCTGTGACCAAATTTCTGATTCCATTTTAGATGCTATTTTAGCAAAGGATGCTAATGCAAGGGTAGCTGCGGAAACTTCTGTAACAACAGGCCTTGTGCTTGTGGCAGGAGAAATTACCACTTCCACTTATGTAGACATTCCAAAAATCGTTCGCGAAACAATTAAAAACATCGGGTACAACCGTGCTAAATATGGCTTCGACTCCGAGACATGTGCTGTTTTGACTTCTATTGACGAGCAGTCTGCTGATATCGCAATGGGTGTTGACCAGGCATTGGAAGCGCGTGAAGGCAAGATGTCCGACGAAGAAATCGAAGCAATCGGTGCCGGAGATCAGGGCGAATGTTCGGGTTTGCCTGCAACGAAACAAAAGAATTAATGCCATTGCCAATCTCTTTGGCTCACAAATTGGCACGCCGCCTGACTGAAGTGCGTAAAGAAGAGATTCTTCCTTACCTTCGTCCGGATGGAAAAACACAGGTTACAGTTGAGTATGATGAAAACGATAAGCCAGTTCGTATTGACACAATCGTTATCTCCACTCAGCACCACCCTGAAATTGCACTTGAGCAAATTCAGCGTAATCTAAAGGAACATGTTATCAACCCGGTTGTTCCAAAGGAACTAATCGATGAAAATACAAAATACTTCATTAATCCGACTGGCCGTTTCGTAATTGGCGGACCACAAGGTGATGCTGGTCTTACAGGCCGTAAAATTATCGTTGATACTTACGGCGGTTATGCTCGCCACGGAGGCGGCGCATTCTCTGGTAAGGATCCTACAAAGGTTGACCGTTCTGCTGCATATGCTGCGCGTTATGTTGCTAAAAACATCGTTGCCGCAGGTCTTGCAGATAAGGTAGAAGTACAGCTTGCATATGCAATTGGTGTTGCGAAGCCAGTATCTATTTCTGTTGATACATTCGGAACAGGAACAGTAAGCGAAGATATCCTAGTTGACTTGGTAAGTGCAAACTTTGACCTGCGTCCAGCTGGTATCATCAACATGCTTGACCTTCGACGTCCAATTTACAAGCAAACTGCTGCTTACGGCGATTTCGGCCGCAGCGACGTGGATCTTCCATGGGAACGCACGGATAAGGCTGAAGCATTAAAGCAACAAGCAGAAGCTAAGTAATAAGATAACAGGGAGTTACATTCATTTGTAACTCCCGTTTTTATTTCCAATTTATTTATAGGTAATTTGGTTTACCGCAGTCTTAAAACGTGTAAACTTCTGTTGATGTTTAATTTTTCCTTTAAGGTTCTAAGTGCCATTTTTTCTTTTTTAGTGTTAGTATTAGATGGTATGATTTTTCGAGGTAATACAAAAACGAATTTGTTAGAAACGGAGTAGGTGACGTACATAATGTGTGGTTTCATTGGTTGTGTACACGACAAAGCACAAATTTATCGTGACGAACAAAAAGAGCAATTTAAAAATATGAATGATATTATTACACACCGGGGACCGGATGATGACGGATTTTTTTATGATGAGCATATCCAGTTCGGTTTCAGGCGTTTGAGCATTATCGATATTGAAAGCGGGCATCAGCCCCTTACTTATGAAAATGAGCGGTATTGGATTATCTTTAACGGCGAGGTTTACAACTATGTTGAACTTCGAGAAGAGCTGCTAAAAGAGGGATTATCGTTTGCAACAAGTTCGGATACAGAGGTAATCATCGCTCTTTACAGCCATTTAAAAGAAAAGGCTGTTGAAAAGCTTCGGGGAATGTTCTCGTTTGTTATCTGGGATAAGCAGGAGCAGACACTTTATGGGGCGAGGGATCCATTCGGAATCAAACCATTTTTCTATTTTGAGGATGGTGAACGCACTTTCTTTGCATCTGAGAAGAAGAGCATCCTTCTCGCACTCGAAAATGATGTATTGAATTACGATTCCCTGCAGCATTACCTGACGTATCAGTTCGTACCAGAGCCTGAAACAATGTCAGCAGGTATCCATAAGCTAGAACCAGGTCATTATTTCACAAAAAAAATAGGCGAACCAATGCAAATGAAGCGTTATTGGAAAGCCCTTTTCCAGCCTGTTCAAAAATCAGAAAATGAGTTCATCAAAGAAATCAAAGATGTTCTATTTGATTCAGTGAAAATGCATATGCGAAGCGATGTTCCTGTCGGTTCCTTCCTTTCTGGAGGTATCGATTCTTCCATCATTGCGTCGATTGCAAAAGAATACCACCCGGCAATCAAGACGTTCTCAGTCGGCTTTGAACACAATGGCTTCAGTGAAATTGATGTAGCCAAAGAAACGGCTGACAGACTGGGTGTCGAAAATATCAGCTATGTGATTACACCAAAGGAATATATGGATGAACTGCCTAAAATCATGTGGCATATGGACGATCCACTTGCAGACCCTGCTTGCGTTCCGCTTTATTTTGTAGCACGTGAAGCAAGAAAGCATGTAACGGTTGTTCTTTCCGGTGAAGGTGCAGATGAACTGTTCGGCGGTTACAATATTTATCGCGAGCCGCAATCACTTGAAGTATTCAACAAAATTCCTCGTGTCGGGAAAGTGCTGTTAAAAGGAATTGCCAGCATGATGCCGGAGGGAACAAAAGGAAAGAGCTTTATTGAGCGCGGCGTAACACCAATGGAAGAACGCTATATCGGTAATGCAAAGATGTTTACTGAAGAAGAAAAGCGTGAATTGCTGAATGTGTACCGTAATGGATTGGACTATACAGACATTACGAAACCTTTATATCAGGAAAGTGCCGGCTATGACCCGGTTGACCGGATGCAATATATTGATATCCACACTTGGATGCGTGGCGATATCTTACTGAAGGCTGATAAAATGACGATGGCTCATTCACTGGAATTACGCGTGCCTTTCCTTGATAAAGCTGTTTTTGAAACAGCTTCAAGAATTCCGACAAGCCTGAAAACGGCAAATGGAACAACGAAATACATTCTCCGCAAGGCAGCGGAAGGAGTAGTTCCTGATCATGTGCTTAACCGTAAGAAGCTTGGCTTCCCGGTTCCGATCCGCCATTGGCTGAAAAATGAAATGAACGAATGGGCGAAAAAAATAATCCGTGAAAGCAACACGGACCATTTATTCAACAAAACATATATGCTGAAGCTTCTTGAAGATCATTGCCAGGGTAAAGCGGATAATAGCCGCAAGATTTGGACTGTCCTGTCGTTCATGGTCTGGCATCAAGTGTATGTAGAAAAGAAATATTCCTTTGAACAAGAAGCAACTCTACAAACGGCAAGAAACTAACTTGGAAGGTAGGTAATTGCCTGCCTTCCCATTTGCACCCAGGATTCTTCAAAATCCTTTATGGGTGCTTTTTTATTTTTTTCGCCGGTCAAAGGATCATTGAAAAAGACGAAATCTTTATTATAGCCGGTTAATAATACAGCATGCTCTTTATAGGTTATTTTTAATAGGCCGGAAGGAGTATTCCAATATTGGAATTGGCTTTCATCAAGCTTTTGGTAAGTAGTATTGGTTATCACCCAAACAGGGCGGCCATCGGAAAGATGAATTTTTAATTCTTGGAAATCGCCGCCCGATAAGTCATCAATCCTTCCAGGCAGATATTTTTCTGCAAGCGCACTGATGGGTGCATGAAAAACGCCCAATCCTGGTTTCTGGAAATCGTACATATTTCCGACGAAACCATTGTTTGGGTTGCCAAAATAAACCTTGCCGGCATCAATTTTATAAGGCGTCAAATCCTTTTTTACTTCTTTTGCAAGTGTCAGCTTATCAACTGCTATGCCTGCATGGCCAAGAAGCATAGCTAAACTGGTTACTTCACAGCCGCGTGGGAGCTCAGGGAATTGCCTCACAACAGGGGCGTCTAGTTGTACCCGGTCTTTTATTTTGATAATGGGTATTTGTAAATGGTCTTCAAGAAACATTCCGGTTTTAACTGCCGGGGAATATACCAGGTTTTTAATTGTACTGTAGGCTTTGGCTGCATGTCCTGGCAGAAAATTATCCATAATGAACGCAGAGACGATCATTAAAAATATAAATAGTGAGAAAATCGCAGACCTCAATAAACTGGCGCTTTTCTTAAGCATTCGAATCAGCTGCAGAAGAATTAGTACGAGGAAGGCAATGATTAAATATAACGTATTCATGAAAATCACCTTTTATTTCTAAACAATCTTTACCTATATTATCGGCAGTATATTTGGTTTTGTTAAGACAAAAAAGCTCATACTAAGAAGTATGAGGTTTGATTAAGATTAATCCTTCAAGGATCGGTAATAGGCTCCTTTTTCAGCATACTCTCTGGAGATCCTCTCCATATCCTTGATGTCATCTGCGTTTAATTCCCTGATCACTTTAGCAGGCCTGCCAAAAGCAAGTGTATTGGGAGGTATTTTCTTTCCTTGTGGGACAAGGCTTCCAGCACCAATAAAGGCTCCTTCACCGATTTCAGCCTGATCAAGAATAATGGATCCCATCCCTATTAATGCTTTTTTTCTAATGATGCAGCTATGAAGGATGACCTGGTGGCCAATGGTTACTTCGTCCTCGAGAATAAGCGGATTGTTCGGGCTCTGGTGAAGGACGGAATTATCCTGTATATTCACACGGTTTCCGACGATGGTTGGGGCAACATCACCTCTTATGACCGTATTAAACCAAACGCTCGATTCTTCTCCGATTTCGACGTCACCCGTTATGGTGGCGTAATCAGCAATAAATGCGGTATCAGCGATTTTAGGGTATTTACCCTTATATGGATAAATCATGTGCACTCTCCTCTGGAAATGATGTCTTCATTTTATCGAAATTTGCAGTGCCCGTAAAAGCATTTCATACTGAAATTTTAGGTGAATATGATATAGTACTACTATTGTAATAGTTATTTTATATTTCTGCGGGAGTCTATTCCTGATAGGATATTTATTTTTAGGAGTGAAAAAAATGTGGAAATGGGAAGCTGAAGGAGAAGCGAAAGCGGTCATCGTAATGGTTCATGGAGCGATGGAGCATCATCGCCGCTACGGCTGGCTGATTGAAATGTGGCGCCTGTCCGGCTTTCACGTAATCATGGGAGATCTTCCTGGCCAGGGAATGACAACCCGTTCACGGAGAGGGCATATCGATTCCTTTGATGAATATATCTTCGAAGTGAAGGATTGGGTGCAGGCTGCCTATCAATACGAATTACCAGTCTTTTTGCTTGGGCACAGCATGGGAGGGCTGATAACCATCCGCCTTCTCCAGGAGGAACGCCTGAATATCGCTGGTGCCATTCTCTCTTCACCATGCCTTGGACTGGTACATGAACCATCTAAATTCCTTAATGTCGTTTCTTTTGGGCTGAATACTCTTTTACCTGCCCTTAGAATGAACTCAGGGCTGACAGTCGATATGGCCACAAGGAATATGGATGTCCGTGAAGCGGACGTGAATGACACGCTTTATGTAACAAAGGTGTCAGTAAGATGGTATCGGGAGCTGGTGGAAGGAATCAAGCTTGCCTTTATGAACATCGAAAAAATCCAGGATATACCAATGCTTGTCATGCAGGGTGGCGATGACAAAATCGTCAAAAAAGACAAGGTGAAAGAATGGTTCAACCGTGTTCCTCTTTCTGAAAAGAGATTTAAGGAATGGCCTAAATGCTATCATGAGATTTTTAATGAACCAGAACGAGAAGAAGTATTCGAATATGCTCAAGATTTTGTCAAAAGCCAGCTAAAAGCAATTGGCTATATATTGTAAGGGAGATTGTCAGTTTCTATGATGCCTATCAGCTTAATGTCCAGGGTGTACCGTAAGATCATGCCCGCTGTCCACCATGAGCTTGCATATTGGAGAAGCCGGGCCGAACAAATTCCCAATCCGGAATTAAGAATGCAGCCTCGCCAGTATTGAAAGTAAGACCTTCCATTGTGAGGGAGGCGCCATCCTGGCTCTAATGGCAAATGAACATTACAAGCTTGCTGTAAAATTCATTGTTGCTTACCAGACGATTAGTGATTACCTTGATAATCTTTGTGACCGAAGCACATCACTGGATCCGGCAGACTTTGCCGCCCTGCATGAATCGATGGCAGATGCGGTGAAGCTTGAGTCAGTTAAAAAAAATTATTATAGATTTCGGGAAGATCAGGAGGATGGCAATTATTTGGCCGAGCTTTCTGAAACGTGCCGATCTGTTATGAGAGAGCTTCCCCATTATGGATTGGTAAAGGATTACCTTAGCGAGCTATGCGAATACTACTGTGATTTACAGATTCATAAGCATGTTGTGCAAGAGGAACGTGTCCCCAGGCTGATGGATTGGTTTGACCGTTATAAATCAGAATTACCCCAGATGGAATGGTATGAGTTTTCAGCTTGTTCGGGGTCTACCTTAGGGATTTTTTGCTTAGTGTCATATGCTATGAGGGATGACTTTACCCAAAAGGACGCGGACAATATTCGCGAGGGTTATTTTCCCTATATTCAGGGCTTACATATTTTGCTTGATTATTTTATCGATCAGGAAGAGGATCTTGAAGGCGGGGATTTGAATTTTTGTTTTTATTATGAAAATCAAAGCCAGCTCTTTTCTCGGCTTACGCATTTTGTTGAGGAAGCGGACCGTCATACCGAACACCTTCCACATAAATCCTTCCATAAAATGATCAACCGGGGTCTGCTTGGCGTTTATCTTTCTGATGAAAAGGTACGGAGACAGAAAATTGTCAGGAAGCTGGCCAGAGAAATGATTAAGTCGAGTGGCGGTGTCAGCTACTTCTTTTACATAAATGGGCGTATCTATCGTTCGCTGCAAAAATGGACACCAGCCAGTATAACACGGCTGATTTTTAAATAATGAAAAAAGATGAAAGGGACTGTTCCGCAAGATCAGTCCCTTTCATCTTTTTTCGATTGCCACAATGAAGGGCGGTTTATTTTTTTGATTAATAAACTGGTATTGCAGGACGTGTGCGACATTTTGGTCAATTTGTTTCGAATATCTCTGCAAATAATCACGTTCTACTGCACCTTCGGGATGGCCATGGTAAATAACAAGAACGATGATTCCGCCAGGGCCATTATTTCTATAAGCTGCCCTACAGCAGAAATAGTAGTAACGGGTTTGGTGACGACCGATTTATCGCTTCCAGGCAGATAGCCCAGATTGAATATGGCAGCCTTAATTTTTCCGTGATGAACTGGGGGAATGCACGTGCTGACATTCTCATGTCCTTCATGAAAAAGAGTTACTCTTTCTGAAAGACCATGCTGGGCCAAACGAGCTTTGCTAGCCAGGATAGCGTCTTCCTGAACATCAAAGCTGTAAACTCTTCCTGATTCCCCAACCAAATTGGCCAAAAAAAGCGAATCATAACCATTGCCCAGTGTGGCATCCACCGTAATATCGCCCTCGTGAACGGCCTTTTGGATTAACGTCCGGGCAAATGGTAAAATTCCATCCAGCTTCATCTTTTAAACACATCCTCATGTGAATAAAATTTACCCTGCCAGCTGTCCCGCTTTTTCAGCTCCGCATCGATGGCATTTAAAACTTCCCACTTATTTACGCTCCACATCGGTCCAACCATAAGGTCAATCGGGCCGTCACCTGTAATTCGATGAACAATCATTTCAGGGGGTAGGATCTCTAGCTGGTCGCAAACTAAGCTTACATAATGATCAAAAGAAAGGAACTCAAGCATACCTTTTTCGTATTGTTTTACCATAGGTGTACCCTTCAATAAATGAAGAAGATGGATTTTGATACCCTGCACATCGAGCTTCGCCAGCCTCTCTGGCTGTTTCCATCATCATTTCATTTGATTCAAGCGGGAGCCCGTTGATGATATGGGAGCAGATTCTGATACCATGCTTACGAAGTTTTTTTACGCCTTCCACATAGCATTGAAAATCATGCGCGCGGTTAATCAATAAAGCAGTCCGTTCGTGGACTGTCTGCAGGCCAGCTCTACCCATAAATATGTCCGCTGGTTCAGCTCTGCCAGGTATTCGACGACGTCGTCAGGCAGGCAATCGGGACGGGTGGCTATTGATATACCGATCACGCCATCTTCCTTTAATACCGGTTCGTATTTTTCCCGAAGAACCTCAACAGGGGCATGAGTATTCGTAAAGGCCTGAAAATAAGCCATGTATTTACCGTCTTTCCATTTTGTATGCATTTTTTCTTTTATTTCACGGAACTGAATTTCTAGGTCATCCACCCTATTACCGGCAAAATCCCCTGATCCTGCCGCACTGCAAAACGTACAGCCTCCGTGGGCAACCGTGCCGTCACGGTTTGGGCAGTCAAAACCCCCGTCTAAGGCAACTTTAAAAACCTTATGGCCAAATTGCTGGCGCAAATGGTAGTTCCATGTATGATATCTTTTTACATCTGCTGCATATGGAAAAGGGTTGGTCTGAAGCATTCAGTAACCTCCTTTATGCTTTTAAAATTAAAAATATGCGGAAATCTTAGCCGCACAAACTGAATTTTAACATGAAGAAGAACTCTTATCCAATTGAAATTGTTCCTTTTAGTGATGGAAGCAATTATCAATGGCAAGTTGTGATAGGAAAATAAGTTGTGAACACAATAAGAAATGAAGCAGTTTGCTTCAGAAGATGGGCAGGGTTTACCTGCCTTTAGGAAAGGGGTTTTATGATGGCTACTCGCCAATCGATGGAAGATTTCCTGCAAAAATGTGAGGACGCTATTCGATATGCCCAGGACCAGTTCAGGGAAAGCAGCCTGCAGGAGCAATATAACAATGATAACTATACAGGTGCTTTGCAGGAGCTCGAAGATACGTATAACGAATTGTGCCATTTGGCGCATAGCGCTAATGCCCAGCAGAGGGAACAGCTGCACAGGATGAGATTGCAGATTCAGCAGCTTCAAAACACGATGATTTTGCAATAACTTTAATTTTTGCAGGATGGGGGAAATGTGATGGTGAAAAAACGCTCTAAGAAAAATAACCCGGAACAAAAAACAAGAAATGGTTTGAACAATCAGGATATTGAGCTGGGAAGAGACATTGACCCGGTCAAGGAATCCAAGAAAGCCTATGAAAAAAAAGGCGGACAGCCTGTAAAATCAAAGTTTCACCAGGAACAGAATCAGTCTTCCTGAGGAACATTTTAAGATAAGATACTTGCAGAAAACACTGGATCCGCTATGGATTCGGTGTTTTCTTGTAGCTGTTTTCTAAAAGATTGTTGTTTTGCAGATAGGTTTTAAAAGCAAATCCTTGAAAAAGAAGTTGATTGGAGCGGAAGGTGCGAGACTCCTGCGGGAGCAGCGGGACAGGTGAGACCCCACAGGCGCTGTGCGCCGAGGAGGCTCACCGCCCGCCCCGCGGAAAGCGAGCATCCTGGAGTGGAAATCAACTACTCCTTAACTAGCAACAAAGTAAACGAAAACAGCTTTTCTTTTTGATTATTTTTACAGGATAATAATAAGAAAACAACTGACGATTCCGATTGTCAAAAAAATAGGAAATAAGTACAACGAAAAAGGATTGCAAGGTTTGGTGAAAAAGTCTAAAATTACTTGGGTGTTCGAAACAAAATACAATAAGTTTAGTTTAAGTACTGGGCTAATTTATGTACTTGAGCTTTTCTATTTAAAGGAGCGTTTTTCATGCCGCGTGCATTATGGCTCTTAATTATCGGGATGGCAGTAAATGTTACTGGCTCTTCTTTTTTATGGCCTTTAAATACAATCTATATCCATCAGCATTTAGGAAAGTCACTAACTGTTGCTGGTTTTGTCCTAATGCTGAACTCTGCAGCCAGTGTTGTTGGAAACCTGTTTGGCGGCAGCCTTTTTGACAAAATTGGCGGCTATAAAACCATTTTATTAGGGATCGGGATTTCTTTGGCTTCACTTATTGGCTTGACCCTTTGGCATGGATGGCCGGCATATATAGTTTTTTTTACAGTTGTGGGTTTTGGGTCAGGAATCGTTTTCCCTTCCATGTATGCGATGGCTGGAGCTGTGTGGAAGGAAGGGGGCAGGAAGGCATTTAACGCTATTTATGTTGCTCAGAATCTGGGGGTAGCCATCGGTGCTGCACTTGGAGGAATCGTAGCCGATTATTCATTCCAGCTCATCTTTTTGGCAAATACTTTAATGTATTTGATCTTTTTGTTAATTGCTATTTTTGGCTATAAGGGTATTGAAGTGGACAATGCAAATCAGACGTCCATTCTTCGGGAAAACACTGCAGTTAAAAGCTATAAAAAGCTTTATGCCCTTCTCGTCCTGTGTGTTGGCTACCTTCTTTGCTGGGTCGCATATGTACAGTGGCAAACCACGATTGCTGCCTATACCCAGGAAGTTCATATTTCATTAACACAGTACAGTTTGTTATGGACGATTAATGGGGCTCTTATCGTGCTTGGCCAGCCGTTACTCATCCTATTTCATAAGAAATTCACAAGTACGCTTAAGGTCCAAATGATAATTGGAAATATTATTTTTATTGCCGCTTTTTTGGTCGCCGCAAATGTCACAGCGTTTTCCGGCTTTTTAAGCGGTATGATTATTTTGACCTTTGGTGAAATGCTGATTTGGCCGGCAGTCCCGACGGTGGCAAATGACCTGGCTCCAAAGGGGCGTGAGGGCTTTTATCAGGGGATTGTCAATAGTACAGCAACTGGAGGAAGAATGATTAGGCTGCTCCTCGGCGGGATGCTTGTGGATTGGTATGGTATATCCATGCTGTTTGTCGTATTAATTATATTGTTCTTTATATCGATTTTTACAACTATTGTCTATGACAGGAAATTGAAGGAAGTAAAAAAGGTATCTGTAAATCTCCCATCCTAAACGTTTTACATTGGTTTGTAGCACATTTTTTAAAATCAGTGCCAGCAAGCTTGCATCTTAATGGGAAATTATATAAAATAACACTAAGCAAAAACGAATAGGTCAGGAACTGTGAAAAGGAGCAGTAGTGATCAATCCCCGCTGTAGAGAGTTGGCGGTCGGTGCAAGCCAGCCGGGGAAATCATGAACTCGCCTTTGAGTTGCAAATGTGAAGTCAAGTAATATTTGCCGTTTTCCGCGTTAAGGATGAATGAAGCGAGTGTTAAAACACTAATGTGGGTGGTACCGCGGGAAGATACAATCCTCTCGTCCCAATTTTTTGGGATGAGGGGATTTTTTTATTTGAGGAGGAATTTACATGAGTTTCAAGCATCAGAAAATCGAAAAAAAATGGCAAAAAAAATGGGAAGAAGAAAAAACATTTAAAACAAGTGAAGAAAAGGGTAAAAAGAATTTTTACGCTTTGGATATGTTCCCGTATCCATCTGGAGCCGGACTCCATGTTGGTCACCCGGAAGGATATACAGCGACGGATATTTTATCCCGCCATAAGCGGATGCAGGGCTATAATGTGCTTCATCCAATGGGTTGGGATGCATTCGGCCTTCCAGCTGAACAATATGCACTTGATACAGGAAATGATCCGGCCAATTTACTAAAAAAAATATCGACACATTCCGCCGCCAAATAAAAGAGCTTGGATTTTCATATGATTGGGATCGAGAGATTAGTACGACCGATCCTGAATTTTACAAATGGACACAATGGATTTTCTTAAAGCTTTATGAAAAGGCCTTGCTTATATTGATGAAGTGGCCGTGAACTGGTGCCCGGCTTTGGGTACGGTTTTAGCCAATGAAGAAGTTATTGATGGCAAGAGTGAACGCGGCGGCAGACCCGGTTGAACGCAGGCCGATGAAGCAATGGATACTTAGAATTACCGAATATGCAGACCGCTTGCTTGAGGATCTTGAAGAATTGGATTGGCCGGAAAGCTTAAAGGATATGCAGAGAAACTGGATTGGCCGTTCAGAAGGCGCAGAGGTGACCTTTGCAATTAATGGAATGGATGAGACATTTACTGTTTTCACGACTCGTCCAGATACACTGTTTGGTGCAACATATGCAGTTCTTGCTCCGGAGCATTCATTGGTGGCTAAAATTACAACGGATGAGCAGCGAGAGGCTGTAGAAGCTTATTTAAGCAAGGTAAAGATGAAGAGCGATTTGGAACGGACTGATCTTGCCAAAGAAAAGACGGGTGTTTTCACTGGAGCTTACGCAATCAATCCTGCAAATGGACAAAAAATGCCAATCTGGATTGCGGATTATGTACTTGTAAGCTACGGAACCGGCGCAATTATGGCTGTACCTGCACATGATGAACGTGATTATGAATTTGCGAAGGAATTCAAGCTTCCGATTGTTGAAGTTGTCGCAGGTGGAAATATTGAGAAGGAAGCATATTCAGGTGAAGGTGCACATATCAACTCTGAGTTTTTAGATGGATTGCAAAAAGACGAAGCCATTAAAGAGATGATTTCCTGGTTAGAGGAGAAAGGTATTGGCACGAAGAAAGTGACATATCGCCTTCGTGACTGGTTATTCAGCCGCCAGCGTTATTGGGGTGAGCCGATTCCAATTATCCATTGGGAAGATGGCACATCTACTGCAATACCGGAAAATGAACTGCCATTAATTTTACCAAAAACAACGGAAATCAGGCCTTCTGGTACTGGGGAATCACCATTAGCTAATATTGAGGACTGGGTAAATGTAACGGATCCGGCAACAGGCAAAAAAGGGCGCCGTGAAACAAACACTATGCCGCAATGGGGCGGAAGCTGCTGGTACTATTTGCGCTATATCGACCCGAAAAACGATCAGGCTCTTGCAGATCCAGAAAAATTAAAGGAATGGCTTCCTGTTGATATTTATATCGGCGGTGCTGAGCATGCTGTTCTTCACTTACTATACGCGCGGTTCTGGCACAAGTTTTTATATGATATCGGTGTTGTTTCAACGAAGGAACCGTTCCAAAGGCTGTTTAATCAGGGTATGATCTTGGGCGAAAACAATGAGAAAATGAGTAAATCAAAGGGCAACGTCGTGAATCCGGATGATATCGTCGAAAGCCATGGCGCAGATACATTGCGTTTATACGAAATGTTTATGGGGCCGCTGGATGCTTCTATCGCCTGGTCTACAAACGGGCTTGACGGTTCACGTCGTTTCCTTGATCGTATATGGCGCTTGTTAGTGGAAGAAAACGGAGAGCTAAGTCCGAAAATCCAGATAAATGAAAAAGCAGCTAATTTGGAGAAGGTTTACCATCAGACGGTTAAAAAAGTAACCGAGGATTACGAAGGCTTAAGATTCAATACAGCCATTTCACAGATGATGGTATTCATAAATGAAGCATACAAATCAGCTGTATTGCCAAAAGAATACGTGGAAGGGTTTGTAAAAATGCTTTCGCCAATCTGTCCTCACATTGCCGAGGAATTATGGGAAAAGCTTGGCCACAGCGGAACGATTACCTACGAACAATGGCCTTCATACGATGAAGCGAAGCTGGTCGATGATGAAGTGGAAATTGTTTTACAGGTAAATGGCAAGGTAAAGGCAAAATTATTGGTAGCCGCTGATGCAAGCAAGGAAGCGTTAGAGCAAATTGCCATGGCAGATGAAAGGGTTAAAGAGCAAGTGGAAGGGAAAACAGTCAGGAAAGTCATCACTGTTCCCGGCAAGCTCGTTAACATTGTTGCGAACTAAAAAAGAAACCATCCTCCTGGCAGGATCAGGAGGATGGTTACCGGGAAGGAAGTTATGGAAAATGGAAAGAATTGAAACAATCTCAACGGAAGAATTAAAAAATAAGCTCGAAGCAGGCGAACAGCTTGAGCTTGTGGATGTACGCGAGGATGAAGAGGTTGAGCAAGGGATGATTCCTGGAGCAAAGCACATCCGTATGGGTGATATACCTGCTAATCTTGATTATTTTAATAAAGACAAAGAATATATCTTTATTTGCCGCTCGAGCCGTCGTAGTGAAAATGTCTGCTACTATCTTAAGGACCAGGGATACAAGGTTCGCAATATGGTAGGCGGAATGCTCGAGTGGACTGGTGATGTAAAGTAAGTTCTTAAGTGAAAAGGCTGCCCGGTGGACCGTTGTTAACGGTTCATGAGGCAGCCTTTTTTTAAATACAACTATATTATTTGGAACCTGAATCCACCTTTTCCTCCTGCCAGTTCGCCACTCCGTCATCTTCATCGAACTCAATGATGACATCTGCTACGCCTTTTTCGGCAAATATTTTCTTTTCTAACCGGTCTTTAATATCATCTGCAGCAGCAATGGTCAAGTTCGGGTCAATTTCTATTTCAACTTCCACATGGACTTCTTCGCCCTCTTTTATCACGTATATTTCCTGGATATCCCTTACATCGGGGTCAGCCATAATCATATTGCCGATTTTTTCTTCCATTATTTCATCTGCCACTCCGAGTACTCCAGCTGCATTATCTAAAAACACCTTGGCAACAACGTAAAACATCAGGCCGCCAATCATTATGGAAGCAATTCCCTCTGATTGATGAAACGGCGTATAGTGAGCAACAATGACAGAAAGTATAGCCAAAATGCCTCCGCCAGTTGCGACTAAATCCTCCAGGAAAACCAGCTTGGTTGCCGGTTTTGCCTGTCCCAAATGGGCAAAGCTTTGCTTGAATATTTCAATCCCTTTAGCTTTTACATTATTTTCGTGGAGAATTTCATTCATCGCTTTAAATAGAACCAATGATTCCAAAACCGTAGCACATGCAAGGACTGAAATATTGATGAAAAAACCTTGGGATTCTGTCGGGTGGATAATATGTCTATATCCTTCTTTTATTGTTTCGAAAGACATTATTCCTACTATAAGGACAGCCCCGAGCAGGACAAGATTTACTAATCTTCCAAATCCATTAGGAAAGCGATCGGTCGGCATCTTTTTACTTAAGGCCGACCCAATGAAAACAAATAGCTGATTAGCTGTATCTCCGAGGCTGTGCATGGTTTCAGCGAACATTGCAACATTTCCAGTAAACATAAAAGCTGTTCCTTTAATGACTGCCACCACTGCATTAACAATGGCAGCCAAAAAGGCGGATTTATTTCCTCTTTTTAAAAGTTGGACAAAGTCTCCCATTATTTCCCTTCTTTCTGTATTTAATCGTTAGGGATTTGTTTAGTTTCCTCACTAGTTCCCGTTTTTATATATCCATATTCTTTTTTATACCCAATTTTTTGCACAATAATTTTAATCCATCAAGCTTCTTTTTAAAATTCAGTAAAAATGGATAGAATGATAGAAAAAAGGGAAAGGAGGAGGACTATTGATACAGGTCAAGTTATTTGATCGCGAGCATGAAAAGGATTTGGAATGGGAAATGAACCGGTTTTTAAAAGGGCTGGATGAGAAAAAACTGCTTGATATTAAATATAATGTGGCTGCCATTCAGGAGG
Organism: Neobacillus sp. PS3-34; assembly: GCF_030915465.1. Lineage (GTDB taxonomy): Bacteria > Bacillota > Bacilli > Bacillales > Cytobacillaceae > Neobacillus_A. Next base: position 3,332,005 of record NZ_CP133267.1, read on the forward strand.
ATGTAGAAGAGGAACAAATCTATTGTTTTTCAGCCATGATTATTTACAGGCCTGACCGCAATCAGGCCTGATATTTTCGAAAATTTTATCTCCCTAAAGAAAAGTTTGCAGCATTGGTTCCAGCTAACGGCAGGTAACAAGGGCAGCTGTAATATTGTATCCGCCGGTATAGCCATGGATATCAAGGATTTCTCCGCAAAAATACAGGCCATTCATTAATTTGGATGCCATTGTCTGGGGCTCAATTTCTTTTATCGATATGCCTCCACCAGTAACAAACGCCTTTTCAAGCGGCAGGGTGCCATTCACCAGGAAAGTGAGCTGTTTGCAGCTTTTCGCAAAGGAACGAATTTTTTCATTGCTGATTGTTCCGCACTGTGCCGCAGGGTCAATATTGTTTTGTTCGAGCAGGAATATTAAATATCGCTCTGGAATCAGCCCTTTTAGGCAGTTTTTGATGCTTTTCTTCGGGTCATTTTTAATAAGCGCCAAAATTTCCTGAAAAAGTGCTTCCTCTGATTTGTCGGGAAGTGCATCAAGATTCATTGTTACCTCTTGGAGATTCCATTTTTTCATCGCTTTGACTACAAATTGGCTGCATCGCAGGACTGCTGGACCGCTTATGCCGAAGTGGGTAAAAATCATATCCATCCTGTGGGTAATCAGTGGTTTTCCTTTAGGATTTAATACACTTAAATTAATATCCCTTAATGATAAACCCTGCAGAGTTTTATTTTTAATAAAGGGCTCTCTGGATGTGACCGGAACCTCTGTCGGGAATAGGTCTGTTATCGTGTGGCCTGCTTTTTCGCCCAGGCGTAGCCATCTCCGGTTGAACCTGTGTGCGGCACGGACTTTCCTCCTGCAGCTATGACCACTGAGCCGGCATTGATCTTATTTCCATCCTTTAGCAGAACTGCCGCAGTTTTATCGTCTTCATAAAAGACATCCTTGACGGGTGAATTTTTCCAAACCTTGATGTTTAGCTCTTCAATCCTAGTTAATAGAGCATCGACTACTGACTGGCCTTGTCCGAGACCGGGAACATCCTGCCATGATCTTCTTCTTTTAAAGCGATTCCTAACTTTTCAAAAAACCTGATAATGTCTTCATTATTAAAAATCGAGAAAGCACTGTACAAAAATTTTCCGTTCCCTGGAAGGTGCTTAATAATTTCTTCTACTGGAAGGCGGTTCGTGACATTGCATCTGCCGCCACCGGATATAGCCAGCTTTCTGCCAAGCTTGTCCCCTTTATCTATTAACAATACTCGGGCACCTTTCTCGCCAGCAGCTATGGAAGCCATTAATCCTGAAGGGCCGCCGCCAATTACAATTACATCAAATTCCATTCATTCATCAACTCAATTTCGTCCAATTTACTTCATTCATTATAAACATTTCCAACCATGCTGAAAAGAAAACACTGTTAAAAAGGAATTTTTTAAAATGCATGGAATGTTAGTAGCGTCTGAGGGAAAAGAAGAGTAAACTACTAATAGTGTGCGAAAATTGCCGAATTTCCTTTGGCTAACGCACACGTGAAATTGTTTAGCACATGCGCCAATTGCGCTTGCGCTTTTCTATTAGGAAGGGATTCTATGTCATCTAAGTTATTAAGAGGAACGTTTATTTTAACTATTGGTACCATGCTTTCGAAGGTGCTTGGTTTAATTTATGTATTGCCATTTTATAAGATTGTCGGTTCGCATGGAACGGCTTTATACCAGTATTCATACGTTCCTTATACGATTTTTATCAGTATTGCAACAGCAGGCGTACCACTTGCAGTTTCGAAATTCATCTCTAAGTATAATGCACTTGAGGAATATGCGGTCGGTAGAAAGCTGTTTAAATCAGGGCTTGTCATCATGCTCTTATCTGGCATGCTCTCGTTTCTTATTTTATATCTGGCCGCGCCTAAGCTTGCTATCTTGAGCTTACACGGAAAAGAAGAGCTTTCAAATGTGAAAAATGTTGTGACTGTAATCCGGGCAGTAAGCTTTGCGTTGATTGTTGTGCCATTCATGAGCCTGATCCGAGGCTTTTTCCAAGGCCATCAATCTATGGGCCTTCCGCTGTTTCACAGGTGGTCGAACAGATTGTCCGGGTTGTTTTCACGCTCGCAGGTGCATATGTTGTTTTAAATGTACTAAAAGGAAGCCTGGTCACAGCGGTTAGTGTTGCTACCTTTGCTGCATTTATCGGAGCAATCGGCAGTTTAGCAGTATTATTCTGGTACTGGTATAAACGGAAGCCGTATTTGGACGAGCTTTTGCTGCAGGATAAGGGGACAATGGATGTTTCCCTAAAACAAATGTACAAAGAGATTTTAATTTATGCCGCACCGTTTGTATTTGTGGGAATTGCGAACCCACTTTTCCAGTTTATAGACCAAATGACCTTTAGCAGGGCGATGTCGGCAATTGGAATGGAGAAGCATGCAGAGGATGCCTTTTCCATTTTGAACTTCCAGTCCCATAAGCTTGTCATCATACCCGTATCGCTCGCGACTGCCTTTTCATTGACACTCGTACCGAGCATAACGAAGGCGTTCATTGAAAATGACAAAAAAAGCATGAACTATCAGCTAAATCAGGCATTCCAGGTATTGTTGTACCTGACGCTTCCGGCAGTGGTTGGTTTGTCCTTATTGGCAGAGCCAGTTTATACCGTTTTTTATGAGCATCTTTCCGCGGGTACTGAAGTATTGCGGGCTTATGCCCCGGTAGCCATTCTCTTTGCGCTATATTCTGTTACGGCTGCGATCTTGCAGGGTATTAACGAACAGCGTTTTACCATTCTTAGTTTGCTGACAGGGCTTCTTATAAAATTAACGCTGAATATTCCGCTCATAAAATTGATGGAAACAAGGGGTGCAATTCTGGCAACAACACTTGGATACTTAGCGGCCATACTAATCAACCTTTATGTAATAAAATCTTATTCACGTTTTAGTTTCAGGCTCGTTTTGAGACGGAGTATGCTGATTGTCATTTTTTCAGCATTGATGTGGGCAGGAACATACGCTGTCTACAGAGGAACATTGCTGTTCCTGTCTCCTGACTCAGCGATGCAGTCGATTTTAATCATATTAATCTGTGGTACTGTTGGGGCGGCAATTTATATTTACCTTAGTTTTAAAACAAGATTTGTCTATCATTTGTTTGGTGAAAGAGTAGATAATCTGAAGAGAAAGTTAAGACTTCCAGTATAGAATGTCAGGAGGGCTAGAATGAGGATAGATAAACTGCTGGCTAATCTCGGTTTTGGCAGCCGGAAAGAAGTGAAGAAGCTTCTAAAAGATGGTGCTGTCAAAGTGAATGATATTGTTGTAAAGGATGCAAAACAGCATGTGGATCCAATCAATGAGAATGTAACATTGAATGGAGATAGAATCGAATATAAAGAATTCATATATTTAATGATGAACAAGCCCCCAGGTGTTCTGTCCGCTACAGAAGATACAAGAGAGGAAACAGTCATCGATTTATTGGAGCTTGAAGATCAGGTATATAATCCTTTTCCGGTCGGAAGGCTTGATAAGGATACAGAAGGGCTTCTGCTGATTACAAACAATGGCCAGCTTTCCCACCGTTTGCTGTCGCCAAAGAAACATGTCCCAAAGACTTACTTTGCGGTAATCGAAGGGGAAGTGACCGAAGAAGACGTCAAAGCTTTTAAAAATGGAGTAACTTTGGATGATGGTTACTATACTAAGCCAGGGGACCTGGTAATCCTGAAATCCGGCTTAATGTCCGACATTGAACTGACGATAACTGAAGGGAAATTCCATCAAGTAAAACGGATGTTTGAGTCAGTGGGCAAGAGGGTTGTTTACTTAAAAAGAATGTCCATGGGCCCGCTTAAGTTGGATGATACGCTTGAGCTCGGAGAGTACAGGGAATTGGAAGATGAGGAAATACAATTACTGAAAGAATATCAAGTTATATAGAAAAATCGCCCAAGTGCTGGGCGATTTTTTTTAGCTAATCAGAATTTATATCCATAAATTCTGAACGCATAAGAAAAACTAAGGCATTCGCCTAAGTACTTGGTGAATGCCATATTTTTCTAATATATTTACGAGGTCATTTTTACTTTTTTCTTCGTAGTTGTCCATTTTCCCCGGCTAGGACTGATTACCAGGTCATTATAAACCAGGACATTTAAGTCTCTTTGAATCGTGCGAGGAGTGATACCAAATTCCTCTACAAGCTGTTGTGTGGAAACCATTCCGTTCTTACAAATAAACATGTAGATGCATTTGATACGGTTTAACATCCGGTTAGTCGAAGGTTTCAAAAAACCACTCCCTATCCTTTTTTCAAACCTATGGCATATTCCTGCGATCGACATTGAAGTAAGAGCCTTCAGTTATGTAATTTCTTTTCCGCAGACAACTCCTTTTCATGGATGGTTGTAGTGCATACTCAGATGTCATACATCTAACCTTATTTTAACTCTATTTTCTGAAGATTACTATCATTTTAAACGGATTTACACAATATTAACAACTTTGCTTCCTAGATTGTTCGGAAATTTCACTCCTTTTTCTTTGGTTAATTCATTTTATGGAGGGGAAGCCTGTTTATATGATAAGTTTTTTGACTTTTTCGTTAATTTTATTCACCTTTAAAAATAATGGGGTTGGCTAATTTTTACGTTATTTTTTTTATTAAAGCTGTTTTGTTTCGAATTGCAACAAAGTTTAAGAAAAGAGCATTGTATCATTTCGTTTTTTAATTAAAAATTGGTAAGATAGGTTCAAGCTGGTTGCAGCCTTTGAAAATAGGGGTATACATATTATAAAATTAAATATAGTGATTGATTTTTAAGGAGGAACCATTTTGAGCACGATTAATTGGATGAGTGAAGTAGAGAAGAGAAAAGAAGCTCTCATAAAGGATACACAGAAACTTTTACATATTAAAAGCCTATTGGATGAAGAGAATGCCCTGCCTGATGCTCCTCTTGGGAAAGGCGTGAAGAGGCCCTTGATTTTATGCTTAATCTTGGCGAAGAAGATGGCTTTACGGCTAAAAATACAGGAAATCTTGCCGGGCATCTTGAATTTGGCGAGGGTAAAGAGCTGCTGGGGATCCTGTGCCATGTCGATGTCGTTCCCGAAGGCGACGGTTGGACAAGCGGGCCTTTCGATGCTGAAATCCGTGACGGAAAAATATTTGCCAGGGGCGCTCTGGATGATAAAGGACCGACAATGGCTGCCTATTATGCAATGAAAATTGTAAAGGAACTGGGTCTTCCTCTGAAAAAACGTGTGCGGATGATTATTGGAACAGATGAAGAAAGCAACTGGCGCTGTGTAGACCATTATTTTGAACACGAAGAAATGCCGACATTGGGTTTTGCTCCTGATGCCGATTTTCCAATCATAAATGCTGAAAAAGGAATTTCCGATTTTGATTTTGTCCAGGAAAAGAAAAGTGTTGGAGATGAAGAGCCGGAAATTGAGGTTCTCCAGTTTGTTTCTGGAAAAAGATACAATATGGTTCCTGACTTTGCAACGGCTTCCCTTATTGTCCATAAGGAGCAAAACGAGGTAATCCAGCGTTTTGAAGACTCTATGAAACAGGCAGAGCTTGAAAAAAGCTGCCATGTTGATAACGGTGTATTAATTTTGGATGTAAAAGGTATTTCAGCCCATGGAATGGAACCGAATAACGGCAAAAATGCCGGCTTGTATTTAGCTGAATTTCTTACTCAATTAAATACGGATACAAATTCAGCAGACTTCTTCCAATTTGTATCACGCTACTTTTTCCAGGATTCAAGGGGAGCAAAGCTCGGTGTTGCATACTCAGATGATATTTCCGGTGACCTCACAATCAATGTCGGAAAGCTCTTTTATTCAAAGCAGGAGGGCGGAAGAGCCGGATTGAATCTACGCTACCCGGTAACAAGCAAAATGGAGGAAACAAAGGAAGTACTAGAGAAAGTGGTAAAAGAAGAGAACTTTCATATCGAGAATTTCACGGACTCAAAACCTCATCATGTAGATGAAAGCGACTTTCTCATTCAGACATTGAAAAAGGTGTATGAGGAACAAACCGGTGAAAAAGCCGAATTGTTAGCAATTGGCGGCGGTACTTATGCACGCTCGCTTAAATCTGGGGTTGCGTTCGGACCTTTATTTCCTGGACGCCCAGATATCGCCCACCAAAAGGATGAATATATTTATATTGAAGATCTATTAAAAGCAACAGCGATCTATGCCCAGGCAATTTTTGAATTGGCGGCTAATGAATAAAAGGCGGAGTATACGCCATTAGAGTCGGAACGCCTGTACTTAACGGCAATCGTAAATCAGTGGAATATCAGGAGGAGCTGGGAGAATGGAATTCGTTATATTAAATGGGGAAATCATTGAGCGGAATGAAGCTAAAATTGATGTGGAAGACCGCGGCTACCAATTTGGCGACGGTGTTTACGAGGTGATCCGGGTTTATAATGGAAAAATGTTTACCTCAAAGGAACATTTAGAGCGCTTTGAGAAGAGTGCCGGAAACATCGGCATTTCAGTTCCTTATTCCTTAGGCGAAATGAGCTCTCTTCTAGAACAGCTGATTTTGAAAAATGATATTCAGCTTGGCACGGTATACTTGCAGATTACAAGGGGTATATCGCCGCGAAATCACGCCTTTCCTCATGCTGAAACGCCTACAACCATGGTTGCCTATACAAGGCAAGTAGAGCGCCCTGTCGGAAATATGAAATCAGGTGTAAAGGCAATTCTGACCGAGGATATCCGCTGGCTTCGCTGTGATATTAAAAGCCTGAATCTGTTGGGAAACCTGTTAGCAAAGCAAAAGGCAGTGGAAGCTGGCTGCTTTGAGGCCATTCAGCATCGAGGAGAGACCGTTACAGAAGGAAGTTCATCCAATGTTTTCATTGTAAAAGACGGCACCATCTTCACCCATCCTGCCGATAATCTTATATTAAATGGGATCACCCGAAAAAAGCTGCAGGAGATTTGCTCCACACACAGCATTCGTCTTGAAGAGAGAAGCTTCTCGATTGAAGAATTAATGCATGCAGACGAGGTTTTAATGTCTAGTACAACGGCTGAAATCATGCCGATTATCGATATAGACGGAAATAAAGTGAACGGCGGCGTTCCAGGGGAAATGTCAAAAAAGCTTCAAGAATTATTCGAAGCAGAAATCGAAATTCAATGCGGCCAGCTAGTTACAACACCAGGTGAAATTTAATTTTTAATAAGAAATGAGCCAGTCTTCCATAAATTTTCAAGACTGGCTCATTTTTATTTAGTAGAAACAAACAAATGGAGATGGAAGCTTGGATCTCCTGCCTAATTGAAACGGTAAAGGTACCAATTTGTCAGGAAATTGCCGGAAAAGGTTTAGCAAAATTAATTTTATGTGTATATATTAAGTAAGTTATCTACATAGGAGATTCTATAATGAAAAAAGATTTAAATGAACCAGACTTTATTCGTTTTTGCGAAACTGCATCCCCTCTTGAAATGGTAAGCGAATTAACAAACGGAAATATTCGGGGACTAGAAATGCTGGCATTACGAACATTGGCAAATAGGAGACAATTACCGGCTGTGGTTGTAAATGTGTTATTGGTATATTTCTTTAGTACATTTGCAAATAAAGTTTATGACAGAAATGATTTATCGAGAATGTATGATTATTGGGCAACAAAACATGTTCTTACATTTGCTCAGGCGAAGGAAATGACACAAAATGATATTAACGTATTATTACAAAGATTAAAGTAAGCATTGAACAAAAAAAGAGCATCGCGGGATGCTCTTTTTCTTTGTATCAATTAACTTATTCAAATTGGAATAAATCACTGGATAAATATCTTTCACCGGTATCGCATGCAATGCAGACGACAGCCTGGTCAGATGATAAGCGTTTAGCGACTTCTATGGCTGCAAAACAGGCTCCTCCTGAAGATGGGCCAACAAGGATGCCTTCCTCCCGTGCGAGCCGGTGCACCATTTCATACGCATCTTCATCTTTGATTGGATGAATTTCATCGTACACGTCCTGATTGAGTATATCTGGAATAAATCCTGGGCTTGTCCCTACCAATTTATGCTTTCCAGGTTTTCCGCCGGAAAGGACAGGAGAACCTTTTGGTTCAACCACGTGGACGGTCATATCCTTATAGTGCTCCTTAAGGACCTCGCCTGTACCAGTGATGGTTCCTCCGGTTCCAGCCGTTGCAACGAAGGCTCCTAAGGGCTTGTTTATTTCCTTCATGGCTTCGATAATTTCAAGGGCAGTGGATTTTCGATGTGCTTCCGGATTCGCTTCATTTTCAAACTGCATTGGCATGAAGCTGTTTTCAATTTGATCTGTCAGCTCCTGGGCCTTTTTAATGGCACCGGGCATTTTTTCATCTCCAGGTGTCAATACTACCTCTGCACCATATGCCTTCAATAAATTGATCCGTTCCTTTGTCATCGTATCAGGCATCACGAGGATCGCTTTATAACCTCGCGCTGCAGCATTCATTGCGAGTCCAATGCCTGTATTCCCGCTTGTGGGTTCAATAATAGTCGAACCCTGCTTAAGTAAGCCGGCTTTTTCAGCTTCGATAATCATGTTATAGGCAGCACGGTCTTTTACACTTTTACTAGGATTGTAAAACTCCAGCTTCAAATAAACCGATGCACAATGATCGGGGACGAGGCGGTTTAGTTTCACGAGCGGAGTATCTCCGATTAAATCAGCAATATTATTTACTACCTTCATATAGGGACATCCTTTCTATTTTCCAATTACATCCGATATTAAAATAAGTTATATCCACATACTTCCCTACTATCATAATGAAATATTCTTTTTATAATCAAATGAAAAGATTGAAACGGGTAAAATAAACATATTCCCGCCTTTTAGCAAAATAGGGTGAAAATTTGTTAAAATAGTCTAAAATCTATTATAAGGAATGATTTTTATGGAAAATAAGCCTCATTATTTCTTTGCGCTAAAACTTCCCCAGGAAACAAAGATTTCCATGGGAAAGAATTTCACTGAGTTAAAAGAGCTTTTTCCATTTAAACGCTGGGTTCATGAAGAGGATTTGCATATTACGCTTGCCTTTCTTGGCTCAGCCCCGGAAAATTTACTAATTACAGCGAAAAAATTAGTGGTAGCAGCAATCAGGGACGTTCCTCCCTTTCCAGTGGAAATAAACAAACTGGGAGTTTTTGGAATAGAAGAAATGCCCCGTGTTTTCTGGGCAGGCATTCAGGAAAATAAAGAATTGCATAGTTTAAGAAATAGGGTGTATCAAGCTTGTTCCGAGGCAGGATTTCAGCTCGAAAGCCGTCCGTTCAGCCCTCATATTACACTGGCAAGAAGCTGGGCAGGAGCAGAGCCATTCATGAAAAGGGAAGCCATGGAAAATTGGGGGAAGCTGCAGCCGGTTCCGCTTAGATTTAATGCAAATGAAGTCGTTTTATATCAAACACATTTGGATAGGTGCCCAAAATATGAAGCAATTGAAGCCTTCCCACTTAAATAAATAATGAAATTATAGAAGGCAGGGCTGTATAGAATGGGCCAATTAATTAAACTGCAGGATTATATATCACGTTATGAACAGGATGTATATGCTTACCCTGCTCGTTTTGTGAGACTGAAAAAACAGCAATGGGTTCGAACGAAAGAAAATTGGGAGGATGGAAGTATAAACGCTTCCAATTTGTCTTTCCACCAGCCATCACTAGATAAAAAGGAAGATAAGGAAAAACAGCCCTTTTTATCTAAAATGAAGAGTTTTTTAAAGATAGACTCAACTGAAGAGAATGTATGGGATGCTGTACCCGTAGAAAAAGAGTCAGAATCCGATGATTCGGGGCTTGATTTCACGACAGCGTTTCACATTAAACCCCGGACACTGGATGATTTAAAGCAGCAGTTCCTTGATCAGCTGTTCCGTTTCCAATTGAAATGGGCAAGCTCTACATTATTTGAAAAATCGGAACTTCACTCCAGGTATTTTTTTGAGGAGAAATTAAAATTTTTCCTGCAGCGTTTTCCAGACACTTTTTTAACACTTTATAAGCCCGTTTTTTTATTGCAAAAAGCACCTGTGGAAGCGGAAGTTATTTTACTGACACCAACCGAGGCATTGTGTATTTCATTCCTGGAGGAAGAGGATTCTTCCGTGTTTATAGGTTCCAATGAACATTTTTGGACAAAGAGGCGCAATGCGTATGAAAATAAAGTTCTAAATCCGTTGCTGTCCCTAAATAGGACTGAAAAGATTGTCAGGAAAATTTTTCAAATGAACGAAATTGAGTTACCTGTACATAAATTAGTAATGAGTAGAAACGGATACATTGATTACCCGTCAGCGCCTTATGATGTAAAGCTCGTAGAAAAGCGGAATTTTGAAGAATGGTTTCGAACGATGAGAGCATTAAAATCTCCTCTTAAACATGTACAGCTGAAGGGAGCCCATACTCTTCTGCAATTCTGCCAAACATCGAGCATGAGGAGACTCGAATGGGAACAGCCGGAAATGGAGAATGAATCATAATATATTTTTCGATAATCAGATGTATTTTAACTTCAACAATAAAAAGGTTGGTTGTATGAGGAGAATTTATTTTATTGTGAATCCAGCAGCAAGGAACGGACATTGTTTAAAAACGTGGCATATGGTGGAAAAGAAACTTATGGAACGAGGAATCCACTACTTTGCCTTTTTTACTGAGCATGCTGGTCATGCGAGAGAGCTCGCCGGTGAAATCGCCCGTAAACAGACTGGTGAGAGTACTATTATTGTTGCTGTCGGAGGAGACGGAACCGTTCACGAAGTCATTAATGGAATCCATAACTTTCCAGATGTTTCGTTTGGGTTTATTCCTGGGGGATCGGGAAATGATTTTTCAAGAGGATTCAGGATTCCGTCTGACCCAATTAAAGCACTGGAAGTTCTCGAAAAACTTATGGAAAAAGAAGGCGTGCTGATTGATGTTGGTAAGATAAGCCTTGAGAATAAGGAGCAAAGGTATTTTATAAACAATATGGGTGCGGGTTTTGATGCTTTAATTTCTTATGAGGTAAACCATTCAAAGGCTAAAGCAATCTTGAATAAACTTTCATTAGGCAGACTTGTGTATGCTTATTTTTTACTGAAGAAAGTAGCCGTTTATAAACGTTGTGACATTACGCTGACTATTGATGGCGAAAAGCGCCTTTTGGATGATGCGTGGTTTATAACGGTTTCAAACCAGCCTTTTTATGGCGGCGGAATGAAAATAGCACCTGAAGCCCTTATGGATGATGGTTTATTCGATATTACTGCTGTGCACCGTCTATCAAGATTGAAGCTATTATTTGTTTTTATCAGTGTGTTTTGGGGAAAACATATACACTTCAAAGAAGTTAAGACGTTTAAAGGCAAATCGGTATTAATCAATTCTTCAGACCCTATCCATGTACATGCAGATGGGGAAAATATCGGGTATACACCTTTATCGATACAACTGCAGCATCATGCATTACATGTTTTGGCAAGAAAAGCCGCCCACCATGATGATTACACGAAAGAGAGGGATGTAAATGAGTGCCAATGACCGGATTTTCCTTGCATATTTAGATGGAATGCAGAGTATTACGATACTGCTCCCTCTTACTTATCATAATGGCCTTTCATCCTCCTTTATCCTGACAAGTGAATCATTTGAAACTCCTCTAGAAATAAAAGAGAAATTGGATATCGAAGATTATATTAAATATGTTTGTTCTATTCCTGCCAAGATTTCTTTTGGGAAAACTTATTGGATTAAGGATGAATACGGCGGCCGTTCCGATTTGCAGATTGGTGCGGTGATCCGGACAGCTCAATTTGATGAAGAGTTTTATTATCAAGGTTCTGATTTAGGCGTTTCCTTTTCTAATGGGGAAACACGTTTTAAGTTATGGGCGCCAACTGCTACCCAGGTGAAAGTAAAGCTTCAGCCCCCTGACAGTCCTTATTTTGAAATAATTAAAATGAAACGCTGTGATAACGGCGTTTGGGAAGCAGCTGTTGAACGAGATCTGGAATATTTCCGATACTCCTTCCTTGTTCTTATCAATCGGGAATGGCGGGAAGCAGCCGATCCATACGCAATCTCAGCAACACCGAATGGAGAATTTGGTGTCATTGTCCGAATGGATAAAACAAAGTTATTACGTCCTGATCTTCCACCCTTCGAGCACCCCGTGGATGCAATTATTTATGAAACACACATAAGAGACTTCACCATTCATCCCCAGAGTGGAGTGATAAACAAGGGTCTGTATTCAGGGGCAAGTGAGGCAGATACAAAAGGAGCGGACGGCAAGCCAACTGGTTTATCCTATCTTAAGGAATTAGGCATCACGCATATCGAATTTCTCCCCTTCCATGATTTTGCCGGGGTGGATGAATTGGATAGGAGTAAGGAATATAATTGGGGCTATAATCCGGTTCATTTTAATGTTCCGGATGGAAGCTATTGTTCAGATCCACAGGAGCCTTATTCGAGGATAATGGAACTAAAACAAATGATCCATGAGATTCACCAGCATGGCCTTCGAGTCATAATGGATGCCGTATATAACCATGTTTTCATTCGGGAAACTTCAGCATTTGAAAAAATCGTTCCAGGATATTTTTTTAGACATAATGAATACGGAATGCCGTCAAATGGTACAGGGGTGGGCAACGATATTGCATCTGAAAGGTTAATGGCGAGGAAGTTTATCCTGGATTCAGTCCGCTTTTGGCTGGAAGAATATCAGGTCGACGGGCTCCGCTTTGATTTAATGGGAATATTGGATGTGGAGACAATGAATGAAGTCAGAGCACTTAGTGATGCAATTGTGCCTGGCAGCCTTTTAATTGGAGAAGGATGGGACCTTAATACACCGCTTCCCCCAGAAAAAAAAGCAACGATTCGCAATCAGTCCAGCCTTCCGGGCATTGGACAGTTCAATGATTGGTTCCGGGACGCCATAAAAGGCAGTACATTCAATTTATACGATAAAGGGTTTGCAATGGGGAATGAGCATTATTATGATGCGGCTAAAGAAGTGCTCACAGGCAGTATTGGATTTAGGAGGAAGGAAAATGCACTGTTTAGCGAACCAGCCCAATCCGTCAATTATGTCGAAGCACATGACAATCATACATTGTGGGATAAGCTGCTTGCCTGCTTTGAGGGTATCGATGATTGTATAAAAAAGAAATATCATCGCCTAGCTACAAGCATGGTATTTTTATCTCAGGGTATCCCATTTTTGCACAGCGGCCAGGAATTTTTCCGGACAAAAAACGGAATAGGGAATAGCTACCGTTCACCTGACTGCATTAATCAGCTCGATTGGGAAAGAAAGTCTGAAAATGAAAATAATGTCCAGTACATCAGTGGTATCATTCAAATCCGTAAATTTTTTGAATGCTTCCGTATCCGTACCGCTGAAGAAATCAGGGAGCGAACCGCATTAATGGAGCTTCCCATCCCCATGATTGGTTTCCAATTCAGATTGGCAAGTGAAAATTGCGAATGGGATGAAATACTTTTTTTGATAAACCCATTACAAACGATGCAGCAAGTCAAAATACCTGAAGGGGAATGGACCGTATTTGCTGATGAAAACCGCGCGGGCATTGAACCTTTAAGAATTATTAATAGTGGCTTTTTGACAATGGAACCCTTAAGCCTCGCTGTATTGGGCAAAAAAATAACCCCCTGATACCCGTGTTTCTTGCCGAGGCACTTGACGAAAAAAGCATCTAGAGGATAAAATTTATAAAGATGGCTATTGTGATGGATGGTTTTCAATAGCTTTTTTTTATTTCGGAAAAGTATTGCTGATTAAAAATCTGTGGTCGGCATCATATAAGTAATTGCCGCCATTTAAAAATATATTTGATTTATTGTAAATGAATTTTGCGATTGATAGCAAACCATTTCCGGTTTAAACACTTTTAGGCATATCCTTCTATCGTGTTTAAAGCAGATTTAATTGTAGGTGAACAATTTTGGAACATATATTAGGACAAGAATGGGAAATTGTCCCTGCGGGCGGTGCAACTGGAGAAGCCTTTTTTGCCAGGCATGAAGACCAGGAATTATTTTTAAAGCGCAATTCGTCCCCTTTTCTTGCTGTTTTATCAGCAGAGGGAATCGTCCCAAAGCTTGTTTGGACAAAAAGATTGGAAAATGGAGATGTTTTTACCGCCCAGCAATGGTTAAATGGCAGAGAGCTTAAGCCTGCCGAAATGAATCAGGACAGGGTGGCAAAGCTTCTTAAGAAAATACACCGCTCCAAACCAATGCTTAGAATGCTGAGACAGCTGGGAAAGACTCCATTGCAGCCTGAATTCCTTCTGCAAAAAGCCGAGGAAGAATTGGATTCAGAGGTGCTTGGACTTCCAGAGGTGCAAAAGACAATGGCTTTTCTCAGATTAGAAGCAGGCAATGTCCATAGTGAAGAAAAAGTTGTTTGCCATGGGGATGTAAACCATAACAACTGGCTGCTGGCAGAAAACAACCAGTTGTATCTCATTGATTGGGATGGCGCAATGGTCGCAGATCCGGCAATCGATTTAGGACTTATGCTTTATTGGTATATATCGGAAGAGGATTGGGAAAATTGGCTGGCCATGTATGGAAAACAGCTGACGGAACATTTAAAGCTTAGAATGAAGTGGTATGTGGCACTTCAAACCCTATCTTCGATTCACTGGCATAAAAGTAAAAGCCGGTTCCAGGAAATGGACCGCTGGATTCAGTTTTTAAATGTCATATTATAATTAAGAAAATTGATCAATGTTACTGACCCAATCAGAAAGACGCCCTTGATTTGAGAGGATATGGCTGTCTAAATCTGCAGTTTGGGCTCCGTGCTGACTGTACTCATATATTTCTTCTAATATTGTTTTTACATTTTGATTAATATTGGAATTGACCATTAATGATTTTACGAGCCGTTCCAATTGTTCACATTCAGAAACCGAACCGCAGCAATCAGCTTGGTGATTGTTTAATATATCTTTTAGCAGTGTGACCTGATCATGGTGGCTTATTGGCATAAAAGCACATCCTTTCGTGGTTAAAATATAAAGGAATTCACATATAGAGTGTGGATTCCTTTTATCATTTATACACGCAGTATAAACCTCATGGGAAAGCGTTTTTTTACAGACACCCTTGCAAGGAAGCGGTTTGCATGATATGTTTTGAACGATATTATTTTATAGGAGTGTCACTAGTATGCGATTTAGAAATAAGCCCTGGGCAAGGGAGAAAATAGAGCAACATCCAGAATATTTTATTCTTGAACCAGAAAAATACAAGGGTAAGTGGCAGGAAGCGTTTTCTGTAAAACAGCCGCTTCATATTGAGATTGGAACAGGAAAAGGACGATTTATTACGGGGATGGCAAAAGCAAATCCTGAAATAAATTACATCGGTATTGAGTTAGCTGAGAGTGTGATTGTATCTGTTCTAGACCATCTTGTTGAAACTGAATTGCCGAACCTTAGACTTTTAAATGTAAATGCAACTGATTTAAAAGATTTCTTTGATAAAAATGATGTTGACCGCATTTACTTGAACTTTTCCGATCCATGGCCCAAGGTCCGCCATGAAAAAAGGCGTCTAACTTATAAAAGCTTTTTAAAGAACTATGAAGATATCCTTCCAGATGGGGGAGAAATCCATTTTAAGACGGACAATCAAGGCTTGTTTGAATATTCACTAATGAGCTTTTCCGAGTATGGATTATTATTAAAATATGTAAGCCTTGATCTGCATAACAGTGAATTCGAAGGAAACATCATGACAGAGTATGAAGAAAAGTTCTCCAGTAAGGGGAACCGAATTTACCGCTGTGAAGTAAAATATAGATAGTGACTTAAGCCGGCCAGGATGGCCTGGCTTTTTTTTCGTCTAGGAAATTATAAAATTAAATGATGTGGATACTTCTACAAGTTGTACTAATCTAGCTCCACAAGGAATACTTCGGCAGCATATGCTTCGCACGAAGAAAAAGTGATAGCTTTTTCGAGGAGCACCCAGCCCCTCGGGGTCATAAGCCAAATCACTCCAGAAATCAGGACAAGGAAAGCTTCGGCAGCATCCGCATCGCACGAAGGAAAAGCGATAGCTTTTCCGAGGATGACAGCGTGATTCGTCTTATGCCTGTCGGGGCTAACCAGGGCACTTGCGCCTTTTGTTCCTGCAAAAGATCAAATGTTTTAAAATGAATAATACGAATGCTAAAATATAGGAATATAACAGTTTGGGGAGGGAAACGATGGAGACATTAATGATTGGAGAAGTTAAACTTACCTGGATATCAGGCGGTGTCACACATTTAGATGGGGGAGCTATGTTTGGCGTGGTGCCCAAGCCTCTTTGGGAAAGAAAATATCCCTGCAATGAAAACAACCAGATTGAACTTCGGACAGATCCAATACTTTTGCAGGTTGATGGGAAAAACATATTAATTGAAACAGGAATTGGAAAAGGGAAATTATCAGATAAACAGCGGAGGAATTTTGGGGTAACCGAAGAGTCCGAATTGGAGGAATCACTTGCAAAGCTGGATATTGAGCCAAAGGACATTGATTATATCTTAATGACACATCTTCATTTTGATCATGCGTGTGGGCTGACAAAGCTTCAAAATGGGGAGTATGTCTCGATTTTTGAAAATGCACAAATTATCACTTCGCAGATCGAATGGAACGAAATGTGCGATCCGAATATTCGTTCACGCAATACATATTGGAAAGAAAATTGGGAAGCAATCCAAAACCAAATCGTAACATTCGAGAAGGAATGGGGGCTTGGACCTGTGAGAATGGTTCATAGTGGTGGCCACAGTGACGGGCATTCCGTTATTCTCATTGAATCGGCCTGCAAACAGCCGTGCACATGGCGGACATTATGCCGACACATGCCCATCAAAACGTTCTATGGGTACTTGCATACGATGATTATCCAATGGACTCGATAGCAGCAAAGCAAAAATGGATGCAGTACGGGATGGAAAAAGACGCCTGGTTCACTTTCTACCATGATGCCTTTTACCGGGCAGTAAGATGGAATGAGGATGGGAAGATGAAGGATAGCATAAAAAGGGAAAGATAGTCGAATTACTCTCCTGTAAAAATGCAAAGAGGATATCCCCAAAAAAAATTGGGGATATCCTCTCTTCCTACAGACTTAAGGGATTTACCTCGAGTATAGTTCCGGTCGAAGAATCAGCTATGAATTCAAACTTCTCATGGTTTCCTCTTGTTATGCCGCCTTTATAAACCATATATTTTATCTGGTTTTTCACAAAAGGCTCAGACTCCATATGAATCCATGAACCGCTGATTGGACCATTCAGCTTGAATTGCTTTTTTGCAGTGCTTAGAACTTTCTCAGCTGAGATATCTGTCCTTTGGGATACGGCTTCTCTTAAAGCATATCCGCCAGCAAGGCCAACCGCGGCGCCAAGCAAGAAGGATTTCCAATTCATGATTACACCTCCATGACTTGCATATGTAGATTTTTTTGTAAATTTATATCTTCAGTATAACTCAATAAAGGTAAAGAATATAATAGATTCATTTAGATTTATTGTGGTAAGTCGTTCGAAATTTCTGTAAAATAAAGTATATACATAATTTGCTTTAATGATAAAGGAGCCTGAACATGAACGAAAAAACTTTAAAGCTTTTTCAAACACTGACTGAGCTTCCTGCTGTAGCGGGAGACGAACATCTAGTTAGGAAATTTATGAAAGAGCAGCTTAAACCGTATGCAGATGAAATCGTTCAAGACAAAATCGGCAGCATTTTCGGACTGAAAAAGGGCAGTGGAGATGGCCCGACAATAATGGTTGCCGGACATATGGACGAAGTTGGCTTTATGGTCACTTCTATTACAGATAATGGTATGCTCCGTTTTCAGCCGCTTGGTGGCTGGTGGAGCCAGGTGCTTCTCGCACAAAGAGTTCAAATCATGACGAAGAATGGCCCGGTAATCGGGGTAATCGGATCGATTCCACCTCATCTTCTGGATGAAGCCAAACGCAGCAAGCCGATGGAAATCAAGAATATGCTGATTGATATTGGTGCTGATGACCGTGAAGATGCAGAGCGGATTGGCATTAAGCCAGGCCAGTCAATTGTTCCGATCTGTCCATTTACACCAATGGCGAATGAGAAGAAAATCCTAGCAAAGGCTGGGATAACCGTTATGGATGCGGGCTGGCTATTGAGCTGCTGCAGGAATTAAAGAATGTCCAACTGCCTAACACTCTTTATTCAGGAGCTACAGTCCAAGAGGAAGTAGACCTTAGGGGTGCGCAGACAGCAGCAAATATGATTAACCCAGACCTCTTTTTTGCCCTTGATGCTAGCCCAGCCAATGATATGTCCGGAAGTAAAAGTGAATTTGGCCAGCTAGGAAAAGGTGCACTATTGAGAATTCTTGACCGGACAATGGTTACCCACCGTGGAATAAAGGAATTCATTCTTGATACTGCGGAAACACATAATATCCCTTATCAGTACTTTGTTTCCCAGGGGGAACAGATGCAGGTAAGGTTCATATTTCAAATGAAGGTGTCCCAAGTGCTGTAATCGGTATTTGCTCAAGGTATATCCATACTCATGGATCAATTATCCATGTTGATGATTATGCCGCAGCGAAGGAATTACTTGTAAAGCTTGTTAAAGCGTGCGATAAGTCGACGGTTGAATCCATTAAATCAAATAGCTGATGGGATTCAACAATAGGTGATTCTATGTTGGGAGGCATTCGTGAATGCCTCCTTTTCCCTATGAAAAAGGAGAGAGCAACTTTGAAAATTATCATCGGTTCCCATAATCCAGCAAAAATTGCTGCAGTTAAAAATGTATTTGTTTCAAACAATGCCGAATATATACCTCTGGATGTTCCCTCCGGCGTAAGTTCAATGCCTTTTTCGGACGATGAAACGATTAAGGGGGCGAAAAACCGTGCCCTTGCCTCCCTGGAATCAGGAAAGGGAGATATGGGGATTGGACTAGAAGGTGGGGTTCAGGAAACAATACAAGGCCTGTTCTTAAGCAATTGGGGTGCACTTGCGGTTAAGGATTTGCCGCCAATTATTGCTGGCGGAGCAAGAATTCTGCTTCCAGAGGAAATTGCTGTGAGACTAAGAGCCGGGGAAGAGCTCGGCCCGGTAATGGATGACTATGCAAGAAAACAAAATGTCAGGAAAAAGAGGGCGCAATTGGCATTTTTACGTCTGGTTATATAGATAGAACGGATATGTTCACGCATATTATGAAATTACTGGCAGGACAATATGACTATAAAAGAGATAGAAATTTTTCTTTTTAAGTGTTCGTTTTTTGACGTTTTAATGGGTCAGAAGGGTTGTCAGAATAAACTTAACAAAGGTATGATAGATATAGCTATTTACTTGATTTTTAAATTCAATTGATACTTTTTCAGATAGGAGGATATGATGATTAGATCCTTAAAAATAATTGTCGTTTTGTTCGTCTCAGCTTATATTCTAAGTGCTTGTGGCAATTCTTCTTTTAAAGAAGAAATAAAATTAACAAAAAAATCTGCTGAAGCTGCTTTTAAGGAGAAATCTGAAAAGCCCAATCAGAAATTAAAAGAAGCAGAATTTTATTTGCCGTTTGGCTATGAGATAAAAGAAAAGTCTGCGAACAATATTATTTTAAAAAATGGATCAAAAACATATATCCTCTTCTTTAACCCAAAGGAAGATTTAAAAAGCGATATCGTTTATAAAGCTACTCAGAACCAGCATAAAAAGATAGATGTGGATGAAATCTTTAAGAGCAGCAAGAAGCTAGGTTATTTAATTGTTGAAAAACTTGATGATGACATGAGCGAAGTGACCGTCGGGGTTGGCGGAGCAAAACTGACAACCGAGACGAAAACGGGCAGCATGGCTAATGAAACTAAAGCGATGATGCAAATTGTCAATTCCGTAAAAATAATAAAACGATAAATAAACGAAGGGTTTCCCTTCGTTTTTCTTATTCTCGCTCTCCTGACTGTGTTTGTTCTGCGGGTTTACGGGAATTATAAGGGAAGCAACAACAGCGTATAACCCAATAGATAGCAGTACACTTTAATGGATTTTTTAAACTAATGCCTGTTATATTTATAAAATGGCTGTATGAATTGGAGGAGTTTTTATGAATGAATTAGAATCAATGGAACAATTTGAGCAAATGAAACACGAAGGCAAGCATTTATTCATGTTTTCTGCTGATTGGTGCCCTGACTGCAGAGTGATTGAACCGGTGCTTCCGGATATTGAGAAAAAATTTACCGAGTTTACCTTTGTCCATGTTGATCGGGACAAATTCATTGAATTATGCCAGCAGTTGGATGTATATGGTATTCCAAGCTTCATCGGATTCGAAAAAGGAAAAGAACTGGGTCGTTTCGTCAGCAAGGACAGAAAAACTCCAGAAGAAATTGAAGGGTTTATCATCGGTTTGCAATAATCACTTCCTTGATGCTCCATCTTCTTTTGAGATGGAGGCTTTTTAATGTAAAATAGGTAAGGAGAAGTGAGGGATTGTAATGAAAATGGATAGCAGAAAAATGAGAAAAGAACTAGAGTCGCGATTAGGAAACGAGAGTCGCTCCATTTCTTATGACCGGGAAAAGGACCAGCTCCGGATTGAGAACACCCGTAGTGGAAAAGGAATAACTGTTTCACTGTCGGGTATTGTTGCAAAATGGCATTCAGAAAAAGAAAAAGCAATCGATGAAGTTGTTTATTATATCGAAGAAGGTTTAAAGGCGATGGATGATACTGTCCAGCTGACAGAGCATGAAAAAAAGATTTTTCCAGTTATCCGTTCTACTTCCTTTCCAGCTGAAGCAGAAGAAGGTGTTCCATTTTTATACGAAGAACATACAGCAGAAACGAGAATTTATTATGCATACGATCTTGGTAATACCTATCGTTTAATTGATTCCCGCATCATGAAAAAAGAGGGCTGGGATGAGGCCAGAGTAAAAGAAATCGCTCTTTTCAACGTTAGATCTTTGTCTACTACACTAAAAGAAGACAATGTTGCAGGCAATATGTTTTATTTCCTCAACACAAAGGATGGATATGATGCCAGCCGCATTTTAAATAAAGTATTCCTCAGTGATATTCAAAAAAAAATCACTGGAACGATGGCTGTGGCTGTCCCACATCAAGATGTCCTGATTATTGCTGATATTCAAAATGATACTGGCTATGATGTTCTCGCTCAAATGACTATGGGCTTCTTTGCGAATGGGCCTGTTCCGATAACGGCATTGTCATTTTTATATGAGGATGGCAATCTTGAACCGATATTTATCTTAGGGAAGAATCGCAGGTAAGAAGTTGCAGTAAACCAGATAAATATTAGATCACTTCATTAGTGGTCTTTTTTAATGGCTGTTTATGCCAAAACGTCGATAATTCGACCTATTCTTCGATTTTTTGTCGAATTTTTATGAAATACTGATAAAATAGAGTGATAGAAAAAAGAAGATAGAAGAAAGAGTGATACATTTTGAGTTGGATTCACAATTTTTTCCAAATATTTAAAGGGCAAGAGGAAGATTTGGATGAAGATATAAATAATAGTCAAGTGATGGAACAAATAGAAAAACCGCAGCAACCCCACAAAAGGGAAATAGGGAAAGAAATGGAAGCGAAAGTGGCTTATCAATACCCTAAAGGGAATTTCCGCTTTCCAATCATACCGGATGGTAAAAGGGCAGTACGAAGAGTGGAGAAGAGCCCACCCAATAGACCTGAGCCTGTAGTAACTAAGCAGAAAAGTCCTGAGCCGCCTCCACCATCCATAAAACCAAGCATGCCAAAGAGTAATGCCCAACAGCCTAAAAAGGGCAGCCCATTCCGTCCTACGGAAATTCCATCGCCAGTATTCGGTTTCAACCAGCATAAAAAAATAGATGTGGTCGAACATGAACTAAGCGATTTCGGTACATATGCAGTAGATAATGAAAGCATCCAATCAACTATAGATCAAGGTGGCTTTCCGAATGGAAAAAGCCATCGAACCCATAGAAGTAATGGGAACGGAGGAAATCATTAAACAAGAGCCAACATCCCATAGGGAAGAAACCATTGATCTAAATCCGGTAGTGGAAGTAACAGAAATCATCGAACCAGCTCCGGTAGTGGAAAAGGCAGAAATTATCGAACCAGCTCCGGTAATGGAAAAGGCAGAAATCATCGAACCAGCTCCGGTAGTGGAAAAGGCAGAAATTATCGAACCAGACCCAGTAATGGAAAAGGCAGAAATCATCGAACCAGCTCCGGTAGTGGAAAAGGCAGAAATTATCGAACCAGCTCCGGTAATGGAAAAGGCAGAAATCATCGAACCAGCTCCGGTAGTGGAAGTAGCAGAAACTATTATCGAACCAGCTCCGGTAGTAGAAGTGGGAGAAACCATTGAACCAGGACTAATGGAAATGGAAGAGGTCATGGAAACACAGCCTGTAATGTCTGCTGAACCAGCCGTTCTTCCTGAAATGGATGGAGCTGGTGAAGTACTCGCTTCAGAGCATGAATATAAGGAGCCTGAAAAGGACGATAGCATTAAACAAACGGAGGGCAGAAGAACTCACTTGCCGTTTAATGTTATGATGTTAAAACAGGATAAGCGGAAATTCGAAGAGAGAAGCAGATTCAAGACTTTGGAGGTAGCACCCCAAGCCATTGCTAAAGAAGTTCCACTTATCCAAGCAGAAAAAAATATTCCATTGAACGAAGAACATGTTTCGATAAGCATGGACTATGATCCCGAACTTGCCAGGTATCAAATTCCCGAATTTCATTTGCTAAAGCCTCCTGTTTCTAATGCAATAGATACGGATTGGCTTTCGAACCAAGAGGAGATGTTAAATCAAACTCTTCAGAATTTCAATGTGGGGGCAAAGGTTGTAAACGTCACCCAAGGCCCTTCAGTTACCCGATTTGAAGTTCAGCCGGAGCCTGGAGTGAAAGTGAATAAGATTACCAATTTAACGGACGATATTAAATTAAGTCTTGCTGCTAAAGATATAAGGATAGAAGCTCCCATCCCCGGAAAACATACAATCGGGATTGAAGTGCCTAACCAAAGTTCACGGCCTGTATTAATCAGCGAAATTATTGAGTCGTCTGTTTTTAAAGAAAGTACTTCTCCATTGACGGCAGTTCTAGGATTGGATATCTCGGGTAAGCCGATTGTGACAGACTTGAAGAAGATGCCGCATGGTCTTATTGCCGGTGCAACTGGATCGGGAAAAAGCGTATGTATTAATACGATTCTTGTAAGTCTGCTTTATAAAGCAAGTCCGGACGAATTAAAATTATTGCTGATTGATCCAAAAATGGTGGAATTGGCACCCTATAATCGGATTCCCCATCTTGTCAGCCCGGTAATTACCGATGTTAAAGCTGCAACAGCGGCATTAAAATGGGCAGTGGAAGAGATGGAACGCCGATACGAGTTATTTGCACATACCGGTGTCAGGGATATCAATCGGTTTAATGAGTTGGCCACTGAGCATAAACGACATTCCCAAAAATTGCCGTTCATTGTTATCATCATTGATGAACTCGCTGATTTGATGATGATGTCGCCTGCTGATGTGGAGGAAGCGATCTGCAGGATTGCCCAGAAGGCAAGGGCATGCGGAATCCATCTGATTATCGCCACCCAAAGGCCGTCAGTGGATGTCATTACAGGTTTGATAAAAGCCAATGTTCCTACTCGGATTGCTTTTTCAGTCTCTTCCCAAATTGACTCGAGAACGATCATTGACATTAGCGGGGCTGAAAAACTGCTAGGGCGCGGGGATATGCTATTTTTAGAAAATGGTTCCTCTAAACCGGTCCGTCTGCAAGGCACTTTTGTGTCGGATGAAGAAATTGACTCTGTTGTAGCCCATGCGAGGGACCAGCAGGCACCAAACTATTTATTCGAGCAAGAGGAATTACTTAAAAAGGCGCAGGTTACAGAGGAAGAAGACGAATTATTTTTCGAGGCTTGTGAATTTGTCGTTGATCAAGGTGGGGCATCCACTTCAAGCCTGCAGCGCAGGTTTAAAATTGGTTACAATCGCGCAGCACGGCTAATGGACCTGATGGAGAAACAGGGATTTATATCAAGTGCCCGCGGAAGCAAACCACGTGAGGTCCTGATAACTGAGTCAGATCTTGAGTCCATTTATGAAGCAAGCAGCCTTTAGTTTAGGTGAAAGGTTTCATGGCAGCAATTTTTAAAGTGATCCAATTAAAAATGGTATTTTTTATCAACAAGAACAAATAATACAAATAATAGATTAATGCTATCCATATTGAACCTGCCGCCAGTCTTTCTCCCATAAGGCTTCAACAAAGCTGCTAGCGGAAAAAAGTCTGATGGCAGGTTTTAAAAACCTGAAATAGGGAATATGTTTATTTGCGCAGATTTCCCCCGTTTCAAATCATTATGTTATAATGTTTTAATATGTTAAAGCTTTTTCATACACAATGAGTTCTATGAACTCACGTACAATTAGCAATTATAAATAGATGTCATATACTGTTTTACATATAGACGTTGGTTGGAGGTTCTTTATATGACTATTCACCATTTCGTAGGTATAAAGGGGTCGGGAATGAGTGCACTGGCACAAATTCTGCACGATATGAAGTTTGAGGTGCAGGGCTCCGATGTTGAAAAGCGATTTTTTACACAAATAGCTCTTGAACAATCAGGAATAAAAATTCTTCCTTTTCAAAAGGAAAATATTCAGCCGGGTATGACAATTATTGCAGGTAATGCCTATCCCGATACGCATGAGGAAATACAGGAGGCAATGAAGCTAGGTCTTCCGATTGTACGCTATCATCGTTTCCTCGGAGACTTCATGCAAAATTTCACAAGTGTCGCTGTTACAGGCGCCCATGGAAAAACCTCTACGACTGGCTTGCTTGCTCATGTAATGAAAGGGGCTAAGCCAACTTCCTTTTTAATCGGTGACGGTACTGGTAAAGGTGAAGAGGGATCTGAATACTTCGTTTTTGAAGCTTGCGAATATAGAAGGCACTTTTTATCGTATTTTCCGGATTATACAATCATGACGAATATCGATTTTGATCATCCTGATTATTTTGCCAATATTGAAGATGTGTGCTCGGCTTTCCAGGAGATGGCACTTCAAGTAAAGAAAGGTATTTTTGCCTGCGGAGATGATGAGCAGTTGCAAAAAATCCAGGCAAAAGTTCCAGTGCTTTTTTACGGATTTGGCGAGGAGAATGATTATCAAGCCAAAAATCTTGTTACATCATCTGAAGGAACGACCTTTGATGTGTTTATAAGAAACACCTTGTTCGAAACGTTCTCCATTCCTACATTTGGGAACCATAACGTTTTAAATTCATTAGCGGTAATTGCTTTATGCCATTACGAGGAATTGGATGTAGAAATAGTTAAGGAACAGCTTAAAACATTCCAGGGTGTTAAAAGAAGGTTCTCGGAAAAAAACATGGGTTCACAGATTCTTATTGACGACTATGCCCATCATCCAACTGAAATTAAGGCTACAATCGATGCGGCAAGGCAGAAGTATCCTGATAAAGAAATCGTAGCTGTTTTTCAGCCGCATACATTTACACGTACCCAAACATTTTTGGAAGACTTTGCAGATAGCCTGAATTTAGCAGACAAAGTGTATCTTTGTGAAATTTTTGGTTCAGCAAGGGAGAATCATGGCAAACTTTCCA
Organism: Neobacillus sp. PS3-34; assembly: GCF_030915465.1. GTDB lineage: Bacteria > Bacillota > Bacilli > Bacillales > Cytobacillaceae > Neobacillus_A. The sequence goes on from NZ_CP133267.1 coordinate 3,357,797, forward strand.
TAAAGGATCTTCAGGAAAGGGTAGAACGTTCTGAAATCTTGTCTGAAGAAAATACCTCAATGCTTCAGCAACATGACAATAGTGTCATTGTTTTTATGGGAGCAGGAGATATACAGAAGTTTCAGGAAGCATACGAGAAGCAATTAACGGTATAAGGAAAAGGGATGTCCAAAAGCGGACATCCCTTTTTAAATTATTTTAAGTTTTCCGGATTCAATACTTCCAGCTCAGGAATGACGAATCGACCGTCTTTTCGGATTAAAACATCGTCAAAATAGATTTCTCCGCCGCCGTATTCAGGGCGCTGGATATTGACCATATCCCAGTGAATGTTTGAATGGTTGCCGTTGAAGGCATCATCATAGCATTGCCCTGGAGTAAAGTGGAAGCTTCCGTCTATTTTCTCATCGAATAAGATATCCTGCATTGGATTAAGAATGTAAGGATTTACCCCTATCGCAAACTCTCCAACAAAGCGTGCGCCTTCATCAGTATCAAAGATTTTATTGATTCGTTCGCTGTCATTCGATTCAGCTTCAACAATTTTCCCGTCTCTAAAAGTAAGTTTTACATTCTCAAAGGTAAAGCCCTGATATGGAGATGGAGTGTTGTAAGTGATTACGCCATTGACAGAGTCACGTACTGGGGCAGAATAAACCTCTCCATCAGGAATGTTAAGCCTTCCTGCACATTTGATCGCAGGGATGTCTTTGATAGAAAAAGAAAGGTCCGTACCAGGACCAGTAATTCTGACCTTGTCTGTCCGGTTCATTAATTCAACAAGGCTGTCCATTGCTTTATCCATTTTTCCATAATCGAGATTGCATACATTGAAGTAGAAGTCTTCGAAGGCTTCCGTACTCATTTTAGCTAATTGAGCCATTGAAGAATTCGGGTAACGAAGAACGACCCACTTCGTTTTTGGTACACGAATATCGCGATGCACCTTTTTGCCAACCGTACCGCCATAAATTTTCATTTTGTCAGCTGGTACATCTGCATGCTCATTAATGTTATCACCGGAGCGAAGTCCTATGTATGCATCCATTTTGCTCATGACAGCCGCTTCAAAATCGGCAATCATATTAAATTGCTCTTCCTGTGCACCCATTAACATCGAGCGGTCAACCTGCTGGTCTTTTAATAGGACAAACGGATAGCCTCCTGCTGCATATGCTTCCTTTACAAGAGCAGTAACCAGTTCACGCTGCAGGCCGAAATTTTCTATAAGCACTTTTTCGCCTTTTTGGAGCTGAACTGAGTAATTAATTAAATTTCTTGCCAATGTTTCAATACGTGGATCTTTCATTTTATAACGCCTCCAACACATTTAGTAGAGATACATTAATATTGTAACCGAATTCATCACTGTTGTTGATAATTATTCCTTCATAAAGAAATTTTTCAATAGCCTTGCAGGAAAGCGTGACTATTTTCTTGAAATAGTATATAAAAAGATGGCCCGGTTTATTTTAAAGCGGGTTGGGTAATAGATAACTGTAGATAAATATGGAGGTGCAGGGAATGAAAATTATTTTGTACTTGAGCGTAGCCCTTATAGCGGTCGCTTTTTTTGTACTTGTCATTTACTTATCAAAAACATTGAAATCACTTCAAAAGACGCTTGAAAGTGTTTCGAAAACCTTGGTTGGGCTGGAGGGCCAGCTGGATGGAGTGACAAGGGAAACAACAGTGCTGTTACATAAGACCAACACACTGGCAGACGATATCCAAAGAAAATCGGAAAGCTTAAATACTGTAGTGGATGCAGTAAAAGATGTAGGAAAAGCAGTCAATAAATTTAATCATTCTATACAGAATATTACCAACACTGTGGATAGGCAGATTGAACAAAATAAAGAAAAAATTTCACAAGTTATGCAGTGGAGTAATGTTTTCCTAGAATTAAAGGATAAGTGGAAATCTAAAAAGGAAAAGACTTACACGGTCCCTGAACACGAATTGATGGCCAGAGAAAGCCAGCGGGAAAGAGTAAGGTCACGATAGATTAAGAGGAGGATTAATATGGCAGGCAGAGAGTATGAAACTAGAGAAACCAATCAAATAAAAAATGAAGGAAGTCCCGGCTCTAAGGAATTCTTTATGGGAGCATTGTTCGGAGGCATCGTAGGAGCTGCTGTTGCATTATTTTTGGCTCCCAAATCTGGTAAGGATATGAGGGATACAATTAATCAGCAGGCAATCCTGGTGAAAGATAAAACAGCTCCAGTACTGGAAAATGTAGTGAATAAGAGTACTAATATCGTATCAATGACGAAAGAGAAATCGGCATCATTGACTCAGGCGGTAACAGAGCAAACAGCCGGACTTGTCAATAAAGCTAAAAGCCTCACGGGTACCATCGGAAACGAAGGTGAAAAGCAAGAGACAACAACATATATCCCAATTAATGGTTCAACTGCTCAAACTAGCAAGCCAAAATCATTTGATGATTTAACACTTGCTGATGAAACCGATGTAAAGCAAAAGCTGGAAGAAGCAAAAAAAGCTTTTGATGAAGAGGAAAGCAAGATTAATAATTAAGTTTTAATACTGAATATTTGTCTTAAAAACGGTGAAATGATACAGTGGAACTACAAGAAGTGGGGATTATTATCCCCGCTTTTATTATCGTCTTGGAAATTATAAAATTAAATGAAGTGGATAACTTCTACTAAGTTGTAATAATCTAGCTCCAGCGCCCAGCCCCTCGGGGTCATAAGCCAAATCACTCCAGAAATCAGGATTTCCTGCGTGATTCGTCTTATGCCTGTCGGGGCTAACCAGGACGCTTGCGCCTTTTGTTTTTCCAGGATTTTCATTTCACTAAAATAGGAGAGATACCATGCTTGAGAAGATAAACTCAATTGAAGAATTTGATGAGCTATTAAGCAATAAAAAGAACCTTATTGTTTTGAAACATAGTTCAACCTGCCCAATCAGCCATGCTGCATATGAGGAGTATCAGAAGTTTGCATCCGAAAGCCAGAAGGTCCCTGCTTATTTTTTAGTAGTGCAGGATTCCCGGTCACTATCAAACCATATTGCCGAGAAGTTTGAAATTAAACACGAATCTCCGCAAGCCATTTTGTTTGCAGGGGAGAAACCGGTTTGGAATGCTTCACACTGGAAAATTAACACTCGTGCCTTGAAGGACGCTGTAAGCATTAACGAATAAAAAAACGGACGCACGGGTTTTAGCCCATGCGTCCGTTTTTTTTATTTAATTTCTTCCAGATGAGGCCAAACAATTTTCAGTTCGTCCCCTGGTGCCAGCTGGTCATAAAAGGTTGTCTGATTATCATTTTTTAACAGCATGAAATGGCCATTTGCTTTCTCGGGCAATTCTATGTCTACATATTTAAATAAATCCTGAAAGATAAAAGGAGATGTTTCTTTTTCAATTACTTCAATCTCATCCCCATCAATCAAAAAGTCATCTTCTGTAAGAGCCTGGCCGTTTCTTATTACTTCTGCAATCGTTTTGGAAAGCTGAACCTTTTCTCCATTAAAAAAGATTGGCATGGTTTCGGTCACTTTAATATTTTGGAAAGCTGCCAAGTCCTTTACGGAAAGTCGGCACTTTTCTGTTAGTTGGATTTCATCCTGATCCCTGAATGCATCCTGTTCCTTAGCTTCCTTCCCATTCAAAAACAGCTTTCCGGCAAGGGAGGGGATGCTTATTTCTTTCCGATTTAGTGAGAGGCGGAAGCTTTTTAATTGCTCCAGCAATTTCCCTTTTTGAAGAGCCTCAAACAGATCACTGATTGATTCAGGATTTTTAATTTGCAGCTCATCCCTATCTCTGACCATATTCTCAGCCGTTGCCTTCACTCCATTACATAGAATTAATGGAGAAACTTCGTAATTTATCCCATTAAGCGAAACTTTTTTGACAGGCAGATGGTCTATTAAATCCTTGATTCGCAGTTCGGTTTGTTCGCCATCTGCCCCTTTTGTAACTTCAAGATGATCCCCATTTTTAACGGACTCATCCAATGAACTGCTTTCTCCATTTTTTAAAATAAGTGGAGAGGAACCTAATTTTCCGGGTATGGTGATGACTTTTCCATTTAGAGAAACGATTTTCGCGCAAGCCAGGCTTCCCGAACAGTTTGTTCATTTTTATTCCGGCAGCCAGCAGGCAATCGCCTATTGTCAGCTGTTTTATTTCAAATAATCTGAGCGGCTGTCCGTTCACATAGACAGTTACATATTGAACAGGGGTATTATGGGCCGCAACGGCAATGCCAATTGGCGTGACTAATTCAGGCCCTTATGAATATGGCTGGCAACTGTTAAACCGGAAATGGCATCAATTCCTCTGACGGCTACGCGATTTGCAGGGAGCTGCAGGCGATTTGCAACTCTCAGTGGTAAATCAGGGGTCAGGCTGCCTCCTCCGACAAGCATAACGGCTTTCGGGGATTTTTGATTATTTAAAAGCAGAATCTCATTGCAAATTGCTTCTGCCAGCTGGTCAAGTGAACCAGAAATTTGTTGAATCACTTCCTTTTTTTCCACTTCGGTTTCAAATCCAAGAATATCAGATATCAAAACAGTTTCATTTGTGTGTAATTCCCGCTTTGCTTTTTCAGCAAGGGGAAAATCAAGCAGGTATTGGTCACTGATTGCTTCTGTAATCTCGTCGCCGGCGACAGGCACCATACCATAAGCAATAATCGTTCCCTGATCGGTAATTGCGATGTCTGAAGTACCAGCTCCAATATCAACGAGTGCTACATTTAGCCTGCGCATGGAAGGGGGAATCAGCACGTTTATGGCTGCAATCGGCTCCAATGTTAAAGCGTCCATTTCAAGTCCTGAACGATGGAGGGCGGAAATTAGTGATTCTACAACCACCTTTGGCAAAAAGGTAGCAATAATTTCGACAGATGCTTCTGCACCTGTCTGGTCAATCAAGCTTCCGATTTCCTGGCCATCAAGGCGGTAATAAAGGACAGAATAACCGACACAATAATAATGTGAGTTATCGGTGATTTGTTTTTGGGCAGCGATAGCCTGAGCACTTTGAACGGCGCTCAGCTCCAGATGGAGGATATCTTGTTTGGTCAGCATGGGCTTGCCGTTAATATCGACGACTGTCTCAGCACGTTCGGTTCTCAGGGATCTGCCTGCGGCAGCAACACAGACTCTATTAAGCGGGCCATAATCTTTTTCTAGCTCTTCCTTTATTTCACTGATTACTTTTGAGACGGCTAAAATATCATGGATCTGTCCATCAAGCATAGCGCGTTCTGTATGTTCTTTCGAAAGAATATCTACGACATGAAATGACTCATCTTGTTTTTCAAGAATAATTCCCACAACAGAACGAGTTCCGATATCGAGTGCGAAAATCCTGTTTTTTCCATCCAACCTATTCACCTTCTTATAAATGAAGACATATATTGCTTTAGTACTTAAAAGCGTTTAATTAATAAAGAAAAATGATGACAAAGAAATTTGTTTCCTATATAATAAATCCTAATTATATTGCAAATCGTAACATATTTTCTCCGACCATTAAAGAAGATTCAGAACTCTTCAGAAAAAGCCCTTTTTTAGCTTTTTTATTAATGTGGGGTAGAATGGTTAAATGCTATTTAACCTTTTACAAGGTTTTAAAATAGAAAGGACGGGACGAATAATGGGCAATAATGGATTAGATCAACTACGAACACGTGTCGACGAACTCAATTTGGAACTATTAAGGTTAATTAACGAAAGAGCTCAAATCGTCCAAGAAATTGGACGGGTGAAGGAAGGCCAGGGAGAAAACCGATATGATCCTGTCCGCGAACGAAAAATGCTTGATAAGATTAAAGAGAATAATAACGGACCTTTTGAAAATAAAACCATTGACCATATTTTTAAGGAAATTTTTAAAGCGGGTATGGATCTTCAAAAAGATGACCATAGCAACGCATTGCTGGTTTCGAGAAAGAAAAAGCCTGAAAATACGATTGTTGAATTGAAGGGTCAAAAGATTGGCGATGGACAGGCGCATTTTGTTTTTGGACCATGCTCTGTAGAATCGTATGAACAGGTAGCATCAGTAGCAATGAACATGAAAGCAAAGGGCTTAAAGCTTCTTCGAGGCGGTGCTTTCAAACCTAGAACCTCTCCTTATGATTTCCAGGGGCTCGGAGTGGAAGGGCTTAAAATACTTAAACGGATTGCAGACGAATATGATATGGCTGTCATCAGTGAAATTGTCAATCCTGCCGATATAGAAATAGCTGTGGACTATCTTGACGTAATCCAGATTGGCGCCCGTAACATGCAAAACTTTGAACTTTTAAAAGCAGCTGGCGCAGTTAACAAACCGGTTCTTCTTAAACGAGGAATTGCTGCTACAATTGAAGAATTCATCAATGCTGCAGAATATATAATGTCCCAAGGAAACGGCCAGATTATCCTATGTGAGCGAGGAATAAGGACGTATGAACGGGCTACAAGAAACACGCTAGATATTACAGCAGTACCGATTTTAAAACAAGAAACGCATCTGCCAGTCTTTGTTGATGTTACACATTCAACTGGAAGACGGGATCTGCTTCTTCCTGCGGCAAAAGCGGCGCTTGCGATCGGCGCAGATGGAGTTATGGCGGAAGTCCATCCGGATCCTGCTGTAGCACTTTCTGACTCGGCACAACAAATGGATCTTAAGCAATTTGATCACTTTTACCAAGAACTTTCTTCTTCCCGTTTTGCGAGAATCTGATTCAAATGCTAAAAGCCTTCTGCATTAGAACAGCAGAAGGCTTCTTTTATTTTAAATAAATGAACTTGTTTATTGCGGCAAAGCGCTGCTTATCGTATCATTAAAGACAGATTATAGATTGTTTACTATCTCACAATCATAAAGTGTATGACTAGGTTCTGCTTAGTTGTTATAAAATAAAGATAATAATGTCCCGCTTTAAAAGGAGTGTTGAACGTGAATATAACAATATACGATGTTGCGCGCGAAGCAAACGTATCGATGGCAACGGTTTCACGTGTGGTTAACGGGAATCCGAATGTTAAACCGGCTACACGGAAAAAAGTGTTAGAAGTAATTGAAAGATTAGGCTACCGTCCAAATGCGGTGGCAAGAGGATTGGCAAGCAAAAAGACTACAACTGTCGGTGTAATCATACCGGATATATCCAGTATCTTTTTTGCGGAGCTTGCCCGAGGAATTGAAGATATTGCCACAATGTATAAGTATAATATTATTTTGAGCAATTCTGACCAGAACAAAGAAAAAGAACTGCACCTGTTAAATACGATGCTAGGGAAACAAGTGGACGGAATCGTATTTATGGGAGGAAACATCTCCGCAGATCATGTGGAGGAGTTTGGAAAGTCTCCTGTTCCGATTGTCCTCGCAGGCTCAATTGAAGAATCCGGTAAAGTACCTTCTGTCAATATTGACTATGAACAGGCAGTATATGATTCTGTAAAGGAATTCATTGATAGGGCCATAAACATATCGCATTTGTTGTATGCCCGCTTCACGAACCTAAAAACTCTGAGAAAAAGCTTCATGGATACAAACGGGCGTTGCAGGAAGCTGGTATCCCTTATAATGAGGAACTAGTTGTAGAAGGAGATTATACTTACGATTCCGGCCTGGAAGCCTTTGACCGCCTTCTTGAAGTGGGTGACAAGCCGACAGCCATATTAGTTGGAGCTGATGAAATGGCTTTGGGCATCGTTCACGGTGCACAGGATAAAGGCTATAGCATACCGGAAGATTTCGAAGTCATCTGTTCGGACAATACGAGGCTTTCTCTCATGGTCCGTCCGCAACTGACAACAATTGTACAGCCTTTATATGATATTGGAGCAGTTGCAATGCGCTTGCTAACCAAGCTAATGAATAAAGAACAAGTAGAAGAACAAACTGTTGTTCTTCCACACAGGATTGAATACCGTCAGTCAACGAAATAAAAAATCAAATTTTAAAAACCAGGCAGCTACTGCCTGGTTTTTTGTGTTCAAATACAGAAGTCCTTACATAGACTCTGTTTTTGTATGACTTCGAATAGGATAAAGTGCTTTTTCTAACGTCCTCATGTTCTTTTCAGATATTTCATCTTTTCGGGGGATAGGTTCATACATGTCTTCCGGATCATCCCACATTTTTGGAAGCGTAACAGGAGCTTCTTTTTGCCAGAAATCAATCCACTCTGCAGGCAAACTTCCATAACAATTAGAGTTTTCAGTCATTTCAAGCCATATTAACGCCCAGGCTCTTGGAACTACCCTCCATATGTCATAGCCGCCACCGCCGACTGCAATCCATTTTCCATTACAATACTGGTGGGCGATTTCGTGAGCGATCTTTGGAATTTCCCGATAAATCTTCATTGTTGCAGACAAATGTGTTAGCGGATCATAATAATGTGAGTCGGCACCGTTTTGAGTCAGGATGATATCAGGTTTGAAAAATTCAGCTACTTCCTTTAAAGCGCTAGAGTAGGCAAAAAGCAAGGATTCATCCTCTGTAAAGGCGTCTACTGGGATGTTAAAGGAAAAACCATAACCTTTTCCTTGGCCTCTCTCATTAACATTGCCGGTTCCAGGAAATAAATATCTTCCCGTTTCATGTATGGAAAGAGTGCAAACGTTTGGATCATCATAAAAAGACCACTGCACACCGTCACCATGATGGGCATCAGTATCAACATATAGTACCCGTGCATTATACTTTTTCTGCAAATACTGGATGGCAACCGAGCTGTCGTTATAAATGCAAAACCCGGATGCCTTACCGCGGAAGCCATGATGCAAACCACCGCCGAGATGGAGGGCATGATCTGCCTGCCCGGACATAACCTGGTCAACTGCTGTCAATGTTCCGCCTACAAGCAGTGCGCTTGCTTCATGCATTCCTGGAAATACAGGGGTATCTTCCGTTCCTAACCCAAAATTTTCAGCTTTTTCTTTCTCAAGTTGGTTTAAACCAGCCAATTTGACTGCATTCACATAATCCGGATCGTGAATCATGCAAAGCTCTTCCTCAGTAGCCATTCGGGGTGGAACAATTAAGCTATCATTTATTGCGTGCATTTTCTTTAATAAATCTAAAGTCAACTTGAGCCGGAATTGATTAAAAGGATGATGGCTGTTGAATTTATATTTCAACAGCTCTTCTGAATAAATAAAAACACTTTTATCTGTCATAAAGGGAGCCCCGGCAGTTTTGGCCATAATACATTGTGGCCAGCCTCCTTAAGGTCCTTAATAAGCCGACAGGGTTCATTGTATGCACCCTTATCACAAGTATTTTATATCCTTCATCCTTTTTATCCGGATAAACGAGCACGCTTTGGATATTTGCTTTACGGTTTCGGATGACCGTTGCAATTTCGCAAAGCATGCCAGCTTTATTCCGAACCTTTACTTCAATTTGAGAACCTGGCTGATTGGCTCCTGTAAGTTCAACGAGTGTGCGGAGCAAATCTGTTTCGGTCACAATTCCGGCAAGTTTCTGGTCCTTTATGATTGGAAGGCAGCTAATATGGTGTTCATAGAATATTGCTGCAACCTCTTCCACGAAATCAAGAGGATGGCCCGTTATAATGTCTTTTTTCATAATTTTTTCTAATGGCTGCTCCAAATCATCAGTATGCTCCTCAGCATGAAAAATAGATGGAGCGGCATCTCTTAAGTCCCTGTCTGTTACAAGACCGACTAAATGCTGTTCTGAATCAATAATCGGGAGGTGGCGGATTTTATTTTTATCCATAAGCAGCAGTGCATCTGCAATCGAATGTGATGGACTGAGTGTAGCCACAGTAGTTTTCATAATTTCTTCTACTATCATCAGAAAGCCCCCTCTGAAAATTTAGTACATGAAGCGGTTCATAAACCGAAGGCGGTCAAATTTTTGTACAGATTCACTATCAATTCTTTTTCCGATTTTGGCCATAAGACAGTTGGCGGGATGTGAACAAATTTCCGGATCATCTGTTGCATACAATTCCAGTCCACCTGCATTCATCATTTTCTCCATTATTTTTCGGTACTCCCACACATTCAAGCCGGTTCCTTTTAAGTCCCAGTGCCAATAATATTCGGTTGTGATAGTGATATAGTTTTCCATAGCATCATCCATCATGGAAACCCTTAAGAGGTTTTTGCCAACTGAGCATCCTCTAAACTGTGGAATGACTTCGATGGCTCCCAATTCTATTAAATTATCCATTTTCCCTTCCGACCAGCGTTCAAGAGGATCGGGATATAAGTAAGTCACATAACCGACAATGGTATCTCGGTTTCGTGCAATAATAATTCTTCCTTCAGGAAGCCCGGCGATTCCAATCAGTGCTTTATGTTGCTGGACTGGAGTCCGAAATGCAACAAGGTCTTCATGGAAATCATAGCCTGCTAGTTTTTCAGGTGTCACAGGCCCTTCTATAATCAAGCTCCCGTGCGGAGTCTTAAGTTCTTTTGCGTTGTAGGTTCTTTTATGTTCCATTCAGTCACCACCTAAAATGATGTATCAAATAATTAATTCTATTATACATAAATTCTTGTAATTTAAAGCGCTTTCACATAATTTTCTGGTAAATTTAAAAAACTTTTAGTGAATTTTTACTCAAAATAATTATGTAAGCAGAAATATTTTTAAAATTGAGAATAAATATTATTTATACTATAATAATATCATATACGGCAAAGGGGGAGTAACGATGAAAGTGGAAGCGCTGCCAGTTATGCAGGGGGAGCATAATTTAGGCAATTATGAAGAAATGTACAAGCAATTTGATTGGAAAGAATCAGAAAAGAATTTCTCCTGGAATGAAACCGGCCTTGTCAACTTGGCATATGAAGCGATTGACCGGCATGCAGTCTCCTTTAGAAAAAATAAAGTTGCTCTGTACTATCGTGACCAGGCTAGAGACGAAAAATATACTTTTAAGGAAATGAAGGATCTATCCAATAAAGCAGGAAATGTCCTTAAAACTTATGGAGATGTAGAAAAAGGGGACCGTGTCTTTGTTTTTATGCCTCGGTCACCGGAGCTTTATTTCGCTGTACTGGGTGCAATAAAGCTTGGAGCCATTGTAGGTCCTTTATTTGAGGCCTTTATGGAAGGTGCAGTAAGAGACAGGCTGCAGGACAGTGAAGCGAAAGTGCTGATAACAACACCAGAATTGCTTGAACGTGTTCCTGTTTCTGAGCTTCCTTCATTAATGCACATCTTCCTTGTGGGCGATGGCGTGACTGAGGAAGGCCTTTGCTGGACTTTAAGAAGAAATTCAAGGAAGCCAGCAAAGAGCTAAGAATTGAATGGGTTGATAAAACGGATGGATTAATCCTCCATTATACTTCTGGATCAACTGGAAAGCCGAAAGGTGTCTTGCATGTCCATAATGCCATGGTTCAGCATTATCAGACCGCCAAGTGGGTGCTTGATTTAAAAGAGGAAGATGTTTATTGGTGCACAGCAGACCCAGGCTGGGTAACAGGAACCTCTTATGGAATCTTTGGTCCGTGGCTTGCAGGAGCATCTAACGTGATTGTCGGGGGACGCTTCAGCCCCGAAAACTGGTATAAAATGATTGAAGAATTTGGTGTAACAGTTTGGTACAGCGCACCGACTGCTTTCAGGATGCTGATGGGGGCAGGGGACGAAATCGTGAAAAAATTTGATTTAAGCAGCCTCCGACATATTTTAAGCGTCGGCGAGCCTTTAAATCCAGAAGTAGTAAAATGGGGAGTAAAGGTATTTAACCTGAGAATTCATGATACATGGTGGATGACGGAAACAGGAGCACAGCTGATTTGTAATTATCCTGCCATGGTAATAAAGCCGGGGTCAATGGGCAAGCCAATTCCAGGCGTTCAGGCAGCCATTGTGGATGACCAGGGAAATGAGCTTCCTCCATACAGGATGGGTAACCTTGCTATAAAAAAAGGCTGGCCTTCCATGATGCATACCATCTGGAACAATCCTCAAAAATATGAATCCTATTTCATGCCAGGCGATTGGTATGTTTCGGGGGATTCTGCTTATATGGATGAGGAAGGCTACTTCTGGTTCCAAGGCGGGTTGATGATGTCATCATGACATCAGGCGAACGTGTCGGTCCATTTGAAGTGGAGAGCAAGCTGGTTGAGCATCCGGCTGTAGCGGAAGCTGGGGTTATTGGGAAGCCTGACCCTGTCCGCGGAGAAATTATTAAAGCCTTTGTTGCATTAAGAGATGGCTTCGAGGCATCTGATGATTTGAAGGAAGAAATCCGACAGTTTGTCAAAAAAGGATTAGCCGCTCATGCAGCTCCGAGGGAAATCGAATTCCGTGAAAAGCTTCCGAAAACCCGAAGCGGTAAAATTATGAGACGCGTCCTTAAAGCATGGGAATTGGATCTCCCAACCGGAGACCTATCGACCATGGAAGACTAATTGATATACCTAAAAAATAAGAAACCGCCCCGGATGTCCCCGGAGGCGGTTTTGTGCATTTATTGTAAGACCATTACCAAGTTAGATGCAGCTGACTCATTACCTGAAATATCCACAGCTGTAATATAGTAAATTCCAGGACTTCCAGTATAAGACAAGCCCTTTCCTGCTGGGATGCTTGCCACCTCTGTCGTAGTGACGCCTGTTTGATATACCCTGTATCCAATAATGTCGTTCTCTTCAACCCGAGGCCATGTCATGGTGCTGCCGAAAAGCTGCAAAACTGGAGCTGATGGTACTTCCCCATTTTCGGGCATCTTGGCATCAGGTACCATAATATTTGCCCATCGCTCCTTATGAGGAATTAACTGGCTTGTTTCCTTGAAATTTTTGCCGACTAATTGGCTTACAAAATCAGGGTTTAACATGAGGCCGTTTCGGGCAAAATCATCTGGTGTCGAACTTGAGGCAAGGTAATTTCGATCCCCTACCCTGACAAACCTTCCATTAATCAGGCTGTCATCCGTTTTTGAAGGCACGAACTTAGCATTATAAATATCGGTTTCCACTAGGCCGCTTTGTGCATACCTCGGAAGCGAGCAATCCAGACACTGCGCAGTAGGAGCGTGTAACGATACCCCCTGGCATTTTGAAACTTTCACTCGGTGCAATCAGATCAGGATTTTTATCATAGGCAGCATTTATTAGATTGGCCCATAAATAGTTTGTCCGCTGGCTATAGGTTAAGCTGCCAAGGCACCTTTAAAGATTTCGGTGTATCGTAGCCTGTCCAAATTCCGAACGTTACGTTTGGATTGGTTGCGACAAACCAGGAATCATGGAAGTCAACTCCGGTTCCTGTTTTACCTGCCCAATCCGATCTGAATTTCAGTTTATTTTTAATGCCGGCTGCTGTTCCCATATTAATGACATCGCGCATCATATCCAGTGTTAGATATGAAGTTTGCGGTGTGAATACATCTACAGGTTTAACTTTATGCTCGTAAATGACCTTTCCGTTTTTATCCACTATTTTATCAATTAAATAGGCATCAATGAATTTCCCATCATTTGCGAACGTACTGAAGGCGTTTGTGTTTTCTTCAATTGTTACTCCGTTTTTTAATGATCCAATCGCCGTAGCCAGGTTTGTATAATCTTCATCCACAAGCGAAGTGAAGCCCATCTTCTCAAGATATTTCGCAGGACGTTTTGCGACGATATCCTTGTAGAGCTTAACGGCAGGTACGTTATATGATTTGGCAAGAGCATAGCGAGCAGAAACTAGACCGCTATAGCGTTTGTCATAATCCATAGGCCAAGGTCGGTTAAGGCTGGGGGACAGCCTAAGCGCTACATCGGGAAGAACAGTTCCGGGTGCTGCTTTTCCTAATTCAAAGGCAGGTGCGTAAACAAGCAGCGGCTTCATGGTGGACCCGTTTTGACGGATGGCGCTTGTAGCGTGGTTCAACTGCTGTCTCTTATAATCGCGGCCGCCAACAAAACTAATAATTTTTCCCGTTTTATTTTCTATCAACATAGCCCCAACCTCAACGGGCTCCATAACTGTTTTTAATTCGCCTGTTTCCGTATCCTTTACCTGCTCTGGCTTATCAGGCTCATAAGAAGGAAAGGAGTCCTTTGCCTTCTGCATGGCATCATAAATATCCTTATTGATGGTGGTATGGATTTCATAACCTTTTTGCCTCAAATCGTGGCTAGCCAATGTAAGGTATTTATTATAAAGATTTTGGTCCTTTTTTAAATCCTTTAATTTATATCCATCCTTTTTTGCCTGGATTTCTGTCAGAATTTTAATAGACCGTTTTTCAATTTCAAAAGTAAGCCATGGATATTTTTCAAGCGGATTGTCTCTTGAAGGGACAAAATCCTTCGTAATATCGTAGGCGGATGCTTTGATATATTGAGCCTGGCTGATATAACCAGCTTCACGCATTCTCTGTAAAACAGTTTTCATTCTTGCCAGCCCTGGCTCTAGGTGCTGCTTGATATGTCCATCGCGCGTAAAAGGAGTATAGCCAAATGGACTTTGAGGCAATCCCGCTATAAACGCTGACTGTGCGAGGTTAAGGTCGCTGGCATTTTTTCCGAAAATTCCTTTTGCTGCCGCCTGTACACCGGCAATGTTCCGCCTGATGAATTTCGTCCAAAGGTTGCTACATTTAAATAGGCTTCAAGGATTTCTTTTTTATTGAAAAATCTCTCAAGCCTTAATGCCAAAAGAATTTCCTTTGCTTTTCGCTGGAAAGAAACTTCATTTGTTAAAATTTGATTCTTTATTAGCTGCTGGGTTAAAGTACTTCCTCCAGACTGAATGGGGGAATTCGTAACCTCTTGATAAACTGCGCGTAAAATGGCCTTTGGAACAACGCCATTATGCTGGTAAAAATACCGGTCTTCTGTGGCGACAACCGCATTTACAAGATTATCTGAGACTTGATCAAGCTTTACTTCGTCCCGCTCAAGGTCGGAACGGAGCTTGCCGAGATATACCTGGTCGGCAAAGTAAAGATCGGAGGTCTCGGTATAGTTGTAAATGTCTTTTTTCATGCTGCTGTATGAACGGACAGGCTCGTCTTTTACGAGTGATGCCAAAAATCCAGCCCCTGCTCCAGCAGCAAATGACCCTCCCAAAATAGCAATAATCAAAATAACCAGGAAGAGATTCCAAATAACTCTGTATGTATTATGTGCACTTTTAATAGCTGTTCTGCCTGTGTTTTGCCGAGTTATGGATTTTATTTTAGCTCTACACGATTGCTCGTTTTCTTTCATTCGTATCAAACCCCCTAAAATCACATTTATTATAGCATAATGAAATAATAAAAAAGAAAGTTCCCTTTATTTTCTAAAAACTGCATGCACCATTTGACAGCTGACTAAATTATATGGTAAAAAGAGCTATAGTTTAAAAATTTGATACGATAGGCTGAGAAGGGAATCAGTAATTCTTCTATCCCTGTTTTAGAGAGCCGGCGGCTGGTGTAAGCCGGTACATATAGAAGAATGAATTACGTCTCTGAGCTTTCGCCATGAATCATATTTAGTAATGGTGAACGGAAAAAAACCGTTAATTTTTTGAGTTGGAGGAAGAAATTCCTCAAGCTGGGTGGTACCGCGCGTTTTTGCGTCCCTGCATTTTTTGCAGGGGCGTTTTTATTTTTTCTTAATATGGAGGGATTATGATGGAATTATTAGAGGATTTAAAATGGAGAGGGATAGTTTACCAGCAGACAGATGAGGAAGGCATTAAAGAAACATTGGATAAAGAGAAAATTTCTTTATATTGCGGTGTCGATCCGACAGCCGACAGCATGCATATCGGACACTTGCTTCCGTTCCTGACATTAAGACGTTTTCAAAACCATCGCCACCGCCCAATTGTTTTGGTTGGTGGAGCAACGGGATTAATCGGAGATCCAAGCGGCAAAAGTGAAGAGAGAAAGCTGCAAACGCTTGAAACAGTTCAGCATAATGTAAAGGCATGCAAATGCAGCTTGAGAAATTTTTAATTTTGGCGGGGAAAACGGTGCTGTTATGGTGAATAACTATGATTGGCAGGATCAATGGATATCGTTACTTTCTTGCGTGATTACGGAAAACATGTAGGTGTCAATTACATGCTTGCAAAAGACACGATTTCTTCAAGACTTGAAACTGGTATTTCTTTTACAGAATTCACTTACACCATTCTCCAGGCAATGGACTTTAAGCTTTTATATGAGCACCATAACTGCAGGATGCAAATTGGGGGAAGCGACCAGTGGGGCAATATTACCTCAGGGCTTGAACTGATCCGCAAAATGCTGCCGGAAGGTCCAAAGGCTTTTGGTTTAACAATTCCGCTTGTGACA
This sequence comes from Neobacillus sp. PS3-34, assembly GCF_030915465.1. Classification (GTDB taxonomy): domain Bacteria; phylum Bacillota; class Bacilli; order Bacillales; family Cytobacillaceae; genus Neobacillus_A. The sequence goes on from NZ_CP133267.1 coordinate 3,374,077, forward strand.
AAGGCGGATGGAACTAAGTTTGGAAAATCAGAAAGCGGTTCTGTATGGCTGGATCCTGAAAAAACATCTCCATATGAATTTTACCAATTCTGGATTAACACAGCGGATGCCGATGTAATCAAATACTTGAAATTCTTTACATTCCTTTCTCACGAAGAAATTGAAGCTCTAGAAACCTCCGTCAAAGAAGAAGCGCATTTAAGAAAAGCCCAAAAGCCTGGCGGAAGAGATCACGCGTATGATTCACGGAGATGAAGCTTTACAGCAAGCCATCAAGATTACGGCTGCTCTGTTTAGTGGAGAAGTCAAAAATTTGACTGCAGGGGAAATCAAGCAGGGGTTCAAGGATGTTCCTTCTTTTGATGCTGCAGGTGAAACCAATTTGGTCGAGCTGCTTGTCGCTTCAAAAATCTGCCCATCCAAACGCCAGGCCAGAGAAGATGTAACGAACGGAGCCGTTTCCATTAATGGGGAGCGTGTAACCGACATAGAGTATACTTTATCTGAGGCTGATCGGATTGAAGCTCAATTTACCATTATCCGCAGGGGCAAGAAAAAGTACTTCTTAATTAAATATTAATAGCTGTACATTTTGTTAAAGCTTAATAATGAAACGACTTTAAAAATGGCGTATGGATTAGCATACGTCATTTTTTTATCGTCTAGGAAATTATAAAATTAAATGATGTGAATAACTTCTACAAGTTGTATTAATCTAGCTCCACAAGGAAAGCTTCGGTAGCATATGCTTCGCACGAAGAAAAAGCGATAGCTTTTTCGAGGAGCCCCCAGCCCCTCGGGGTCATAAGCCAAATCACTCCAGAAATCAGGATTTCCTGCATGATTCGTCTTATGCCTGTAGGGGCTTACCAGGGCGCTTGCGCCTTTTGTTCTTAGAAAAAAGATGGTTAGTCTTTGAGGTGTTTTATGACACCTTACATTTAATAACACTTTGTGCAGTCTGTTATTTATGCAATAAAAAGAGCCTTGCCAATAATGGCAAGGCCTAAAAGACTTATTAACGAGAGTAGAATTCAACGATAAGAGCTTCGTTGATTTCAGCAGGAAGTTCAGAACGCTCTGGTAAGCGAGTGAATGTTCCTTCAAGCTTGTCAGCATCGAAAGTTAAGAAGTCAGGTACGAAGTTGTTTACTTCTACAGCTTCCTTCACAACATCAAGATTGCGTGACTTTTCACGAAGGCTGATTGTTTGTCCAGCAGCAACGCGGTAAGATGGGATGTCAACGCGTGAACCATCAACAAGGATGTGTCCGTGGTTAACTAATTGGCGTGCAGCACGACGAGTGCGAGCCAATCCTAAACGGTAAACAACGTTGTCTAAACGTGCTTCAAGAAGGATCATGAAGTTTTCACCATGTTTACCAGGCATTTTGCCTGCTTTGTCAAACAGGTTGCGGAACTGACGCTCAGTTACTCCGTACATGTGACGAAGTTTTTGTTTTTCCTGCAATTGCAATCCGTATTCAGAAAGCTTTTTGCGTTGGTTTGGACCGTGTTGTCCAGGAGCGTAAGGACGCTTTTCTAATTCTTTACCCGTGCCGCTTAGAGAGATTCCAAGACGACGGGAGATTTTCCAGCTAGAGCCAGTATAACGAGCCATGAGAGACTCCTCCTCAGTGTTTTTATTTTGGTAAAATAAAAACTGTGGTGAAGCTGCAATAATGTACATTTTGTTTTCATGTAACTTCGCCCCAGCAGAATAGGGTTACCTGATACACCATCAGCAAAAGCAATCGCTGAGGAACAAAATGAGGCCATTAAAGTGTCCACTTAGTCTGCAATATTTTACACAAAGAGTATTATATAATTTTATTCAGGGAAATGTCAAGGCGTTTTTCATTCTCTTAAATTGTGGAAGTTCGATTTAAAAGATATTTTTTCAACAAATCCATTCATTCTAGTATTTTACCTGTGTTATAATTGAATAATCAAATAGTCCTACATACGGTGTGTCGGAATTAGGGAATATCGTATGAATTCAAGTTAATGAAAATGAAACGATATTGTATATTTATGGAAGATAAAATCACGGGCAAAATTAGGTGATATGGTATGGAATTATTGGAGAGCGACCTGGTCCTTCAGCTTAAAAGCTGTTTTTTTGATATGATCGGCGGAGAGTCTGGCATAATACCTTTTGAAACGGCTGCCTATGAAATGCTGTTGACTGTAAAAAGGTTGCTTCATTCAGAGGAAGTTACTTTATATTGGTATGATGAATGGAAACAGCAATTTCGGTATGAAGGGAGTGCGGTTGATGGAAGTAATGCATCCACCGACCCATCTTTTATTCCATACGAATTAATGGAAACGATAACAGGAAATTGCAATGTGTACCGTAAACCGCTGCCTATCGATTATTTTGATAGGTTTGATTTTCTGGTCATGCTGAAGGCAAACGGTAAATTGATTGGCTTTATGGCTTTGAAGGAAAACCGTGATAAAAGTCTCGGTCAGATGGGAAACGGGATATTTACGGGACTAGCGAAGGAATGCAGTTTATTTTTAGAAAAGGCACGTAACCTGGAAAAAGTAATAATGGAAGAGAAAAAATATAAACGTCTCTTTAAGGTAACGGAAAAATTTCACTCCACTATGGATATGGATGCTGTTCTCGGTGAAATTATTATGACGCTTCAAGACGTGTACCCTGCTTTTTCTTATTATCTACTTCTTTCACAGGATAATCATAACCACAGCGGGCTTCCTATTAAGGATTTGGAATATGATAGTGAAAATATTGCTGCCATGCAGGCCTATGTAACCGGAACCATCCAGTTCGAAGATTCTTTGCAGGAAAGAAGATCCATTTTATATGCCCCTTTAAAAGGGAAGCAGGGAGTATATGGGGTGCTGCAGGTTATTGCCCCAAATACACTTATGTTTCCGAAAAATGAAGTGGAATTCATCACTCTGCTCGCTGATACTGCAGGCAGTGCTCTGGAAAATGCCCAGCTTTACCAGCATTCAAAAAGGCTTATTTCAGATTTGCAGTTAATCAATGAAACATCACACCGGCTGAATTCTAATTTACGTTTAAATGAAACCATCAATTACATGTGCGAACAAATAATTAATTCATTTAATGCTCAGGAAGTCGGATTTTTTATGCTTTCACATGATCAGGGAGAGGCACAGGTTTTGCCCGGATCTACTGAATTTTTCCTGACGCAGGATGCTGAAATCTATATAAATTATATAATGGGAAAAATCGAGAAAGAAATAGACTCTCTTTTTATCGGGGATTTACAGCTTCAAACTAGTAGTCCTAATAAAAAGGTATTCCGTTCCGTAATAGCGGTTCCCATGGTTCAGAGTGATACATTGAAGGGCTTTGCGATTATTGTGCAGGAAGAACCCTATTATTTTTCCTTTGAAACCTTTAAGCTGCTGCAGTCGTTGATTCATCATTCGACTCTCGCATTCACGAACTCCATTCTGCATGAAGAATTGGAAAAAATGATTATAACAGATCATTTAACAAAATTGCATTCACGCAATTATTTGGATGAAAGAATCCAGAGGTCCATGTTAGATGACGAGCAGGGCGCATTTATCCTGATTGATATTGACGATTTTAAAATAATAAATGACACCTATGGGCATCAGCTAGGCGATGAAGTAATCATCCAGGTGGCGAATCTGATTAAAGGAAATATTCGTGGCTCAGATATTGGCGCGCGCTGGGGTGGAGAGGAATTAGCTATTTATCTGCCTAAAGTAACACTTAGCGCCGGCGTAGCGATAGCTGACAGATTGGTTGAAAGGGTAGCGGAAAGCACCGATCCTAATGTGACAATTTCCTGTGGTGTGTCATATTGGAACAGGGACAGACTTGACTCGTTTAAGTTTTTATTTAAGCGTGCAGATGAAGCGCTTTATTATGCCAAAAATTCCGGAAAAAACAAAGTGATTACCCAGGAAGATAAGACTCGGATAAGCTAGGCATCTCCTTGAACTGGGATGCCTTTTCTTATGAATTCAATCAAATCTCTTTCCATAATAATGGATTTATCATATTCTGTAATAAAGACATAAAAAGAAAAATGTAAGCGCTTGCAATAAAGTTTGGGGAGGAATCGAAATGAAGGAAAATAATATGCGGTTTGAAACTGAAGTCATTCATTCAGGATATTCTTCGGAAAAGTATGAGGGAAGCTTAACTCCACCGTTATTTCAAACATCAACTTTTACCTTCTCCACTGCTGAGCAGGGTGAAAAAAGATTTGCCGGGGAAGAAGAAGGGTTCATCTATTCCAGGCTTGGGAATCCAACGGTTAAAATGCTTGAAGATCGAATGGCAGCCATCGAAAAGGGTGAAGCTGCACTGGCATTCTCTTCTGGAATGGCAGCTGTTTCGGCAATTTTGGTAGCGTTAACGAAAACGGGGGATCATATTCTTTGTTCACAAGGAGTATATGGCTGTACATTTGGTCTGCTTCAATTAATGAAAGACAAATACGGAATTAGCCATGATTTTTCTTTAATGGATTCAGAGGAAGAACTGGAGAAGAGCATTCTACCCAATACCACATGCATTTATATTGAGACACCGATTAATCCCACTATGAAGCTTGTCAATCTTGAGATGGTTTCCTATGTTGCCAAAAAGAAAGGGATACCAGTGATTGTCGACAATACCTTTTGCTCCCCGTATTTACAGCAGCCGCTACTTCATGGCTGTGATGTCGTTATCCATAGTGCAACCAAGTATATTTGCGGCCATGGGGATGTCATAGCAGGGATTGCAGTTGGAAACAGGGACTTTATGAAAAAAGTAGCGATAACGACTCAGAAAGACATTGGTGGCATCATTTCCCCGTTTGATGCTTGGCTGCTTCTAAGAGGGTTAAAAACTATGGCTGTACGGCTGGATCGCCATTGCGACAATGCAAGCAAGCTATTTCAGTTTTTAAAAGGGCAGCCAATGGTTGAAAGTATCTATTATCCAGGGGATGAATTGCATCCTGATTATTGGATCATGGAAAAACAGATGAAACAGCCGGGTGGCCTGATCTCTTTTTCGATTAAAGGTACGAAAGAAACAGCGCAAGCATTTATGAACCAGTTAAAGCTAATAAAAATAGCTGTAAGCCTGGGGGATGCAGAAACATTGATTCAGCACCCGGCTACGATGACCCATGCGGTTGTACCTCAACAGGAACGATTGAAAATGGGCATTGGAGATACTCTCCTTCGCCTTTCTGTCGGCCTTGAAGGCCTGGGAGGATATTCAGGCTGATTTGGAGCAGGCAATGGAAAAAATCTAAAGAAAGGGCAAAGCGGAAACACCGCTTTGCCCAATTTTATTTAAATAAACTCCACCAAAACCTTAACTAGTTCTTCCAGCTTTTCCTGGTCCATTTCATCAAAACGGTTTTTTTCAGGAGAATCGATATCTAAAACTCCGATTAGCTTTCCTTCTTTCATCAATGGAACGACAATTTCGGATTGGGAGGCGGCGTCGCAGGCTATGTGCCTGGAAACTGGTGAACATCCTCAACACGAATGGTTTCCCGTAATTTGGCTGCTGTTCCGCAGACTCCTTTTCCAACAGGGATTCGAACACAGGCTGGCAAGCCTTGAAATGGCCCAAGTACCAATTCGTTATCGTTTTCCATGAGGTAAAAACCAACCCAGTTAATTCGGTCAAGAAATTGATTTAAAAGGGCTGAAGCATTGCTGAGATTGGCAATTTTATTAGTTTCACCGTGAAGCAAAGCCTGCAGCTGCTTTTTAACAAGTTCATAATTTTCTTCTTTAGTCCCGTTATATAATCCGACATTAAACATGAATATTCACCTGGTCCCTTCGAATTTTATCTATTATTTTATCAAAAATAGCAGTTATTGAGGAGAAATTGTCGAGAAATTTTTAAAGGGTTGATAAGGATGCTCCAAGAATGTAATTGTATAAGGCAAATCATGTGATATATACGGCCATGTACGCTCTAGGAGGAATTTGGATGGTAAAGAATTCGAAAGAAGCGATTGTGAATGCAGCAATCTCGTTATTTAATACAAAAGGTTATTCTGGAACATCCATCAGGGACATTGCCGGGAGTGCAAATGTAAATATCGCTAATATTGCCTATTATTTTCAAAACAAGCACGGATTGCTGGAGCATTGTTTTACTTCTTTTTTTGAGCAGTATTTAGCTGAACTTGAGGCGGGATATGTACTCTTAAATCAAGGGGCTGAGTTCTGTCTGAAAAATATCTCGGCCAACCTCTTGAACTTCTACTTCCGTAATATCCACCTAACCAGATTTATTTTACGTGAGATGTCAATTGATTCACAGGTAGTCAGGGAAATTATGTCCACATATTGCCTGAAAGAAAAATATCTTCTCCAGAAGGTACTTGAAAAAGGTAAAGAATGGGGAGAGTTCCGACCCCATTCAAGTGAATATATGATAATCCAGCTAAAAGGGCTTCTGACCATGCCTTTTTTAAATCCACATTATATAACCGAGGTTCTTCACGTGTATACACATGAACGCTTTTTTGTTGAGAAATACCAACAGGAAATCGATAACTGGATTGTAGGGTTTCTATGCACTGGGATAAAACGGCAGAAAGAAGCCATGCTGTTATAATTCTAAAACAGCATAACATTCAGCCCTTGTCCCATATCTTTGGTTTGGTGTGCATCTGAACCATAAATAAGTGGAATTTTCATTTTTTGGGCTTCCCGAACGATCCAATCAGAAGGATATGGTTCTCTGCAGAGGGGCTTAGCAGTTCCTGCCCCATTGTAATCTAGTTCATAGCCGTTTCTTTTTATCGACTGAAGGATAGTGAAGATTTCCTCTTTAAAATCCTCCGGTTGCGGAAACTTTTTATGAAACTTCCTGATTAACGTGATATGTCCTATACGCTTCGGCTTAAAAGGGCCGAGGTCTGCATTAATAGAGTATAGAACGGTTTGATAGTATTTTTTATAAAGGGCCTTAATGGATCCATACTGTTTAATCATGGATTCAAACAAGTCTGGACTATAATCCACGCAATCATAATTGCCTTCTTGCTTTAAAAAATGAACGGATAACACCGCATCATCAAGCTTTTCTCCAATCTCATTTAAAAAAAACTTTGTTTCCTCTTCAAAGCCTTCGATATAATCAACTTCAAGCCCAGCATTGATGACTATTTTCCCTCTAAATCGTTCTTTTACCCTGTCTATTTCCTTGAAGTAATCAATTAAATCTTTGTGCTGCATTGCGCTGTCCCTCGTTGGAACTGTATCCGAAAATCCGTCAGGAAAGGGGGCATGTTCTGTAAAAGTAATCTCCTTTAACCCCAAAGAGAGAGCTTTTTGAATATATTCCTCGAACGAATCCTTGGTGCCATGAGGACAAAAAGGAGTATGGATATGCCCATCTTTGTTAATCATGTCCGAAGCCTCCATTTGTTGAATATAAGGTAGTTTTTTCCCTATTTTTTAAAAATTTCTGTCAATTTTTGTTGTATGGTAAGAAATTCTCCAAAAAAATTGAAATTACTAGTCAAAAAATGTCGTTTACATGTTATCATAAAAGCATTGAAAAGAATATGATGATTTACATGTGAAATAGATTAGATAAACTGCTTTTAAAGAAAGCAGTCTTGCCGGAATCAGGGGGCTTATAATGGAGTATATCATTGGGACAATTATCCTTTTGCTTGCGTTATTCGTAACAGGTTTTTTTATAAAGAAAAAGTACTTTAAAGAGATGGACAGGCTGGAATCGTGGAAAATTGACTTAACGGATCGTCCGGTTTTGGATGAAATGTCCAAGGTGAAACAGCTCAATATGACCGGGCAGACAGAAGAACTTTTTGAAGGCTGGCGCAATGATTGGGATGACATTGTCACAGTTAAGCTGCCAAATCTTGAAGAACTGCTGTTTGATGCAGAAGAATACATAGACAAGTACAGGTTCAGACGGGCTAAAGAGGTTCAGCAGGCGATTGAGGAAAAGCTGCATGGAATTGAAGCTCGAATTGCCAATATCTTAGAGGAACTAAACAGCCTTGTTGGCAGTGAAGAAAAAAATCGGATTGAAATCGAAGAGCTAAAGGAACTTTACCGCGAATCGAAGAAAACACTTCTTGCCCATAGACACAGTTTTGGCAAAGCGGAAAAAAGCCTTGAAACTCGCTTGGATGAAGTGTCAGGGAAGTTCCAGATTTTTGATGAAAAAACTGAAAACGGAAATTACCTTGAAGCCAGGGAAGTCGTATTAACTATTAAAAGCAAGCTGGAAACGATTAAAATGAATATGGATTTAATCCCACAGTATTTAATTGAATGCCAGTCTATCCTCCCTGGCCAAATTTCTGAAGTAAAAGATGGCTATTCCGAAATGATTCAGCAAGGCTATTATCTCGAGCATCTTCAATTTGAAGAGGAAGTCAGCCGATTGAGTGAGGAGCTGGAGAGATTGTTCTCCTGCATCGAAGAAGCGGAAGTAGAAAAGCTTGGAGAAGGAATTCAGGAAATTAAAGACAGCATCGAAACCTTGTTTGATTTATTGGAAAAAGAAGTGAATTCCAGACAGCATATTTTCCAAAATGAAAAAGTCACAGCTGGATTGCTTGACTCTATACAGTCAGACAGTGAAAGCCTGAAAGAAGAAGTTTTCCATATCCAACAAAGCTACCATTTGACAGAAAACGAGCTTGAAATGCATAGTGAGCTTGAAAAACAATTAGCAGGACTTTACAAGCGTTTTGTAATTTTGTCAGAAAAAATCAAATTTAACGAAACATCACAATCCTCGATGAGTGATGAACTTCGCGAAATAAAAGAAGACCTTGATGCAGTGAGGGACGAGCAACAAAGATTTGGGTATAAATTGCATGCCTTCGCAAGGATGAAATGGCTGCCAGGGAAAAAGTAAGTGAATTGGTCAAGCGTTTAAGTGAGACAGCCAGACAGGTTTCAAAGAGCAATATTCCTGGCCTTCCTGAGGATTATAAATATCTCTTTGAAGACGGAAACGAGAGCATTCAGAATGTGAAGAAACGATTGGAAGAAAAGCCTCTAGATATTTCAGCGGTTCACCAATATCTGGAGATTGCGGTTTTGACAGTAGATAAACTGATTAACACTACCACAGAGATGGTTGAGAATGTCATGCTTGCAGAAAAGGTCATTCAATATGGAAATCGCTACCGCAGCAAGTATCCTTCTATTGCGAAGGGATTAAATGAAGCTGAAAGAGCCTTCCGCTGTTATGACTATCGAGGAGCTCTTGAACAGGCGGCTGCTTCGATTGAAGAGATTGACCCGGGTGCATTAAAGAAAATTGAGACCATCTTGTCAAGTGAGAACGAATAACTGTACCAGATTCAACTATAATTCTTTTTATCAGTAACCGGTTCGCATCGTTGCGAATCGGTTTTCTATGTCCAGAAATAGATAAACAGTGTAATTGTTTTTTGAATTAGTGCCATTAGACGAATTTTGGGGAAATTAAGCTGTATAGCTACAGCCATAAGTATGTCCGTTTAATTTTTACGACGTTTATGATAAGCTTTATACTTATATTCGGTTTTCGGCATGAAAGGAGAAGACCAATGATTTATTTTGACAATAGTGCAACTACAAAACCATATAAGGATGCTTTAGAGTCCTATGTAAAGGTATCAACTGATTACTTTGGAAATCCTTCATCACTTCACGGGCTGGGAGGACAGGCAGAAAAGCTTTTGTCACAGGCGAGAGCCCAAATCGCAGCCTTGATGAATATAAAGCCGGCGGAATTGTTTTTTACCTCCGGGGGAACGGAAAGCAATAATCTGGCGATTAAGGGAGCTGCTCTCATGAACAAGGGGAGAGGCCGACACCTTATAACCACCAAAACGGAGCATCCTTCCGTACGGGGAGCAATGGAACAGCTGGAAGAATTTGGGTTCGGTGTCACCTATCTGTCCGTCGATAATATGGGAAGAGTAAGTGTCGAAGAATTAAGAAATGCCATTAAAGAAGATACGATTTTAGTATCTGTCATGCATGTTAATAATGAAGTCGGCACCATCCAGCCAATTAAGGAAATTGGCCAAATGCTTGAAGAATTTCCTAAAATCCTTTTTCATGTTGACCATGTACAGGGAATCGGTAAGGTTCCATTGGATATAAATAAATCCAGAATTGATTTTTGTTCCATTTCGGGCCATAAATTCCATGGGTTAAAGGGAACAGGAGCCATATATATACGGGAAGGCCTAAGATTGTCACCATTATTTTCAGGTGGGAATCAGGAATGGCGCCAGAGGAGCGGCACCGAGAATGTGGCTGGAATTGTTGCTATGGCAAAGGCGTTACGGCTCGAGATGTTAAACAGGGATTTAGGCCTTGAAAAGATGATTTCAATTCAAGATACCTTGAGAATGGGGTTAAAGGAGATAGAAGGCATAAAGATCCATACGCCGACTATCCATTCCGCTCCGCATATTCTGAATTTTTCTCTGGAGGGTATCAAATCTGAAATTTTTGTCCATGCACTTGAGGAAAAAGAAATATATGTCTCAACTACAAGCGCATGCTCATCAAAAAAGAAAGCTCCAAGCCGGACACTTCTTGCAATGGGTGTTCCACAGGAGCTTGCAGAAAGCTCAATCCGTCTCAGCCTTTCCTTTGACAATAGAGAAGAAGAGGCTTTAATAGTTCTCGCCGCTATAAAAGAAACAACTGGGAATTTAGGAAGGATAATGACGAAATGAATTATGACCGCATATTAATACGTTATGGTGAAATATCTACTAAAGGAAGAAATCGCAACAAATTTGTCGATAAATTAAAAAAGAGTATTAATAAAGCACTCGCAGGTTTTCCAAAAATTGAAATCGAAGCGACCAGAGAAAGAATGTATATTCTCTTGAATGGTGAAAATGGAGATGAAATTTCGGAAGCATTAAGGAATATTTTTGGTATCCAATCGTTCAGCCCTGCAGTAAAGGTTGAAAGAAATCTTGAAAAAATGAAGAAAGCTGCCCTTGAGCTGGTTACCAGGATTTATCAAGATGGACAAACCTTTAAGATCACTGGAAGAAGAGCTGATAAAACCTTTGAATTAAATACAGATGAAATTAACCATGAATTTGGCGGACACTTATTAAAAAATATCCCCGGTCTAAAAGTCGATGTGAAAAAACCGGATATTAACCTGCAAATAGAAGTCAGGCTGAAGCAGTTTATTTAACGTGTGAAACCATTTATGGTGCAGGCGGGATGCCTGTAGGCTCTAGTGGCAGGGCGATGCTAATGCTGTCGGGAGGGATTGATAGCCCGGTTGCAGGGTATTTAGCGATGAAAAGAGGATTGGAGCTTGAAGCGGTCCATTTTTTCAGTCCGCCTTTCACAAGTGAGCGCTCAAAGCAAAAAGTACTTGATCTCACTGAAATTCTTTCTAAAATCAGCGGCCAGATTACCTTGCATATTGTTCCATTTACGGAAATTCAGCAGGCTATCAGGCAGCAGGTTCCTGAAAATTACTCCATGACGACAACAAGGCGCATGATGCTCCGTATAACTGATGAAATTAGGAATAGGCGTGAGGGGCTGGCGATTGTTACGGGTGAAAGTCTTGGCCAGGTAGCAAGCCAGACATTGGAAAGTATGTTTGCTATTAATGAGGTAACCAATACACCGCTTTTACGGCCTTTAATTACAATGGATAAATCAGATATTATAAAAATATCCCAAGAAATAAATACGCATGATATTTCCATCCGGCCTTATGAGGATTGCTGTACAATATTTGTTCCAGCTTCACCGAAAACAAAGCCTCGCAGGGAAAAGGTAGGGCACTTCGAAAGCTTTATCGACTTTGAGCCGTATATTCAAAGGGCTGTGGATGGGGTTGAAACAATTCATATTGGCGCAGCCCAAAAGAAGCAAGAAAACCAAATAGATGATTTATTCTAAAAAAAATTAAATTATTTTATTAATTAGCAGATTTCTAATAATTTGTGAACAATTACCAAAAAAGTTTTGAATGATGCCATGTGATTCTACACATTCTATATTTACAAAGGAGGTGAAATCACATGGCAAACAACAGCTCAAATCAACTTGTAGTACCTGGTGTACAACAAGCTCTTGACCAAATGAAATATGAAATCGCAACTGAGTTCGGTGTTCAACTTGGTGCTGATACAACTTCACGTGCTAACGGTTCTGTTGGTGGTGAAATCACTAAGCGTCTAGTTCAAATGGCTGAACAGCAATTAGGCGGCGGATTTTCCCGATAATAAAATATAATATGGCTACAGGGAGCGGGTTCACACCCGCTCTCTTTATTTTTGTCTTTATCTGTTTAATAATTTTAAATTGTGAAATAATTTTGTATAATAATGATAAGACATTTTCGGGAGGGATAAAATGAAACGGGAAGATCTGATTGCACCTGAAAACTACAATCTGGTTACTGAAGTAGAGCAATTTGCGGCGAGTTCTGAGCGGGTTGCGTTAAAATGGGAAAATGAAGCTGGAGAGAAAGACGAAATTACATATGAGCAATTAATCAAAAAAGTAAACCAAGCAGGAAACGTATTCAGGGATAAGGGGCTGCAAAAGGGGGATGTAGTCCTTGTGATGGCACCAAGGCTTATTGAGGCATATATGGTCTATCTGGCGGCTTTAAAAGCAGGTCTTGTTGTCATTCCTAGTTCTGAAATGCTTAGGGAAAAGGATATTCAATACCGCATTACCCATGGGGATGTTAAAGGCATCATCTGCTATTATCCGTACGTCAATCAGTTTGGAAGTATTATTCAGCAAAATGACCTTGTCGCCTTCTCAATCGGAAAGCAGGAAGAAGGTTGGATTTTCCTGGATGAGGAAATGAAAGCGGCTTCAGAATTATTTGAGTTTGCTGACACTAAAAGAGATGACATGGCATTCTTATCTTATACATCGGGAACAACAGGCAATCCAAAAGGCGTTGTCCATACGCATGGATGGGCGTTCGCGCATTTAAGGACTGCCGCAAAAAATTGGCTCGGTATTGAAGATGCTGATACGGTCTGGGCAACTGCCTGCCCTGGCTGGCAAAAGTGGATATGGAGCCCTTTCTTATCCGTTCTTGGCTCAGGTGCGACAGGTTTTGTTTACCACGGAAAATTTGAACCAGGAACCTACTTGAAGCTCCTGGAAACATACGATATTAATGTTTTATGCTGTACCCCAACAGAATACAGACTGATGGCAAAAGCTGATAATATTCATGAATTTAAGCTTCCTCATCTTCATAGTGCTGTTTCAGCTGGTGAACCATTAAATCGCGAAGTAATTGAAACCTTCAAAAAGCATTTTAACGTGGAAGTCCGTGATGGTTATGGGCAGACAGAAAATACATTGCTTGTCGGTGTATCAAAAGGAATGGAGCTGCGACCGGGTTCTATGGGTCAGCCTACACCTGGAAACAGGGTTGAGATTGTCAATGAGAACGGCGAGATCTGTTCAGTCGGTGAAGTTGGGGATATTGCTGTCCACTTTGAAACACCTGCACTTTTTAAAAATTACTATAAAGATCCAGAGCGTACCGCCATGCAGTTCAGAGGTGATTATTACATCACCGGTGATAAGGCGAAAAAGGACGAAGACGGGTATTTCTGGTTCGAAGGGCGCGGCGATGATATTATTATCAGCTCTGGGTATACCATCGGTCCATTTGAGGTAGAGGATGCACTCGTAAAACACCCGTATGTTAAAGAATGTGCAGTCGTCGCGAGCCCTGATGAAATAAGAGGGCATATCGTAAAGGCGTTTGTAGTATTAAGGGAAGAAGTAGACCCGAATGACCCTGAGTTAATTAAAAAGCTTCAGGATCATGTGAAAGAATTGACTGCTCCATACAAATATCCAAGGAAAATTGAGTTCCTGGCTGACTTGCCAAAGACAACATCCGGGAAAATTCGCCGGATTGAACTTAGGCAAAAAGAAGCACAATCTGCAAATAATGCTTAATTGTTTGTATTATTGAAGCAGGCGGATCCTCCGTCTGCTTTTTAAAATGGATAAAACAAGATGCAAGGAGAGAGAACGATGGGGAAATTATGGTTTGGGGGGACGATTTATACCCTTCAGAAAGAAGGCGAGACTGTTAACGCAGTCTATACAGAAAATGGGAAAATTATTAAAATAGGTGAATCCAGTATATTAGAAAGCCAGTATCGTGACTCGATAGTTGAGTGTATAGATCTAAAAGGAAAAGTGATGTATCCAGGTTTTGTTGATAGTCATATGCATTTAATCGGCCATGGAGAAAAGCTGATCAGGCTTGACCTATCTGACCTTACTTCAAAAGAAGCGGTATTAAATTCAGTAAAAAGGCATGCAGAACATATAAAAGCAGGTGAATGGCTGATTGGCGAAGGATGGAATGAAAACCTATGGGAAAAGCCTGAAATTATTCATTGCGATGAACTGGATCACATTATACCTGAACATCCCGTCATTTTAAAAAGAACCTGCCGACATGCCATGGTAGCCAATTCTCTCGCATTGGAACTCGCGTACATTACGGCTCAGACAGATTGCCCGTCTGGAGGGGTCATCGATAAGGATGATAAAGGAAGTCTTACAGGACTGTTAAAGGACAATGCACAGGATTTGCTGTTGGCAGCTGTGCCGGAGGTTTCCGAACAATACTTAGCAAGAGCTGCAGCTGCTGCTATCAAGGATTTATACAAGCTCGGTGTTACAGGCTCCCATACTGAGGATTTAAATTATTATGGCGGTTTTAAGAGAACCTATCAGACGTTCAAAAAAGTGATTGAGGAAGATGGCTTAAAATTCAGGGCACATCTTTTGGTACACCACGAGGTAATTGACGATTTAGTTGATGCCGGTGAGGGATATTTATCAGGAAATGAATGGATTGAATTTGGCTCAATGAAATTTTTTGCAGATGGGGCACTTGGCGGGAGAACAGCATTATTAAGCCATCCTTATCATGACGACCCTGAGACTGAAGGTATGGCGATTTTTTCACAGGATCAGCTGAACGGGCTAGTGAAGAAGGCTCGTGAATTGGGATTGCCAGTGGCAATCCATGCGATCGGAGACAGGCCTTTGAAATGGTGCTAAATGCGATCGAGAAGCACCCCCTTATAGGCGGAGGCAGGGATCGGCTGATCCACGCGCAAATTTTAAGAAAGGAACTGATTGAAAGGACAAAGAAATTACCTGCCATTCTCGATATTCAACCAAGATTCCTGGCGTCTGATTATCCGTGGGTGATTGACAGGGTAGGCCTGATCATATGGAATTTTGTTATGCATGGAAAACACTTTTAAATGAAGGCCTCCATTGTGCTGGTGGGTCTGATGCCCCGATAGAACCGGCAGATCCATTGCTCGGAATACATGCCGCGGTTACACGTACAAATCTCGATGATTTGGAAGGAACCGTTTATCAGCCTGAACAGGCTCTGTCTGTTTATGAAGCTATTTCTCTATTTACAAAAGGCAGCGCATATGCGGCTTCACATGAAAATGACCGAGGAATGATAAAGGAAGGGTTCCTTGCGGATTTTACTATTTTGGACCGGGACCTGTTTGAAATGCCAAAGGCGGAAATTGCCCAGGCACGGGCCGAAATGACCGTTATTGGCGGAGACATTGTATATAACAGGGAGTCCTAAAACAAAAACATTGGCAGCTCCTTCTGTTTCGATTTATAATTATTTCGAAACTAGAAAGAATAGGGGCTCGAAAGATATGAAAAAAAATGAAGTACAGCAGGGAGCCGCTTTTGCAGGATTTTCTTATTTGCTATGGGGTCTCCTTCCGATCTATTGGAAGTTATTGCGCCATGTAAATTCAGAGGAAATACTGGCAAACCGTGTATTTTGGTCGTTCGTGTTTATGGTTATTGTTCTTTTAATGACTAATAAATGGAAGGGTTTTATCCAAACACTAAAAGGCTTATCCGGAAATAAAAAACAGATGTATGCGTTGATGATAGCCTCCATTTTAATCAGCATTAATTGGTTTATATATATATGGGCTGTAAACAGCAATCAAATGATTGAAGCAAGCCTTGGATATTATATCAATCCACTAGTAAGTGTAGTGCTCGGTATGTTTGTTTTAAAGGAAAAACTCTCACCAATCCAGTACTTGTCTTTTTTCCTTGCATTAATAGGAGTATTGATTATATCCCTGTCATATGGAAGGATTCCATGGATTGCGTTTGCCTTGGCTTTATCATTCGGATTATACGGTCTGGCTAAGAAATTAATAAAAGTGGAGTCGGCCATTGGATTGACACTTGAAACTATGGCAGTGATGCCTTTGTCTGCTATTTATCTGGTATTCTTGTTTTTGAAAGGAACTAACTCTTTCTTAACGGCAGGAGCAGGTACTGATTTGCTTTTGATTGGTGCAGGTGCAGCAACAGCGGTTCCGCTGCTTTATTTTGCTAAAGGAGCACAAAAGATTCCTTTATCAATGCTTGGCTTTCTGCAGTATATCGCTCCTACGTTAACGCTAATTTTAGGAATCTTTGTTTACGGTGAACATTTTTCCAAACTTGAATTATTAGCATTTATCTTTATTTGGTCAGCATTGACAGTCTATTCCCTATCCAGAACCAAGCTTTTTACAGAGAAGAGTAAGAGGGCTCGCGCGTAATAGAAAAAAATCCTTATCCCATTTCGGGATAAGGATTTTTTTCTGTGAAACTCTATAAAAAGGTTCTTTTTACTTTTTCCCAGAAGGAGTTATCTTTTAATTTTATCGTTTTGATACGCTTCTCGCTTAGTTTAATTTCTATTTTTTCAACATGGCGGATACTTAAGGCCTCATTATCCATACCCATTGTGGGATGGTCGTTCCCATCAGCCGCAATCTTTAAGGTCAGGCTGCGATCGCCGCTCAAAATGAAAGATGCACCCAGTGTGCGGTACCTATTATTGTTGACGGAAGCGAGTTCACTCACCTGCATGCATGGAAGCAGCGGATCGACAATCGAACCGTTTACCGATTTGTTGTATGCGGTGCTCCCCGTTGGTGTTGCTACAATTAGCCCATCTCCACGGAAGGTTTCGAAGTGAAGCTGGTCAATAAACACATCCATCACCAGCGTCTTAATGATCGCCGAACGGATGCTGAATTCATTGAGACAGTGGAATGTACTTTGGCCGTCTACTGTTACTTCAATAGCAGGATAACGGCGAACTTCAATTTGCTCATTATTAGTAGCTTCTATCATTTTGGAGGTGTCTTCAATTTTGAAGTCACAATACATGCTCAGGCTTCTATTCGTAGAGATTCCAGCATATAAGCAATCTTCCCTGAAACCGGTCTTTCTGACTGCCTGAAGGAAAGTTCCATCGCCTCCGATGCTTGCAATAATGTTTGCCTTTGCTGGATCCTGGACCAGCGTAAATCCGTATCTTTCAGCCAGTTCATACAGAGTGGCAGCCTTTGCGAGCATGTCCGCATCCCGTTTGTGATAAAAATATAAATTTCGGCGATTTGACATTAAAATTCCTCCTGTCAAAAAATGAGATAATTGTTTTTTTACTCAACCTAATATTTATTTTTTAAAAATAGTGATACTGATTTTAGTTTAGCATGTTTTTATAACATTTTGAATTCATGCGTTTACATGGACAGGACAAAATATAGGAGGCATACATATGAACGGTAAGAGATGGGCAGCCCTTGGAATTGCTGCCGGATTATTTTTGGTGTCTATTTTAATGAATTTTTTATCCGTTTTCGCATTTAAAGGGGCTGAAAATGATTTCAGCAGCATTTTTGATGCTGCTGAAGCCCCTTTTACAGAGGAAGTTGTTAAGGATGGAAGTGCAACAAAGAAAATTGCCATTCTTGAGGTGGATGGAGTTATTCAGGACACTGGGGAAGCAGAATCCTTTTTTCAAAATGGCGGATATAACCACAAGTCATTTATGGAAAAGTTAAACTATGTAAAAGATGATGACAGCGTTAAAGGGATAATTTTAAGAGTTAATTCTCCCGGCGGCGGAGTGGTTGAAAGTGCTGAAATACATAACAAAATTGAAGAGATTCAAAAGGACACGAAGAAGCCCGTATATGTTTCGATGGGATCGATGACTGCATCAGGCGGCTATTACATCTCCACACCTGCCGATAAAATATATGCGAGTCCTGAAACGTTAACCGGCTCGTTAGGGGTAATTATGGAGGGAATTAATTACGAAGGACTTGCAAAGAAGTACGGAGTAGATTTCGTTACGATTAAGAGCGGGCAGTATAAGGATATTATGAGCCCTACACGAAAGATGACTGAGGGAGAAAGAAAAATTTTACAAAATATGATCAATAATTCATACGAAGGATTTGTGAGGGTGATTTCCAAAGGGCGCCACATATCTGTAGATCAAGTTAAAAAAATTGCAGATGGGCGAATTTACGATGGACGCCAGGCGAAGGAATTACACCTGATTGATGATTTTGGATATCTAGATGATGTTATCAGGGTGATGAAAAAAAATGAAGATTTAAAAGGTGCCCAAGTGGTACGCTACACTGAAAATATGGGTTTAGGTTCATTGTTCAACATGAGTGCCCACAAAATGTTGGGGGATAATCTTGAAATGTCTGGATTGGTAAAGATTCTTTCCAAGCCGGACTCCCCGCGCTTAATGTATTTATACGCACAATAAGGGAGGGAACATGGATGGAAACAAATGAATTTGACGACCAGCAACAACATACTCTAAACCCTGGTGATGTAAATCGGAAACCTTTTGTACCAGACACTGGGAGAAGGAAAGCGGATATGTCTGTACGCTATGCAGGGTTTTGGATGAGGTTTTGGCCTATATTCTCGATTTAATCGTGATAGGAAGTATAGAACGAATCATCATTAACCCCTTATTTCGCGGGTTTGATATATCTCTTGTTGATTCCAATTTATTTGCCCCGATTTCAATCTCATCGGCGGTTGTTTTTTATTTGTATTTCGTGCTGATGACCAAGTTTTTTAGGCAGACGCTGGGAAAGATGGTGTTTGGCCTGAAAGTGGTTGAATTAGAAAAGGAGAATTTATCATGGGGGACGGTGCTGCTAAGAGAGTGGATTGGCCGTTTCATCTCCACAACTATTATTATCGGATATGCCATTGTTGCATTTCTGCCGAAAAAACAAGGCTTGCACGACCTTTTCGTGGACACATCCGTAGTGCATGTCGAATAAGAGGAATCATTACCTGCCAACATATCGTTGGCAGGTTTAATTTTTTTCTTTTTTGCCGATACTGACAGGCTGAAAGGTCGTGAACGAAATTGAAATGGCTGCTTCTTGCCCTGTTGATTCTTTTGTTCCTGCTATTTATCATTCTTTTTACGAAAATCACTATATTTATAAATTATTATCATCACAAGGATAACGATGATTTAAAAGTAGAATTCAGAGCCTTGTTTGGTTTGATTAAGTATAAAATCAATGTTCCCTTGATAAAAATTGACGATAACTCTCCTACTATCGTTCTTAAAGAAACAACTCAGAAAAGTAATAACAGCGAAAATGAGAAGAAGGATAGGAAACAGTTTTCAGCGGAGGATTTGCTTGACAGCATCCGGGATACAAAAGAGCTCTTAGAGCATGTTTTTAAGTTGCATAAAATTGTCAAAGCATTTTTAGGAAAAGTTTCGATTAAACAGTTTGAATGGAGAACAATATTTGGTATCGGAGATGCTGCTTACACCGGAATGCTCACAGGTGCATTTTGGGCAATAAAAGGCAGTATAGTCGGGTTGATAAGCCATTATATGAAAATGAAACAAATGCCCCAACTGGCTGTTATCCCTCATTTTCAGCAAACGGTCTCACAAACCCAATTAAAATGTATTTTTCAGTTTCGAATCGGGCATGCTATTTTAGCAGGAATGAAACTGATTAAGTTCTGGAGAGGCGGACGGCCCCGTTTTAGGACAAAGCCATTATCTGTCTTGTCCGGCGATAATTCAAAATCCGTTTAGAAGAGGAGGAAGCAGTAATGTCTGATCATCCAATCCAGGGATTAATGACGACGGCGATGGAAAGTTTAAAAGAAATGATCGATGTTAATACCATCATAGGGGATCCGGTGGAAACCCCTGACGGCAGTGTCATTCTGACGGTTTCGAAGGTAGGGTTTGGATTTGCGGCCGGAGGAAGTGAGTTTACTCTAGATGGCTCATCGAAGGGCCAAAATCAAGGTCAGGGGCAAGGACAGGGTCAGGGTCAGTCCATCCACCCGTTTGGCGGAGGTAGCGGTGGCGGAGTTTCCATTACACCTATTGCCTTTTTAATTGTAAATTCACAGGGTGTAAGAATGCTTCATTTGGATGAAAGCACGCATTTATATGAGAAAATTTTAGATCTTGCTCCACAGGCAGTTGAGAAAATCCAGCAGATGTTTTCTAAAAAGGATGAAGGCAATAAAGGGCAATACACCCAGCAAAATAATCATCAGCAGCAGTCAAACTATCAAAAACATGATCTTGATTTTTAAATCAAAAGGTTAATCTTCCAGGCAAGGAGGATTAACTTTTTTAATGCCAAGCACTAATAATTGCAAAAAAGATTCTGAAAAGATATATTAGTCCTGTACATAGAACAAAGGAGGAATTTATTATGGCAAATGTAACATTTAAGGGCAATGCGGTTACTTTACTAGGAAATGAAGTGAAAGTTGGAGATAAAGCCCCTGATTTTTCTGTACTTGCTAACGATATGTCAGCAGTTACACTCGAAAACACTAAAGGACAGGTTCGTTTAATTACTTCTGTTCCTTCGATTGACACTGGAGTTTGCGACGCGGAAACACGTCGTTTTAACGAAGAGGCTCAAAAATTGGATAACGTGAAATTTCTTACAGTAAGCGTTGACCTTCCATTTGCACAAAAACGCTGGTGTGCTGCTGCTGGTATTGAAAATGTTCAGACATTGTCTGACCACCGTGACCTTTCTTTTGGTAAAGCGTATGGCGTGGCAATCGAAGAGTTAAGATTATTGGCTCGTGCTGTGTTTGTGGTAGATTCCAGCGATACAGTTACATATGTTGAATATGTAAGCGAAGCAACTAATCATCCAAATTATGAAGCTGCACTAGAAGCTGTTAAACAAGCTAAATAGAAATGCGAAAGTGCCTTGGTCACCCCGGACAAGCGCTGGAGGGCCTGAAGGTGAAGTCGTTCTTTGACTTCATCGTAGGGACCGAAGCGACCTCGAGGGGGTAGGCACTGGAGCTAGACACCGGTACTATTTCGAAAAGATATACTTTCATATCCAAATAAAAAGCTCCCTCGGGGGCTTTTTTTTGTTTAAGTAGGAAACTGTTCCATATAACTTGTTAAAGGCTTTTTTACTCGTTAAAATAGGTAGAGATATTTAGGTAGGAGGAAACAAATGAAAATCTCTCCGGTAGAACAATTATTTACATTATTTAATGAAACAGCACTCATTTTACAAGAGGAGCTTTCGTGCACCTTTTTAGAAGCAATAGCTGAAACAGGGGAAAATGTATTTCAACAGTCGTTGCTTCAGGATGAATTAAGCGAGCTTTCTATTAAACGGCTAAAAAAACAGTATGAGGAAATCAGTCTGGATAAATTTTCAAATGAAGAAATCAGAAAAGCATTCCAGCTTGTAATTCTAAAGGGAATGAAAGAAACGACGCAGCCCAATCATCAGATGACTCCCGATTCTGTCGGTATGCTTGTTGGCTATTTGGTCCAAAAGTTCATGAAGGAAGGTTCGTTCCGTCTGCTTGACCCGGCCATTGGAACGGGAAATTTGCTGACTACCGTTTTAAATCAGCAAGTTAATAAGAAAATCGAGTCTGTTGGAATTGAAATAGATGATATTTTAATTCGCCTTGCGTATGTGAATGCCAATTTGCAGGAGCATCCAGTCCAGCTTTTTAATCAGGACAGCCTTGAGCCATTATTTATTGATCCTGTCGATGCCGTAATTAGCGATCTGCCTGTTGGATTTTATCCTAATGACATGAGGGCTGCAGAGTATCAATTAAAGGCTGCTGAAGGCCATTCATATGCCCACCATTTGTTTATTGAACAGAGTGTTAAGCATACGAAGGACGGGGGATATTTATTTTTTATTATTCCAAATGGGCTGTTTGAAAGTGAACTTGCACCGTCTCTTCGCGAATTTTTAAAAGAAAATGTCATTGTGCAAGGTCTTTTGCAGCTTCCGCTAAGTATGTTTAAAAATAAAAATTCAGCGAAAAGCATTTTTATTATGCAGAAAAAAGGAGAAGGAACTGTTGCGCCAAAGCAAGCGATGCTGGTTGACATGCCAAGCTTATCAAGCGCTGCCGAAATGGACAGCATCCTCCGCAAAATTGATAAATGGTTTCTTGAGAATAAAAATTAAAATGAAAAAATCGGTGCACATTGCACCGATTTTTTCATTTTTTAGAGGGATAAACTGCAATAAATGAAGTGTTTTAATAATCCCAAGTATCTGAATATATTTATATTTAAATGAAACCGTTATCATGTGATTATACTCCTTGAAATGTCATCCATACAGTGTTTAAATGAGGAATTGAGAGATATTCGATTGGGATTTGTGCACAATAAGATTGTATTTGATATAGAAATCAATAGAAATCATCCATCCATGTGGTTATATAAAAGGAGCGGTTGTTAAAATGGCAAAAGTTATTGCAATCAATGCTGGGAGTTCTTCATTGAAGTTTCAGTTATTTGAAATGCCAAGTGAGGAAGTCATCACAAAAGGATTAATTGAACGAATTGGTTTAAATGACTCCATCTTCAATATTACAGTTAATGGGGAAAAGGTTCAGGAAATTACGGATATCCCTGACCATGAAGTCGCAGTAAAACTTCTATTGGAGAAATTAACTTCTTCGGGAATTATTAATTCCCTGGATGAAATCGAAGGAATCGGGCATCGTGTTGTACACGGCGGCGAAGCATTTAATGATTCTGTCCTTATTACCGAAGATGTAATAAATCAGATTGAAGCATTATCTGAATTGGCTCCATTGCACAACCCTGCAAATATTACCGGAATTCTGGCCTTCCAGCGCGTTCTTCCCAATGTGCCGGCTATTGCGGTTTTCGATACAGCCTTTCATCAAACAATGCCGGAAAGCTCATTTCTTTACAGCCTTCCATATGATTATTATGAGAAATACGGAATCCGTAAGTATGGGTTCCACGGGACCTCACATAAATATGTATCCGAGCGTGCTGCTGAGCTTTTAGGGCGTCCGATTGAACAGCTGCGCCTTATTTCCTGCCATTTAGGAAATGGAGCAAGTATTGCAGCAATTGAAGGCGGTAAATCGATTGATACATCCATGGGCTTCACTCCTCTTGCAGGTGTAACGATGGGAACTCGTTCAGGGAATATTGACCCTGCGCTTTTACCATTTATTATGGAAAAAACCAATCAAACTGCTGAAGAGGTTCTGGATGTTTTAAATAAGAAAAGCGGAATGCTGGGCGTTTCCGGTTTCTCCAGTGATTTGAGAGATATCGAGGTCCAGGCGAAACAAGGAAATAACCGTGCACAGCTTGCGCTTGACGTTTTTGCCAACCGTATTCATAAATACATTGGCTCCTATGCTTCCCGCATGTATGGAGTGGATGCTATCATCTTTACCGCAGGTATCGGTGAAAACAGTGACGTTATTAGGGAAAATGTATTAAAAGGTCTGGAGTTCATGGGCGTATATTGGGATCCTGCTCTTAATAAAGTAAGAGGCGAAGAAGCATTCGTTAACTACCCACATTCCCCTGTAAAGGTAATTATCATACCGACTAACGAAGAAGTAATGATTGCCCGCGATGTAGTCCGCTTGGCAAACGTTTAATAGAAAGGCAAATCTCTCAAAGAGGGGTTTGCCTTTTTTCTTCGATTTTTATCTTTTGGAATGATTTGCTATACTGAAAGGAAAGTGCCTATACGGAGCGGAGGTTGCGCCATGACATTAACAGACAGGGAAACGAAAGTTCTCGATGAAATAAAAGAATGGGAAGTACGACTTTTAAGCTATGAACCAAATGATTTCCAATTAACATATGAAAAGTATTTAGAACGGGCATTCAGTTTGCTCCCGGAAACGATCCAGAATCAATTTTTTTCCGTCATTGATAGCTGGCTCTTTCATTTACATGCCATTATTCAAGGCTCACAGCTTCAACTTGACGCAAAGGAAAGGATTCTTTCTGCAGGCAGAATTTTTAACAAGGATATTGAAAAAATAGAAGATCTAAAAACCCTGGAAATAGACCAGCTTCAATATATTGCCCAGCAGCAAATAGCCCGGCACCGATTTTATTCATTTGCGCAGGGCGGTATCGCAGGAACGGGCGGAACCTTATTATTAGGAACAGACATACCTGCAATCGCCATTATCAATTTGAGAGTTGTCCAATTGATCGCTATGACCTATGGTGTCGAAGTGAATACACCATTTGAAATGATGAACTCTTTAAAGGTGTTCCATATTGCAACACTTCCCGCAAGAATTCAAGGGGATGAATGGAGAGCGCTTGTTGAAGAATTCGGAAAAAGTGATGAGCGATATTTTTATGAAGGCAGTGAAAAGCTTGCTGATTCAACATGGCTTGAACAGCCAATTCAACAGATATTAAAAGCGATGGTGATTGCCCTTTTTAGAAAAAAAATGATTCAGGGCATTCCGCTTGTCAGCATGGCAATCGGGGCGGGCTCCAATTATCAATTAACCAGGAAGGTCACAGACTTTGCCCATAAATATTATCAGCTCCGCTATTTATCGGAAAAAGGGGAGAATGCCAGATGAGTGTCACAGAACATAAAAAAGCAGCTCCAAACATGGTTAGTTGCAAGGTTATTACCGTGAGTGATACGAGAAATCCTGAAACAGATAAAAGCGGCCGTTTGATGATTGAATTGCTTGAAGGTGCAGGGCACCGGATTATTGATTATGTGATTGTAAAGGATGACACTGCTGAAATTCAGGAAGAAATACTAAAAGGATGCGGGACCGAGGGAATCGACGTCATTCTCACTAATGGGGGTACCGGAATTGCCAAACGGGATGTAACAATCGAGTCGGTGCAAAGCCTGCTTGAAAAAGAGATCGTCGGATTTGGAGAATTATTCCGTATGCTAAGCTACCAGGAGGATATTGGGTCTGCTGCGATTCTCTCAAGAGCGATTGCAGGGGTAGTCAGGAATAAAGCAGTTTTCTCAACCCCAGGCTCCAGCGGTGCGGTTAAGCTGGCGATGAATAAACTGATTCTTCCCGAAATCGGACATGTAGTTAGGGAATTAAAGAAGGACTTATAATAAAAGAAGCTCCCAATTCAATTGTGTGTGAAATGGGAGCTTTTTTTATTGATGCATTTTAGAGGAGATTCCTTGATTTGCCCTATACCATAACCACAACTCGTTAATGATGGATGCCAGTTCAGCAATTTCAGAGTTCAATGCGCAGGAACGTGGAAAGTCACTTTCATTCGAGAGCTCAGCCTGCTTATAGTTTATTATATTTTCTAACTCAGCGATCCGGTCCGGTATTGATCCACGGATTCTTTCCCAGCGAAACAGGATATCCTGCTGGACTTGTTTAGTAAAATCGTCCCATTCTTTCGAAACATCAGGAATTGGAATTCCAAGACGATTGTCGTAAATAAAGTATTCTTCCATTGCTTTGCCCCCAGGATGTTTATTGTTTTTATTTTACTACAAAATTTAAGGGCTTTCATTTAATAATGTTTAAGCAGAGTTTTCATGGGATTTCCACATATAAAAAAGCACACATAAAGGCTGTGTGCTTTGGGCGTGGCTTTAAATCATTCTTCTTTTTCCGTCCGGACAACCAGGACATCACAAGGAGCGTAGCGGGTGATGTGTTCGGAAACACTGCCTATAAAGAAACGTTCAACCGCATTCATTCCTGTTGCACCGCAGATGATTAAGTCAACCTTGTGCTTCCTTGCAATATCTTTTGGAATCCGTACTTTAGGTGAACCGAATTCCAACAGGAATTGGACCCGATCAACTCCTGCATCTATCGACTGTTTTTTATATTTTTCTAGCAATTCTGTAGCAAATTTATCTGCCCGTTCTGCGATTGTGCGGTCATAAGCCTCTACTGTAGCAAAAGTGCGTGTGTCAATGACATAGGCCAGATAAAAGCTCAGCGTTATTTCTTTTTGCAATTTCAATTGCTTTTTTAAAAGCCCACTCTGCTTCTTTAGAACCGTCAACTGCGACTAAAATGTTCTTATATTTGAATCCCATTGCCATCTCCTCCTTACTTAAATTATACAATAATTCACCATACATAAATGTAACAATAAAACGAAAAATAAGGATGTGACTAATTGAAGGGGGAAATTATTATGAAAAAAAATGATCCAAAAAACCAGCAATCCTCTCGGAATTTTGAAGAACAGGGATTAAATGAAGTGAGCCAGCAAATAATGGATGCCTACAACAGCGGGTTCATGGGTGAATCTGAAACAAGCCAGGATTTGGTCGAAGTCTTGGAAACGGATGAAGTATAAAATAAAAAGGAAAGCTGCCAAATTGGCGGCTTTCCTTTTTATTTTTCAGATATTGAAGGGCATTTATCACAAAAATTTTAAAAATCTAGGACAATTACCCATTACGGTGTTTGGGTTGCTGCATATTCTTTAAGTGTAAAACAAAAAAATGAGGAGGAATAATGTTGAATACTGAAATGATCTATGACCATTCTTTAATTGCCAGTAATGATGAAAGAATACGCCCCGGATTCGGATTTGGCGGGTTTGGAAGACCAGGGTTCGGGTTCGGAGGCTTCGGAAGACCAGGGTTTGGATTCGGAGGTTTTGGCAGACCTGGATTTGGGTTCGGAGGCTTTGGCAGACCCTTCGGCTTTGGTTTTGGCCGTCCATGGGGCTGGGGATTTCCTCTTGGGGGCTTCGGTTTAGGATTGGCAACAGGAGCACTGCTTGCTCCAGGATTTGGATATGGCTACGGCTACGGTTATCCATACCCTTACTATGGTGGATATGGATGGTATTAATAAATGTTCGAAGAAGCTCTGCTAATTCGGCAGAGCTTTTATTAATTACCTCACGAATTATAAAAAATCTCTGATAGAAATAATAGAGCTTAATTTATCAGAATAAATAAAAATGTTGGGATTACTGATTTTTTTTGTTAAAATGTAAGTGTTTTCATATAACTGCTTTTTTATATCATTTTCCTTTCGTCTATTAAAAGAAGGTGTTATATTAAAAGCGGCCAAATCTTATTTACAGTTGAATTATATTAATTGGAGGTATGCAGAATGCGTATCGGAGTACCCAAAGAAATAAAGAACAATGAAAACCGTGTAGCCATGACTCCTGCGGGCGTGGTTAATATCTTGAAGTTTAAACATGAAGTGTACATTGAAACAGGTGCGGGTCTTGGTTCTGGCTTTACAGATGAAGATTACTCAGCAGCTGGTGCGAGCATTGTCAATACAGCAGAAGAAGCATGGTCCATGGAAATGGTTATGAAAGTAAAAGAACCACTGCCTGAAGAATATACCTTTTTCCGTGAAGGTTTAATCCTATTTACATACCTACATTTAGCTCCTGAACCTGAGCTTACAAAAGCGTTAATTGAAAACAAAGTAATTGGTATTGCTTATGAGACAGTTCAGCTTCCAAATGGGACACTTCCATTATTGACTCCTATGAGTGAGGTTGCAGGAAGAATGGCACCACAAATCGGAGCTCAATTCCTTGAAAAGGTTAACGGCGGTAAAGGCATTCTTCTTTCAGGTGTTCCTGGCGTCCAAAGAGGAACTGTTACAATTATCGGTGGCGGTGTAGCAGGAACTAACGCTGCAAAAATGGCGATTGGTCTTGGTGCGAAGGTTACGATGATTGATTTAAATCCTGACCGTCTTCGCCAGCTTGATGATATTTTTGGTGCTGATGTAACAACGCTAATGTCCAATCCTTATAACATCGCAGAGGCGGTTAAGGAATCTGACCTGGTTATCGGTGCTGTCTTAATACCTGGTGCAAAAGCTCCAAAACTGGTAACTGAAGAAATGATCCAGAGCATGTCAGCAGG
The DNA here is from genome assembly GCF_030915465.1 of Neobacillus sp. PS3-34. Lineage (GTDB taxonomy): Bacteria > Bacillota > Bacilli > Bacillales > Cytobacillaceae > Neobacillus_A. The sequence goes on from NZ_CP133267.1 coordinate 3,402,165, forward strand.
AAGCGTTGTTGTCGATATTGCTATTGACCAGGGCGGAATTTTCGAAACTACTGACCGTATTACAACACATGACAATCCGACATATGAGAAGCATGGTGTCGTGCATTATGCTGTTGCGAATATGCCAGGAGCTGTACCGCGCACATCAACCCTTGCGTTGACAAACGTAACAGTTCCATACGCAATCCAAATCGCTAACAAAGGCTATAAGCAGGCTTGCGTTGACAATCCAGCATTATTAAAAGGAATCAATACCCTTGATGGTTTCGTAACGTATGAAGCAGTTGCTGAAGCCCATGGCTTAGAGTTCTCTGATACAAGAACATTGCTTGAAAAGATGTAATAAAAAAATCCGGGTGCAAACCCGGATTTTTTTATCGTCTAGGAAATTATAAAATTAAATGATGTGGATAACTTCTACAAGTTGTATTAATCTAGCTCCACAAGGAAAGCTTCGGTAGCATATGCTTCGCACGAAGAAAAAGCGATAGCTTTTTCGAGGAGCGCCCAGCCCCTCGGGGTCATAAGCCAAATCACTCCAGAAATCAGGATTTCCTGCGTGATCCTCTTATGCCTGTCGGGGCTAACCAGGGCGATTGCGCTTTTTGTTCTTTAAATTATTTAATAATCTGCAGTTCTTTCGGGAATTTCGTCAGGATATCTGCACCTGAAGAAGTTATGACTAAATCATCCTCAATTCTCACGCCTGCAACATTAGGTACATAAATCCCCGGTTCGATCGTAAATACCATGCCTTCTTCAAGGACAAGCTCGTTTGTTTCTGTCATTGAAGGATATTCATGGACGCTAATTCCTAACCCGTGGCCGAGCCTGTGAGGGAAATAATCCCCGTAGCCCGCATCAGCAATAATTCTGCGTGCAGTTAGATCTATTTCAGCGCACGTAACACCAGGCCTGCTTGCTTCAACAGCAGCCAACTGGGCTTTAAGGACCGTATCATAGATTTCCTTTTGTTTATCATTTATGTCCCCAAAAGCAACAGTTCTGGTTATGTCAGAGCAATAACGGTCGATGACGACACCAAGGTCAAATAAAACAAGGTCACCCTTTTGAATTTTAGTCATCCCTGGATTGCCATGAGGGGATGCAGCATTTGCACCAGTCAGTACCATGGTGGCAAACGACATTTCTGTTACACCCTTTTTCTTTAAGGCAAATTCTACTGCTGATAAAATTTCTAATTCAGTTCTGCCCTCTTTTATTTCCTGGACACCCACTTCTATAGCATAGTCAGCAAGAGAACAGGCCTCCTGAATGATTTTCAGCTCTCTGGCATCTTTAATCATCCGAAGCTTTCTTAATTTTTCTTCAGCGGAAATAAAACTTGCTGACGGAAACAAAGCTGAAATTTTTTCATATCTTTCAACATTCATGTGTTCTTTTTCAACTGCCACCTTGGCAGCACTATTCATTCTGCCACTAATGGATTTGCTGATTAGCTCCCAGGGATCCTGTATATCGCTGTAAGCGATGATTTCCTGGTCCCATCCAGACCTTTTCGCATCATGCTTTTCCATTCCCGGGCATACAAGGAAGGGCTCGCTTTCCTGAAATACTGCCAGGCCAAGAAGGCGCTCATGAGGATTGCTGTAAAAACCGCTTAAATAATAAACATTTTCGAGTGAGGTGAGGAAGGTAACTTGAATATCGTTATTCTTCATCCAGCTTGTCAATTTTTCTAATCGTTGATTCATATTTTAGCCCCCTAAATTCCAGCATATTTTGAGAGTAGCAACTAAATGAAAAAAAGTAAACCATCAAGTCACATCGTTTCAATTCAATAACGAAAAAGCAGCGTCCAGCAGGTTTAATTAACTTAAATAAATTAAATCAACGGCTAAAAATAAAGTGGATGGGGTATAAAATAAAAGGAAACTGAGCTTTTGAATCGAATTAGTTTTTTAAATAGAAAGAGGAGGAGAAAAAGATGAAAGTTTCATATCACGGCCACTCAGTGGTAAAAATAGAATCAGAGGGAAAAACGATCTTAATCGACCCGTTTATTACGGGCAATCAATTAACAGATCTTAAAGTCAGCAGTGTTAAACCAGATGTCATTATTCTTTCCCATGCACATGGCGACCATGTAGGGGATACGATTGAACTGGCAAAGGAGCATGGCTCTCTTGTGATTGCGAATGCTGAAATCTCCACTTACTTGACATGGCAGGGCGTTAAGACCCATGAAATGCATATAGGCGGGGCCTATCAGTTCGATTTTGGAAAAGTAAAATTGACACAGGCCTTCCATGGATCCAGTTTTGAAACGGAGGATCAGCAGATTATTTATGGGGGAATGCCTGCTGGGATTCTTTTTATGAATGAAGGAAAAACGGTTTATCATGCGGGAGATACTGCCTTATTTTCAGATATGAAGCTGATAGGGGAACGCCACCCGATAGATGTCGCATTTCTTCCTATTGGCGACAATTTTACAATGGGTCCTGAGGACGCTGCCTATGCTGCAAAGCTGCTTAATGCAAAAACAGTTGTTCCTATCCATTATAATACCTTCCCGCCTATCAAACAGGACCCGCAAAGGTTTATTGATATGCTCGAGGGAAATAACGGAAAGATCCTGCAACCGGGAGATTCGATTGAGATCTAAACAACGTTTGGTATTATTGTGATCGTAAAGGTGACTTTTTTTCCTTCCTTAAGCATAAAAATGAAACAAGCAGTATTTAAGGGAGGAATTTCATTGAGGAAAAACAGATATTTACTGTGCCTATTAGCGTGCGGCTTTATGCTTTACATGGCTGTGCCAAAATTGGTTTTTACCGGGGATGGCCTTGAAAAATTATTTTCATATGCCTGGCTATTGCTAGCGCTTTTGGTAGCAGCTGGAAACTTGTCCGGTTTGCTTTATTATCCGCGGCAACCGAAGAATAACAAAAATTCACTTTCAGATAAGAAGAGGAAAAGACAGCAGTCCTTTATGGATTGATGAAATTGTTGAGTACAACTTGAACTTTAAATAGCCAGACAGGTTAAAGTTTCTTTGCAGTGCATTGAATCAAGACTTTTAACACCTTATAATGAAGATAGGAATAATCCTTGGAGTTTACTGGGGATTTTGGAAATCGTGAATAAAAGGGTGAAGGTCTTGGCTACGAAGCATGAACAAATTTTACAGTATATTGATGAACTTCCTATTGGAGAAAAAATTTCAGTTCGGCAAATCGCCAAGGCGATGACAGTAAGTGAAGGTACTGCATACAGAGCAATTAAAGAAGCGGAAAATAAAGGCTATGTCAGTACGATTGAACGTGTCGGGACCATTCGTATTGAGCGGAAGAAAAAAGAAAACTTTGAAAAGCTGACATATGCAGAAGTCGTCAACATAGTGGAAGGCCAGGTGGTTGGCGGCAGGGCAGGACTGCATAAGACTCTAAATAAATTTGTCATTGGGGCAATGAAGCTTGAAGCGATGATGCGTTATACGGGAGCTGGGAACCTGCTTATTGTCGGTAATCGAACAAAGGCACATGAACATGCGCTGAAGGCGGGGGCAGCGGTTTTAATAACAGGTGGCTTCGATACGGAGGATCATGTAAAGAAGCTTGCGGATAAGCTTCAGCTCCCCGTTATTTCAACAAGCTATGATACTTTTACGGTTGCGACGATGATTAACCGGGCCATCTATGATCAATTAATAAAAAAGGAAATCATTCTGGTGGAGGATATCCTGACTCCGTTATCTTCAACGGTATATTTGAAAACATCAGATAAAGCCTCGGTATGGCATCAATATAACCGGGAGACATTGCACAGCCGTTATCCGGTTGTAGACTCCAACATGAAAATACAAGGGATGGTAACTTCCAAGGATGTTATCGGACAGGAACCTGATGCGCCGATTGAAAAAATTATGACGAAAAGCCCGATGGCAGTAAGCGGAAAAACAAGCGTGGCATCTGCTGCCCATATGATGGTTTGGGAAGGGATTGAAGTCCTGCCTGTCACTGATGACTCGAACCGGCTTGAAGGGATCATCAGCAGGCAGGATGTTTTAAAGGCACTGCAAATGAACCAAAGACAGCCACAGGTCGGTGAAACACTAGATGATATTGTTACGAATCAAATGGTTATGTCGAGAGGGAAAATAAAGGGTGAGGACATTTACCGCTGCGAAGTAAGTCCCCAAATGACGAACCACCTCGGCACAATCTCATATGGTGTTTTTACTACAATTGTCACTGAAGCAGCCAACCGGATCTTAAGAAGCTATAAAAAGGGAGACCTGGTAGTAGAAAATATGACGATTTATTTTATTAAGCCTGTTCAAATCGATAGTACGCTGGAAATTTATCCGAAAGTACTAGAGGTGGGCAGGAAATTCGGGAAGGTAGATGTTGAAGTCTTCAATGAAGGAGTATTGGTAGGAAAAGCGATGATGATGTGCCAATTAATTGACAGGCACTAATAGGACAAGCGTGGAAGCTTTTTTGTGAAATGTAAAAACCGCTTTCAAGTATGAAAGCGGTACATCAAAACTAATTCTGTTTTCCAAAGTTTTCGGCTTCCTCAATCGCATAGGGAAGGTAATGCTGATAAGCTTTAATTCCGCTCCAAATGCTCAATCCTCCTATGATGAGGAAAATGGCTGCAATGATATATGTGAGTGTTGTCTGATATAAAAACACTTGATTTATACCGAAGATGCTCACAAAAATACCAAGCGCGATACTTGATTTTGAAGACAGCCACTTCTTTTCCACCGGACGGCTGCTTCTGACAAATTTTATTTTGTAAAATACATAGAAAGCAAGAGATATAACAATCAAAATAACGAATGTTGGCATTTTATGTTCCTCCATGTTTGGGCAATCTTCTTTTATTTTAACGTTTTGTATCATAAAATGCCATATATAGCTTTTTTCCATAAATATGAAGATGTCTTAATAAAAAACAGACGGAAAACAAGGAGAAATCATGAAGGATCAAATATTAGACGCAATTAAGCAATACGACACCATCATAGTTCACCGCCATGTCAGACCAGACCCAGATGCATATGGTTCGCAAGGCGGATTGGCGGAAATTATCAAAGAGTCTTTTCCCGAGAAAAAGGTTTATGGAGTTGGAAAGGAAGAACCATCTCTGCACTTTATGCGTAGGCTTGACCAGGTAGAGGATGAGATTTTTAAAGGCGCTTTAATCATTGTCTGCGACACAGCCAACGCTGAAAGAATTTGTGACAGCCGCTATGCTCTTGGAGATAAGCTGATAAAGATCGATCACCATCCGAATGAGGATCCATATGGGGATTTGTTATGGGTAGATACTACCGCAAGCTCCTGCAGCGAAATGATTTATGAATTTTACCTTTCAGGAAAAGATAAAGGGTTAAAAATTTCCGATGAAGCAGCAAGGCTTCTGTATGCAGGAATTGTCGGAGATACAGGGAGATTTCTTTTTCCGAGTACAACAGAAAAGACTTTTTCGTATGCCGGTGAATTAATTCATTATAAATTCTCAAGGACAGAATTATACGACAGCATGTATGAATTGAAAGCAAACGTCGTGAAGTTAAATGGCTATGTTCTTCAAAATTTTAAGCTGCACTCAAATGGTGTTGCCTCAGTTGAATTAACGAAAGAACTGCTGAAAGAATTTGATGTTCAACCGCCGGAAGCTTCTCTTTTGGTCGGTGTTTTAGGGAATGTAGCAGGAATTAAAGCGTGGGTATTCTTTATTGAGGAAGACGACCAAATAAGAGTTCGCCTCCGCTCGAAAAGGCCCGTCATTAATGGTGTTGCAAGGAAATTCAATGGAGGTGGCCATCCATTGGCTTCTGGTGCTTCCATTTATTCCTGGAACGACAAAGAGGCCGTCTTGAAGGAACTCGATCAGGTTTGTGCGGAGTATTAAAATATAATGTTGTTTTCTAAAAAATTGTTGTTTTGTAAATAGGTATTTAAAAGCAAATCGATGAAAAAGAAGTTGATTGGAGCGGAAGGTGCGAGCTCCTCGAAAATGCTCTCGCATTTCCTTCGTGCGGTGTTGATTCTAGGAAGCTGATTCAACGTCCTGCGGGAGCAGCGGGACAAGTGAGACCCCACAGGCGCGGTGCGCCGAGGAGGCACACCGCCCGCCCCGCGGAAAGCGAGCATCCTGGAGTGGAAATCAACTACTCCTTAAATAGCAACAAAGTATACGAAAACAGCCAAATATAAAAAGGCGGATAATGTCATTAGCCGCCTTTTGTTTTGCTATAATTACCCTCTGACTTCCAGGTGCATATGGATCTGAATCGATAACGTGGTGTAGATGACTATTTCCTTTACCTCAAGGCGAAAGCGTTTATCATTGATTTTTACTATCCTGTTTTCAATTACTTTTTTTAAGAGATCCCTGCTTTTAAAAACGGTATCTAAATCCTTTGCTTTCACCATGGCGATATCCTCTTTTATCGCATCTTCAACCTCAAAAACGCTAAAGGAATCTATTCCATATTTTTGCTTGTATTTCTCCCAATTTGTTATTTTAACGCTGATATCCTGTATTTTTAGTAGCTCGATATTTTTCTTGTTTAAAGCTTTGTACTCATCCTGCCAGATTTTAATATCCTGTGTAAGCTCCTTAATATCCTCTTCCTGCTTCTCCATTTTCTTTGTGCTTTCCTCCTGCACCACACCGAAAATATATAAAAAAATGGCCCAGCTGATGCATCCTCCCAGGACCATTCCCGCCAATAAACGCTGCCAGGCAGGTCTTCTGTATAATGGCGGTATTCTCATGATGATATATGCTCCTGAGTAAGCCAGTTTATCAGCAATGCCCCTGTTTGTGCACCGCCTGTTGCAGACATAATTAATAAGAACTGCTTGAATAGATCCTTTGTGTCTCCATCAAAAAGCCCTCTTTCGAAGCTGTAAAAAGTATCAAAAGTACCGCCAATCGCAGCAACAATTGCCCAAATTCGAAGAGATGCAGACATTCGATAAATTGCAGTAAAGGGAGGCTGGCCGGTCAAAAAAGACGCAAGGCCGCCAATAAGCGAGCCGCCCAGAAGAACTCCCAATGCCATAAAGTAACTTTCAATAAAGGATGGAAAAAAACCTATTTCCCTCATTCTATCAACCGCCCTATCTAAAATCATTCCCTCTCCATCATCATATGGACAGCCTCGATCGATTATGTTCTTTAACAATTACGAAATAATAATAAAAAATGAGAACATATTTTCTTTTTTTGCCATCCCGCACTATAATAAAAAGTAAGAGAACAAGTTTCAGGGAGGTGAGCGAAGTGTCTTTTATTCACCTGCATGTGTATAGTGCATTCAGTTTGCTTACAAGCACAGCACGGATTGAAGAATTAGTCCGAGGGGCAAAAGATAAAGGCTTTTCGGCGATTGCTTTAACAGACCGCAATGTAATGTATGGCACAATGTCTTTTTATAAAGAATGTTTAAAAAACAATGTCAAGCCGATATTAGGCCTGACAGTCGATGTTGCGAGCGAAAGGGAAGAAGCTGAAGCTTTTCCGCTTGTTTTACTTGCGAAGAATAATGCCGGCTTCCAAAATCTTTTAAAAATAACGAGCGTTGTACAAACAAAATCTCTCTCAGGAATACCAGTGAAGTGGCTTAAGCATTATTCTGAAGGCCTTATTGCCATTACCCAGCCTGAACGGGGAAATTGAAAATGCCCTTTTGGAAGGGAATGAAGTGGCTGCAAGAGAAACTGCAAAGCTTTTCCTGCAAATATTTGGCAGAGAAAACCTCTATTTTTCTATTCAAAACCACTCGATTGATAGGGAACAGGCTTTAAACCGCCAGCTTAATTCTCTTGGGAAGGAATTAGACATAAAGCTGGCTGCGACGAACCAGGTTCATTATCTGGACAGAGAAGACGCATTTTCGCATGAATGCCTTCTTGCAATAAAAAATGGCGAAAAGCTCCAGGATGATGATAGGACAAGACTTGAGAGTGACCAATATTACTTAAAAACCGGGGATGAAATGGTAGAGTATATATCGGAATACCCTGAATCCCTTGAGAATACTTTGCATATCGCCGAAAGGTGTAATGTGGTCCTTGAATTAAATAAACAGCATCTTCCCAAGTATCCAGTGGAAAGTGGTTCGACTGCCGATGAATACCTTGAAAGAATCTGCCTTGAGGGAATGAAGAAGCGATTCTCAAGTCCGAAAGAGGAATACTTCAATAGGCTTCAATATGAATTGGCTGTAATCAAACGGATGAAGTTCAGCGATTATTTTCTAATTGTCTGGGATTTTATGAAGTATGCCAGGGACCATCAAATTTTGACAGGCCTGGACGGGGTTCGGCCGCAGGTTCACTTGTCGCATATGTACTTCAGATCACCGATGTGGACCCGATTGAACACCAGCTCCTCTTTGAGCGCTTCCTGAATCCAGAACGAATATCCATGCCAGATATTGATATTGATTTTCCTGATCACCGGCGCGATGAAGTAATTGAATATGTTGCGAAAAAATATGGGGAACTTCATGTAGCCCAGATTGTAACATTCGGAACATTAGCCACTAAGGCAGCATTGCGGGATGTCGGCAGAGCTTTTGGCTTGAATCCAAAGGAACTGGATCAATTATCCAAGCTCGTTCCTTCCCGGCTTGGCGTCAATCTTTTAAACGCTTATAAAGAGTCGGAGCCACTAAGGAAATTTATTAGCCAAAGCGAGTTAAACAAAAGGCTTTTTGAGACAGCTGTAAAGCTTGAAGGTTTGCCGAGGCATACGTCTACCCATGCTGCGGGTGTGGTAATCAGTGAAGTTCCGCTCGTACAGATGGTGCCAATTCAGCTGGGCCATAATAATGTTTACCTAACCCAATATTCGATGGAGCATCTTGATGATGTCGGTTTGTTAAAAATGGATTTTCTTGGATTAAGGAACTTATCTTTAATCGAGACCATTTTAGAGTCTATTCAGCGGAAGACAGGAAAAAAAATCGATATCCGATCCATTCCATTAAATGACCCTCAAACGTATGAGTTGTTAGCGAGGGGAGAAACAACCGGCATTTTTCAGCTTGAATCTGAAGGAATGAGGAAGGTTTTGATGCGGCTTGTCCCTTCAGGATTTGAAGATATCGTGGCCGTGAATGCTCTTTATCGCCCAGGGCCAATGGAAAACATACCTCTCTTCATTGACCGGAAACATGGACGGGAGAAGGTCTTTTATCCTCATCCGGATTTGGAGCCTATTTTAGCCAATACATATGGGGTAATTGTTTACCAGGAACAGATTATGCAAATTGCTGCGAAAATGGCTGGTTTCTCCCTTGGGGAAGCTGATCTATTAAGGCGGGCAGTAAGTAAAAAGCAAAAAGAAGTCCTTGACAGGGAAAGGGAACATTTTGTAAAAGGTGCAATGGGTAAGGGGTATGACAAACCGTTAGCGAATGAAATTTATGATTTGATTGTTAAATTCGCTAATTACGGGTTTAACCGCAGCCATGCAGTGGCTTACAGCGTTATCGCTTACCAGCTGGCTTATTTGAAAACACATTATCCGGTTTATTTTATGGCGGGCCTCTTACTTCTGCCATCGGAAATGAAACAAAAATCGCACAGTATGTAATTGAATCAAAGCAGATGGAAATAAATATTCTCCCTCCTTCAATTAATTTCAGCGGTTTTTCCTTTCTGGCTGATAAGGAATCTGTCCGTTATAGCCTGGCAGCCATTAAAGGGGTCGGAGCCTCAGTCCTGAAAGAAATTTTTCAGGAAAGAAAAAGAAGAAATACGATGATTTATTTGATTTTTGCCTGAGGGTTTCGTCAAAGACAGTGAACAGGAAAACGCTGGAGGCGCTGGTTCATTCGGGAAGTTTTGACGAATTTGGTGAGGACCGTGCAATATTGCTGGCAAGTCTTGATGTAGCCATTGAACATGCTCAGCTGGTAAAACCCGCGGACAGCGGCAAATTCGATTTGTTTGCTGAAGAGGCTATGATGCTAAAGCCTAAATATGTTGAAGTTGACCCTATCATGCTCGTGGATAAGCTGTATTTTGAAAAAGAAGTTCTCGGCTTTTATTTATCGGATCATCCGGTTTCGATATACGAAACCGAGCTTAAGAATAGAGGCTTGATGTCCCTGTACGATTTTGAAAAAAATACAAAAAGGGCTGCTGCTGGTGTATATATAACAGCTGCAAAAAAAATCCGGACAAAAAAAGGCGACTCCATGGCCTTCTTTACAATCAGCGATTCAAGTGGCGAAATGGAAGCTGTTGCGTTTCCCGACGTCTATCGAAAATTTTCGGCTGTTCTCGGGCAAGGAATGCTTGCTGTCATCGAAGGAAAGACGGAGGAACGGGAAGGGAAAAAGCAGTTCATTATTCAGCGTGCTGAAGATTTGGAGAAATGGCTGGAAATGAATGCATCGAGCCATGCAGTATTATATTTGAAAATTAACAAAGACAGAGAAGAGACGGCCGTCCTTCAGGAACTTAATCAAATATTAAGGAAAAATAAAGGTAACACTGGTGTTGTCCTGCACTATGAAAGAACGAAAGCATCGGTCCGGCTGCCGAAGGAAAGCCAGGTTGCACCTAACCCGGAATTCCTTCAAGAATTGAAAGATTTTTTAGGTGAAAAGAATGTTATCTTGAAAGATTAATTCTTTACAACTTTTAAAGATATGTTATATTGATTAGTAGACAATCGTGGTCTGACCACTACCTTTTTTGTGTGGAAAAAATGAAGGAATTAAGTACCTTTTTGAATATAAAGGAGTGACCTTGCCTTGACATTGCGTGAAGAAGCATTGCATATGCATCGTATAAATAAAGGTAAATTGGAATCAAAATCAAAAGTTCAAGTCCGGAATGCTAAAGATTTAAGCCTTGCTTATTCGCCTGGCGTTGCTGAGCCATGTAAAGAAATATATGAAAAGCCTGAAACCGTTTATGATTACACAATGAAAGGCAATATGGTAGCAATTGTATCAGATGGTACAGCGGTCTTAGGACTTGGAAACATAGGACCTGAAGCTGCCCTGCCTGTCATGGAAGGAAAAGCAGTTCTGTTTAAAAGCTTTGCGGGAGTCGATGCGTTCCCCATCTGCTTGAACACTACCGATGTTGAAAAAATTATTGAAACGGTTAAATTGCTAGAGCCTACCTTTGGTGGGGTAAATCTGGAAGATATTGCAGCACCAAACTGCTTTGTAATTGAAGAAAGACTGAAAAAGGAAACAAATATCCCTATTTTCCATGATGACCAGCATGGAACGGCAATAGTTACTGTGGCCATCAGTAAATGCTTTGAAAATTGTCGGCAAGAAGATGACCGAAATAAAGGTTGTCGCAAATGGTGCCGGTGCAGCAGGAATTGCCATTATTAAGCTGCTTTATAGCTACGGGGTAAGAGATATTATCATGTGCGATACAAAGGGAGCCATCTACGAAGGACGTCCTCAAGGAATGAATGCTGTTAAGGATGAGGTCGCTAAGTTTACCAATAGAGATAATATCCATGGCAATCTTGAGGATGTAATTAAAGAAGCAGATGTTTTCATTGGAGTATCTGTTGCTGGAGCATTAACGAAAGAAATGGTTCAAACAATGAATTCGGATGCCATTATTTTCGCTATGGCCAGATCCTGATCCTGAGATTATGCCTCAGGATGCTAAAGAAGCAGGCGCGAAAGTAGTCGGAACAGGCCGTTCCGATTTTCCAAATCAGGTGAATAATGTCCTTGCGTTCCCTGGAATCTTCCGCGGAGCGCTCGATGTCCGCGCAACGCATATTAACGAAAAAATGAAGGTTGCAGCAGTCGAAGCAATTGCCAGTTTAATTCGTGAAGATGAGCTGAATGAGGATTATGTCATACCAGGTCCGTTTGATCCAAGAGTAGCTCCTGCAGTGGCCGCTGCTGTAGCTAAAGCTGCTATGGAAACGGGTGTAGCGCGTCTGAAGGTTGACCCGGAAGATGTGAAAGAAAAAACGATGAGGCTTGCCATTATCGGTAAAAGTGAGTGATCAAGCCAGCGTGATGGATAACAGGCAGAGTTCAAAGGTTTATATTGAGATTGTGAAGCATTTGCGAGAAATGATTACAGCCAACAGCTTAAAATCCGGGGATAAAATTCCATCCGAACGCGAGCTTTCCGAGCGCCTGAATGTCGGGCGCTCCTCGGTTCGTGAGGCCTTAAGGGCACTCGAATTATTGGCCTCATTGAAACAAGGCGCGGGGAAGGAACATTTGTCCGTGATTTTCGTGGGAATCATCTTGTCCAGCTTCTTAGCACCTTTATCCTGGAGGATGAAAAGGCAAAAAGGGACGTCATCGAAACAAAATATTATATTGAAATGGACTGTCTCCGCCTGGCCCTTGAAAGAATAGATGAAGACAGCCTGAATAATATAAGGGTTAAGGTTACAAGGACCTCTGTTGTTAGCGATGACGATTTTTTTTACCACATCATTGAATTGGCTGACAATCATTTATTTTTACGAATTTGGATTATTTTAAAAGACTACTACCATTCTCTTAAGTTTAATGAGCCGGTTTCTTCGCGACAGGATTATCTTGATCTGCTTGACGCTTTAGACCAGAAGGATGAAGTGGAAACTCGGGAGGCTTATCGAAAATTAAGAAAATTGTCGATTTCTAACGACAAAATCTAACAGTTTTTTAAGCTTTCATACATTATAGTGAAGAGAAAACTTGGCAATAGCCAAAGTTTGCAGCTATGCTGGAATCTAAATTCTGTTTCAACTAAAATAGACAAGCCTACTCTTTTCGGACAGGTAGGTCCTTTTAATCTTAAGTGGTCTGACCACTTGGGGTGGGGAAAATCCCGCTTTATTTTTCAAATGGGACAGGGATGGATGGAGAAATTTTTAGCCAGGAATGCCTTGGCTTTTTACGAATGAGGGAGGTTTTACTTTGCTTAAAGAACTCTTTACAAAAAATAAAAAGAAAAAGTATGCAACGATTCCTTCGGAAACAGCCAAGCAGGATGTACCGGAAGGAATTATGACCAAATGTCCCGATTGCAAAAAAATTATGTATACGAAAGAATTAACTAAAAATCTAAAGGTGTGTCTGCACTGCGGCTACCATCATCAAATGAACTCTTCAGAGCGTTTGGTAAGCTTTTTGGATGAAAATAGCTTTAGCGGCATTAATGCAGATATGGTTTCTGAAAATCCGCTTCAATTTCCTGATTATCTGGAGAAATTGGAGAAGGACAGACAGAAAACGGGATTAAATGAAGCTGTAGTAACAGGTATAGGCAATGTAAATGGTAATCCTGTAGTTGTGGCAATCATGGATGCTACCTTTAGAATGGGAAGTATGGGTTCGGTCGTAGGGGAAAAGATCACACTTGCCATCGAAAAGGCAGATGAGCTTTCTGTCCCGTTTATTATTTTTACAGCATCTGGCGGAGCAAGAATGCAAGAAGGCGTTCTCAGCCTCATGCAAATGGCAAAAACCAGTGTCGCATTGAAAAGGTTCAGCGACCATGGTGGTTTGATTATTTCCATCATGACACATCCTACTACAGGTGGAGTTTCGGCAAGTTTTGCTTCGCTGGGAGATTTTAATTTTGCTGAGCCTGGTGCATTAATCGGCTTTGCAGGCAGAAGGATCATAGAGCAAACGATTCGTGAAGAGCTGCCGGAGGATTTTCAGACCTCGGAATTCCTCTTAAAGCATGGACAATTGGATGCTGTCATTTCAAGGCTTGAACTGAAGGATAAAATCGGAACTATTCTTGCAATACATCAACCAGGTGGTGAACTTAATTGGTAGGAGAATTAGAATTTGAACGCCCAATTGTGGAATTGAGGAAAAAAATTGCAGAACTGAAAGAGTTCACAAAAACGGCTGATGTCGATTTCTCTACAGAAATTGATAAATTGGAAGTCCGCTTAGAAAAGCTGGAAAAGGATATTTATGATAACTTAAAACCTTGGGATCGTGTGCAAATTGCCCGCCATCCAAACAGGCCAACTACTCTTGATTATATTTCCCTGCTATTTGAAGATTTCTTTGAATGCCATGGTGATAGAGCCTACGGAGATGATGAAGCAATTGTAGGTGGAATCGCAAGGTTTCATGGACTGCCTGTAACCGTAATCGGCCATCAAAGGGGTAAAGACACGAAGGATAATATCCGCAGGAATTTTGGAATGCCACATCCGGAGGGCTACCGAAAAGCCTTAAGGCTCATGAAGCAGGCGGAAAAATTCAAACGGCCTATTATTTGTTTTATCGATACAAAAGGGGCATATCCTGGTAAGGCAGCGGAAGAACGTGGACAGAGTGAAGCGATTGCCCGTAATCTATTTGAAATGGCCTGCTGAAGGTTCCTGTGATTACGATTGTAATCGGGGAAGGTGGAAGTGGTGGTGCCTTGGCACTCGGAGTGGGCAACTATATTCATATGCTTGAGAACTCTACCTATTCTGTTATTTCACCTGAAGGAGCTGCAGCGATTTTATGGAAGGATGCTTCCTTAGCAAAGCGTGCTGCCGAAACAATGAAAATCACTGCACCAGACCTTAAACAGCTTGGAATTATCGATGAAATTATTCCGGAAGTAAAAGGCGGAGCACAAAAGGATGTTAAGGCACAAGCGTCCGAAATGGGAAAAACATTAAAACATTCACTCCGAAATCTTCTTTCCCTAACCGAAGAAGAATTAGTGGCTAATCGTTATGAGAAATACAGAACAATTGGAAAATATTCGTTTTCAAACGAATATATAGGGGTAAATTAAAAACGTGCTCAACATGAGAGCACGTTTATTTTTTAAGCACACATTCATAAAATGTTAACAATTCAGGATATGTATCCGGTTACATTCCTAATTGAAGCGCTTCCATTTAACGGATAATTCCGTCTATTGTTTTTAGCAGTAGTATTAGGTTGTTATAGGTTTTTCTTCATGTTATTTTAGAAATATTCCCGGTTATTATGTTTATAATAACAAATATAACCTCAAGGGATTTTTAAGCTTTATTATTTTTAATTTCCCTTATCATTACGGGGATATTTACATATTTTTCGAATCAACCATTTGGGGTGAAAAGTAATGAAAAAAATTGGTGTATTAACGAGCGGTGGGGATTCACCAGGTATGAATCCAGCCATACGTGCAGTTGTCCGTAAGGCCATTTTTCATGATATGGAGGTCTATGGAGTTTACGGCGGTTATTCTGGTTTAATTAGCGGTAATATTAAAAAATTGGAGCTGGGCTCTGTCGGCGATATCATTCACCGTGGTGGTACAATGCTTCATTCTGCACGATGCTTAGAGTTCAAAACAAAGGAAGGCCAGCAAAAGGGAATTGAACAGCTTAAAGCCCATGGAATCGAGGGACTAGTTGTTATCGGCGGAGATGGTTCGTACCGCGGTGCAAAGGCGCTTACAGAACAGGGTTATCCATGTGTTGGTGTCCCAGGAACAATTGATAATGATATTCCAGGCACTGAATTCACCATTGGATTTGATACGGCTTTAAATACGGTCATTGATGCGATCGATAAAATTCGAGATACTGCGACTTCACACGAACGTACTTTCATTATTGAAGTGATGGGCCGTGATGCTGGTGATATCGCTCTTTGGGCAGGTCTTGCCGGCGGTGCAGAAACGATTTTAATCCCTGAAGAAAATTATGATATGCAAGATATTGCTGCAAGACTACGCAAAGGCCATGAGCGCGGGAAGAAGCATAGTATTATCGTCGTTGCTGAAGGTGTATGCAGCGGAGTGGAATTTGGAAAGCAGCTTGAGGAAGCGACAAATTTTGATACTCGCGTTTCTGTATTGGGCCATATCCAGCGCGGTGGATCACCGACTGCCACTGACCGTGTTTTAGCGAGCCGTTTAGGTGCAAGAGCAGTAGAAATATTGATGGAAGGAAAAGGCGGACGGGCTGTAGGGATCGAAAGAAACCGTCTCGTTGATTATGACATCATTGAAGCTTTAAGCAGAAAACATACATTGGATTTAGATATTTATAAATTATCAAAAGAATTATCCATATAATAATCCGTTTTTTTGAAAGAGGAGGATACACGAATGATGCGCAAAACAAAAATCGTTTGTACGATTGGACCAGCCAGTGAGAGTGTTGAAAAACTGCAAGAGTTAATTAATTCGGGTATGAATGTTTCTAGATTGAATTTCTCACATGGCGATTTTGAAGAGCATGGCCAGAGGATTAAAAATATCCGTGAAGCTGCAGAAGTAACTGGAAAGAAAGTTGCGATTTTACTTGATACAAAGGGACCGGAAATTCGTACGAATAATATGGTGAATGGTGCGATTGAGCTTAAAGCCGGTAATGATATAATTGTTTCTATGACAGAAGTAGAAGGAACACTTGAGAAGTTTTCTATTACGTATCCTGGATTAATTGAAGATGTTCATGTAGGTTCAAAAATCCTTTTGGATGATGGATTAATTGGGTTAGAGGTTACGAAAATTGATGCTGCTTCACAAGAAATCCATACTAAGATTTTAAATAGCGGTACGCTAAAAAATAAAAAAGGCGTTAATGTTCCGGGAGTTTCAGTAAATCTGCCGGGGATTACAGAAAAAGACACTCAGGATATTCTTTTTGGAATCGAGCAAGGCATTGACTTTATTGCTGCATCATTTGTCCGCAGAGCAAAGGATGTATTGGAAATCAGACAGCTTTTAGAAGATAATAACGCTGCTCATATCCACATCATACCTAAGATCGAAAACCAAGAGGGCGTAGATAATATCGATGAAATTCTTGAAATTTCTGACGGCCTAATGGTAGCACGCGGAGACCTTGGTGTTGAAATTCCAGCTGAAGAAGTTCCGCTCGTACAGAAGATGCTGATCAAGAAATGTAACGCTCTTGGTAAGCCGGTCATCACAGCGACTCAAATGCTTGATTCTATGCAGCGTAATCCAAGACCAACTCGTGCAGAAGCGAGCGACGTGGCCAATGCCATTTTTGACGGCACAGATGCCATCATGCTTTCCGGCGAAACAGCTGCCGGTTTATATCCGGTTGAGGCTGTACAGACAATGCATAATATTGCTTCAAGAGCAGAACAAGCCCTGGATCATAAAGAAATTTTATCCAGCCGCAGTAAAGATACTGAGCATAATATTACGGATGCGATTGGACAATCGGTTGCGCACACTGCATTAAACCTTGATGTAAATGCAATCATCACACCAACTGAGAGCGGCCACACAGCTAGAATGATTTCTAAATACCGTCCAAAGGCTCCAATTGTTGCAGTAACTGCAAATGAAGGAGTATCCCGCCGCCTTCAGCTTGTATGGGGCGTTTATCCTCAGCTTGGCCGTGAAGCCACTACTACTGATGAAATGCTGGATGTAGCGGTTGAAGAAAGTGTAAACAGCGGTATTGTAACGCATGGAGATCTAGTTGTGATTACTGCAGGTGTACCAGTTGGGGAAGCTGGAACAACAAACCTGATGAAAATCCATGTAGTTGGAGGAATCCTTGCAAAAGGTCAGGGAATCGGCCGCAAGTCAGCATACGGAAGAGTTGTTCTTGCAAAAAATGCACAAGAAGCTCTTGATAAAGTAAAACCAGGTTCGATTCTGATAACGCTCGGATCTGACCGAGAAATGGTACCTGCGCTAGAAAAATGCAGTGCATTGATTACAGTTGAGGGCGGGCTAACAAGCCATGCTGCAGTTGTAGGATTAAACCTGGGAATTCCAGTTATTGTGGGTATTGAAAATGCAATGGAATTTTTCACTGAAGGCCAGGAAATTACTGTAGACGCCAATAGAGGCGTTATCTATAACGGCCACGCAAGCGTGCTCTAAGTATATATAATGGGAAAGCATATGAACCCTTGAGGATTTCATATGCTTTTTTATTTCAGTATGCTTCTTTTTTGTATTTGCAACAGTATGTATTATAGAATAGCAACAGAAGCCTGTTTGAAAGGAACGAAAAAAGATGCCATATTTGATTTTGCTGATTATCCTGGTGCCTGCTGCTGATATAGGGATTTTGTTATTTTCAGGAAAGACGATTGGGGTACTCCCGACTATCCTCTTTATATTGTTAACCGGAGTGGTGGGAGCTTACCTTGCCAAGAGCCAGGGGCTGAGGACGCTGCGCCGGGCACAGGAAGAGCTTAGGCACGGACAAATACCAGGAGAAGCAGTATTAGATGGTGTCTGCATCCTTATAGGGGGGACGTTATTAATAACTCCCGGTTTCATTACTGACATACTTGGTTTTTTAATGCTTCTTCCTCCAACAAGGAAAATTTTCAAATACCTGCTGAGAAACTCCTTTAAAAAATGGATCAACAGGGCCGAATAAAGATTATTAAATAAATAGATAAAAAAAAGCGCCAATCGTGTGATTTGGCGCTTTTTTCTCTTACACGTCGTTCCCTTTAATAAACAGCCATACGTCACGAAATACATTTGCCCTGTGAAGTGTACTGATTACGACCAGTGTTACACGCCGACAATCAGACCGAGGAACCCAAGGGTCTTGAAGCCAACAAACAACGCGATTAATGTTGCGAGTGGATCCAGTCCGATGCTGGATGACAGGATTTTTGGCTCCATTATCTGCCTTTGGACTAAGACAATTATGTAAAGAACGCCAAGTCCGATAGCAAGCCCCATGTCCCCTCCAATTACCTCATAAATTATCCATGGGACAAAGACCGCTCCTGTTCCAAGATAGGGAATAATATCGACAATTCCGCAAACGAGTGCAATTGTTACTGCATAATCGACACGTAGGATGAGCAGTCCGATTAGAATAATAACAGTCGTAATCGAAATGAGGGTTAGCTGGGCTTTAATAAATCCAAACAGGGCTTTCTTTAAATCGATAAATACTGTCCGGCCGCTCGCAACTGCCCTCTTTGGAAGAAGACGGCTGCCTTTGGCGGAAAGGCGGTACCAATCCTTGCTGATAAAAAAAGTGGCCAGCATTGAAAAAATAATAATGGTTGCTGCATTTGGAAACCAGGCAATAATCGTTGGTATATTGCGAAAAAAGTTTTGAATGAATGCACCAGCAGTCGCACCAATTCTCTTCCCAACATTTTGTATATTCACCATAATTGTATCCTGTTGTCCGGCATCGAGCTTATTGAATGCGCCTGCAATCTTGTTGTAAACTGGAATGATTTGTGAAGCCATAAATTTTTCTATATAAGCAATTAGAGTATCGAGATGCTTTGGTACAACGTTAGCCAAATAATTAGCGCCAGTTACGATTTCTGCAATAAGCAGAGTGACTAGCCCGGCGAAAACCGCAAACAGAATGATGATAGATGTAAATACGGCAAGCGGCAGAGGCATCCTGCTTTTTTTCTCGAAAAAATTGACTAATGGATTGATCATGAATGCAAGAATCAAACCGATCAAAAATGGATACGTTACTTTTGATAAGTAAAAAAATGAAAATGCAGCCACAAGAATGATTCCAATCACAAGCAAGAATCTCACGGTGCGGTATATGTAAACGTGATTCAAATCTCTGCCTCCTTTGAAAAGGGTATATGATATAGATAGTTGTAGTTTATCATTTTATGAAAAAAATGCATAATTTCCCATTGTCATTTTTAAATACGAATATGCGGTAAAAAAGTTTCTGAATAACATAATTAAACTTTGAAAATTTTTTGTGAATGCTTAAAACATCTAAACGCTCAAGGTTGTTATGCTAATATAATTTAAAATTCAACTGGGGTGGGCTCAATGATCAGTGAATCATTTTTATTCCTTATGTTATTATTAGGTATAGGACTCGTTGCTAAAAACCAATCCTTACTGATAGCGATTGCGGTATTAATTTTTATAAAATTGCTGGGGCTTGAAGCCAAAACTTTCTCCTATATACAATCTAAAGGAATTAACTGGGGAGTTACTATTATCACAATCGCTGTTTTGGCTCCCATTGCAAGTGGAGAGATAGGATTCAGAGACTTATCAGGTGCTTTTAAATCACCAATTGCCTGGATTGCACTCCTTTCAGGTATTGCAGTTGCCCTGCTGGCAAAAGGAGGGGTTTCATTGCTTTCTGAAGATCCCCAGATTACAACAGCCCTTGTTTTGGGCACAATCCTGTCAGTCTCCCTTTTTAAAGGAGTTGCTGTCGGTCCTTTAATAGGTGCCGGGATAGCCTATACCGCTATGAAAATCATTGAATTTATTAAATAGTTTTTTGTGAAATAATATTTTTTTTATCTTTTCAGTGCCTTTCCGTTCACAAAAATCAGATAATTGTTTATAATAGGACTTGTAAGCGTATCCTTTTTTACATAGTTCTTATTTATACAGTTAATTACTTGGGAATAATTATTATTCCTGAAGTAAAATTCAGCTTTAATTCCGAGCATCCGCTCAATTAAGATTAAAAGTTTGCAAGAAGGGGAAAAACAAAATTATTCATCGGTCTGTAGATCGACAGAATGAAAGTCTGCTTCATTTAAAAAAGGCTGCAATATGCCCTAACAATGCAGGAAGGCAATGTCTGCCGATAAAATAGAGCGGCTGGTACGTTCTCCAGCCAACAAACGAACTTTTACAGACTAATGGTTAATGGGGATATTTAGAATTAAAGGAGAGATTTAGTATGACAGTTACACGCGGTCTTGAAGGGGTAGTGGCAACATCTTCATCCATCAGTTCGATTATTGATGATACGCTGACATATGTTGGCTATGATATCGATGACCTGGCTGAAAATGCTAGTTTCGAAGAAGTAATATATCTTTTATGGCATCGAAAGCTGCCAACACTTCCTCAATTGCAGGAATTGAAAACTCAGCTGGCAGAAAATGCAGAGCTTCCAAAGGAAGTATTGGAACATTTTAAGATGTATCCTATTGAAAAAGTGCATCCAATGGCAGCACTTCGTTCCGCTGTATCGCTTCTTGGGTTATATGATGAAGAAGCAGATGTAATGGAAGAGGCTGCAAATCTTCGCAAGGCGATTCGCCTTCAGGCGAAATGCCTGCACTTGTTACTGCTTTTGCCCGTGTAAGAAAAGGACTTGAGCCAGTAGCTCCAAGAAAGGATTTAAGCTTTGCTGCTAACTTCCTTTATATGCTGACAGGGAATGAGCCTGACGGTATCGCTGTTGAAGCATTGGATAAGGCACTTGTTTTGCATGCGGACCATGAATTAAACGCTTCCACATTTACTGCCCGTGTTTGCGTGGCAACTTTATCCGATATTTACTCTGGTGTTACTGCTGCCATTGGCGCATTAAAAGGGCCTCTTCATGGAGGAGCAAATGAAGCGGTAATGAAAATGCTGAAGGAAATTGGTACAGTTGTAAACGTTGAAGCATACGTAGGCGAGAAGCTAGCAAACAAAGAAAAAATCATGGGCTTTGGCCACAGGGTTTACCGCAAAGGAGATCCGCGTGCTAAGCATCTTCGTGCAATGTCTAAAAAATTAACAGAGCTAACAGGCGAACCACATTGGTATGATATGTCAATAAAAATCGAAGAAATCGTAACAGGCGAAAAGAATTTGCCGCCAAATGTTGATTTCTATTCAGCGTCAATGTATCATAGCCTCGGCATTGACCATGACCTGTTTACTCCAATCTTTGCTGTCAGCCGTGTATCCGGGTGGCTTGCCCATATCCTAGAGCAGTATGAAAACAATCGCCTAATCCGTCCACGTGCTGAATATACAGGACCAGGAATGCAGAAATACGTTCCTATCGGCGAAAGAAGTTTATAAGGTTCCAGATTTTACTTTTTATCAAAAAATTGGTGTAATGAGAATGGACAATTGAAGGTTAGGGGCTAATGCCTCCTAACCTTTGATTCAGTAATAGCAATAAAAAGGAGCGGCCATTGCCAGCAAAGGCAATGGGGAGCAGCCTGGATTGAATCCGGCAGAGTCCATTTACCGCATCCTTTTTCAACAGACATTGGAGGGAAAAAACAATGCAAGGTGAAAAAATTACAGTAACTAACGGTGTATTGAATGTGCCAAATAATCCAGTAATTCCATTTATTGAAGGTGACGGTACAGGCCTGATATATGGGCAGCTTCTGTCCGCGTTTTGGACGCTGCAGTCGAGAAGGCATATAAAGGGGAACGCAAGCTAGTTTGGAAGGAAGTATTAGCAGGTGAGAAAGCCTTCAATCAAACAGGTGAATGGCTTCCACAGGAAACTTTAGATCAAATCAATGAATACCTGATTGCGATCAAAGGCCCTTTAACAACTCCTGTAGGCGGCGGAATCCGTTCATTGAACGTTGCTCTTCGCCAGGAATTGGATCTTTTCGTATGTCTTCGTCCAGTAAGATGGTTTGAAGGCGTTCCATCACCAGTTAAACGCCCGCAAGATACAGACATGGTAATCTTCCGTGAAAACACAGAAGACATCTATGCAGGTATCGAATACGAAAAAGGATCTGAAGCAGTTAAGAAGATGATCAGCTTCCTTCAAAATGAGATGGGTGTCAAAAAAATCCGTTTCCCTGAAACTTCCGGTATCGGCATCAAGCCTGTGTCTGAAGAAGGGACAAATCGTCTTGTACGCGCTGCAATCAATTATGCTATTAAAGAAGGACGTAAATCCTTAACGCTCGTACATAAGGGCAACATTATGAAATATACAGAAGGCGCATTTAAAAACTGGGGCTATGAGCTTGCAGAAAAAGAATTTGGTGACAAAGTATTCACATGGAACCAATATGACCGCATTAAAGAAGAACAAGGAACAGATGCAGCGAATAAAGCACAGGCGGATGCTGAAGCTTCAGGCAAGCTTATTGTTAAAGATGCGATTGCTGATATCTTCCTTCAGCAGATCCTTACACGCCCGCGCGAATTTGATGTAGTGGCTACAATGAACCTGAATGGAGACTATATTTCCGATGCACTTGCTGCTCAAGTAGGTGGTATCGGTATCGCTCCAGGAGCCAACATCAATTACGAAACAGGACATGCGATTTTTGAAGCGACTCACGGAACAGCTCCTAAATATGCAGGCCTTGATAAAGTTAATCCTTCGTCTGTTATTTTGTCTGGTGTTCTTATGCTTGAACATTTAGGCTGGAACGAAGCTGCCAATATGATTGTGAAATCTATGGAAAAATCCATTGCATCTAAAGTTGTAACTTATGACTTTGCACGATTAATGGACGGAGCAACAGAAGTAAAAACTTCCGAATTCGGCGACGAACTTATTAAAAACATGGAGTAATATTTTAGGGGCTGGATTTTTCAGCTCCTTACATAAATTTTGTCAATTATAATCAATAAGTTCAAGGGGGAGAATCACATGTCATTGAATCGCAAAAAGGTTTCAGTTATTGGCGGAGGATTTACAGGGGCAACAACAGCATTCCTGCTTGCTCAAAAAGAGCTTGGGGATGTAGTGCTAGTTGATATACCGCAAATGGAAAATCCAACAAAAGGTAAAGCGCTAGATATGCTTGAAGCAGGTCCTGTACAAGGCTTTGATGCTAATATTACTGGTACTTCAAGCTACGAAGACACTCGTGATTCAGATATTGTTGTCATTACAGCAGGGATTGCGCGAAAGCCAGGCATGAGCCGTGATGATTTGGTGCAAACAAACCAAAAAATCATGAAAAGCGTTGCACAGGAAATCGCAAAGTACTCTCCAAACTGCTTTATCGTTGTATTGACCAATCCAGTCGATGCAATGACATACACAGTGTTCAAAGAGTCCGGATTCCCTAAAAACCGTGTAATCGGGCAATCAGGTGTACTTGATTCTGCACGTTTCAGAACTTTTGTTGCACAGGAGTTAAACCTTTCTGTGAAGGATATAACTGGATTTGTTTTAGGTGGACATGGGGATGATATGGTACCGCTTGTCCGTTATTCGTATGCAGGAGGCATCCCTCTTGAAACATTGATTCCAAAGGAACGTCTTGATGCAATCGTTGAGCGCACCCGTAAAGGTGGCGGAGAAATCGTTAACCTACTTGGTAACGGAAGTGCCTACTATGCGCCAGCAGCTTCTCTTGTAGAAATGTGTGAAGCGATTTTAAAAGATCAGCGTCGCGTTCTTCCAACCATTGCTTACCTTGAGGGAGAATATGGATACGAAGGTATTTACCTTGGAGTTCCAACAATTCTGGGTGCAAATGGAATTGAAAAAGTAATTGAGCTTGAATTGACTGAAGAAGAAAAAGCTGCTTTGGATAAATCCGCAGAATCTGTTCGCGGAGTTATGGCAGTATTGGCATAATCAAAATAAAATTCGGGGAATCATTTCCCCGAATTTTTTTCTAATGAAATACTAAACAGTTATGAGAACAGTTTAATATAATTTAAAATGAAACCGGTTTCAAAAAAATGGAGGTGCCTTCATTAATGTTATTAGGAAAGAAAAGAAAGCTTGGCAGAAGGATTGAAGAGATGTCAGTTGGTGAAAAGCTTTCTTTTACAGAAAAGATAGAGGACAAGGATCTTCTGCTTTATTTAGGGTTAACTGATGATGCGAACCCTTTATATATTCAGCATGATTATGCATCACAAACTCCCTATCAAAAACCAATTGTTCCGGTTATCATGCTGACAGGAATGATCACCTCAGCCGTTTCTAAATATCTTCCCGGACCAGGCAGCCATATATTAAGTCAGGAGCTGGAGTTTCCAAAGCCGGTTTATCACTATGCAACAATTGAGTTCTTGTTTGAAGTGACCGATGTAAATAAAAAGAATCATTCCGTTGAAATTAACGTATCAGCTGTTAATGAAAAAAATGAACAAGTCATTATCGGAAAAATAAAAGTTTGTCCGCCATTCCGCCTGGAAGGAATGGATGCAAAAGCTCTTGATAATTTTTAAAAGGCCAGCAGGATGCAAAATTTGCATCCTGTTTTTTTTGTTGTTTAGGAAATTATAAAATTAAATGATGTGGATACCTTCTACCATGTTGTATTAATCTAGCTCCAGCGCCCAGCCCCTCGGGGTCATAAGCCAAATCACTCCAGAAATCAGGATTTCCTGCGTGATTCGTCTTATGCCTGTCGGGGCTAACCGGCCCTTGCGCCTTTTGTTCGTTAGATTTACTGAGATACCACAGATTGCGGGCAATTAATTCTTTAGTATATTATAAGTAAGAAGGGTGCTAGTGAAAAACAGGGGTTAATATATTTCGCGGAGGCGTTTATGAAAAATAAAGTGCTTGTTGTTGACGATGAACAATCAATCGTTACACTCTTAAAGTATAATTTGGAGCAGGCGGGTTTTGAGGTTATTACCGCTATGGACGGTGAGGAAGGCAGGCAATTAGCGCTCTCAGAGGGCCGGATATCATTGTTCTTGATTTAATGCTGCCAAAGCTTGATGGAATGGAAGTATGCAAAGAACTCCGGCAGCAAAGGGTCATGACACCTATTCTCATGTTAACGGCAAAAGATGATGAATTCGATAAAGTCCTTGGCCTTGAGCTGGGAGCGGACGATTATATGATTAAGCCTTTCAGCCCAAGGGAAGTAATTGCCAGAGTAAAAGCAATTTTAAGGAGAACGCAGGTCCTTCCTGAAACGAAGGATCAGGAAGCAGGATTAGCTGATGCGATTCTTATAGGCGAATTAAAAATATTCCCTGAACAATATGAAGCGTTATTCAAAGGGGAAAAATTAGAATTAACGTTGAAAGAATTTGAATTGCTTTTATTTTTAGCGCAAAATAAAAATCGAGTTTTAACACGTGACCAGCTTTTAAGTGCAGTTTGGAATTATGACTTTGCTGGTGATACCAGGATTGTTGATGTCCATATATCTCATTTAAGAGAAAAAGTAGAAACAGATACAAAAAAACCAGCCTACATAAAGACCATTCGGGGACTTGGCTATAAGCTGGAGGAGCCAAAAGGGGTATGACCAAATTTAGGACTAGGCTGCTGTTTGCCCTTATTACTCTCATTATTTCCGTTCTGCTTGGGTTAGGGCTGCTGCTGGGACAGTTGTTTAAAAACTATTATTTGCACTCATTTGATGATCGTTTGAAAAAGGAAAGCAATCTTTTAAGCATGCATATTGTAAATAACGGCGGTATTGCTTTATTGGATAAACAGGAATTAATAAAAACCAGCCGGATACTGGAAACGAGGATTACTCTATCTGATAATCAAGGAAGAATATTATTTGACAGTGGTAAAACAACTGGAAAAAATAAAAGCCGCCATGAGCAAATTATAAAAAAAGCAGTAACAAAGAAGTCAAATAAGCAAAGTAAATTGGAAACCAGCAGCGGAAATGAACTTCATTACTACGGGAAGCCGATTCTATTAAATAATAAAATAACTGGCTATGTTTTTTTAAGCGCGGAAGCGGATGAGCTAAAAAAAGCATATCGGCAAATATGGTGGCTCCTGTCGATCAGTTTGGGACTTGCATTAATCGTTATTATTTTGCTTGGATTCCGGATAACGACCAGATATACAAAGCCGATAGAGTCTGCAACACATGTAGCGATTGAACTTGCCAAGGGGAATTATCGGGCAAGAACATATGAAGACCGGTTGGATGAAACCGGTATGCTAAGCGCTTCCATTAACGTATTGGCGCGCAATCTCCAGGAAATGGTCAAGGCACAGGAAATGCAGCAGGACCGCCTTGGTGCTTTAATCGAAAATATGGGGAGCGGTCTCATCTTAATAGACAGCCGCGGATATATAAATTTGATTAACAGGGGCTATAAAGAAATTTTTAAAGCGAACCCAGCAGATTATTTATACCAGCTTTATTATGAAGTGGTTGAACATAAAGAGGTCTGCCAATTAATAGAGGAAGTTTTTATGACTGAACAAAAGGTAAGCAGGCAAATGCACCTTCCTCTGGCAATTGAAAGAAGATATTTTGATGTTTACGGGGTCCCCATTATCGGTTCAGACAATGTGTGGAAAGGTGTCTTACTCGTTTTTCATGATATTACCGAACTGAAGAATCTGGAACAAATGAGAAAAGACTTTGTGGCCAACGTATCCCACGAGCTAAAGACTCCGGTGACTTCGATTAAAGGATTCTCTGAAACGCTTCTTGAAGGTGCCATGGACGACAGATCTACGCTGGAAGCTTTTTTATCGATTATCCTTAAAGAAAGTGATCGTCTGCAGTCATTGATTCAGGATTTGCTTGAACTTTCGAAGATAGAACAGAATGGTTTTATCCTGTCCGTTCAGGAATTTGATTTGCTGTCCACTATTGAAGAGGTCTTAACCATGCTTAGAGGGAAGGCGGAAGCGAAAAGCATTCACCTGGATTTTGAATGCTCAAAGGACAGCATTCTGATTGAAGGGGATGCCTATCGCTTAAAACAGGTATTGATCAATTTGATTACGAATGCCATTTCGTATACTCCGGCCAATGGAACGGTTAAAATCACAGTTCAGAAAAAAGGGGATAAAATTCGTATTCAAGTTAAAGATACCGGAATCGGAATAGAAAAGAAGGAGATTCCGAGGATTTTTGAACGCTTTTATAGAGTTGACCGGGCAAGAAGCCGAAATTCAGGCGGAACCGGCCTTGGGCTGGCGATTGTTAAACATTTAGTTGAAGCCCATCACGGTAAAATTTCTGTAAAAAGTGAAGTTGGCTCAGGCAGTGAGTTTATTATTGAACTGTATCAGGCTTTTCCGAAGGAAAAGTAAAGAATGAATGAGGGCTTTCGTACTTTCCACCACCATGACTGGGTACAGAAGAATTTACAGAAACTTTACACTCGTTTCATTATCCATTAATAGTTGGAGGATAAGATAATAGTCGAAAGCCCCTTCATCCAAGGAGCCAAACAAAAAAAGAGTGAAAGCAGACCCCGCTTTCACTCTTTTTTTTGTCATCAGCAAAAGCGGCCGTAATTTTCCTTTATCTTTTCACTCATGATAAAATGGTAAGAGGTAATTTTTCGTGCAGAATTTAAATTATTTTAAAAAATTATTTTAAATAGAATAAAGTTTTAACATGTAAAGGTGTTATGAGGAGGTAATAATTGATGGAAAAAAAGAAGCTTGTGCTGATAGACGGGAATAGTATAGCTTATCGCGCTTTCTTTGCCCTTCCGCTGCTTAACAATGATAAAGGTATACATACGAATGCGGTATATGGATTTACAATGATGCTGATGAAAATACTGGAGGATGAAAAGCCGACACACATGCTTGTAGCTTTTGATGCAGGAAAGACGACATTCCGCCATAAAACCTTTAGTGAGTATAAGGGCGGCAGGCAAAAGACCCCACCTGAATTATCGGAGCAATTCCCTTTCATCCAGGAACTGTTGGATTCCTATGGGATTTCCCGATATCAGCTGGAAAACTATGAAGCTGATGATATTATTGGAACGCTTTCCCTAGCGGGTGAGCAGGATGGATTTGAAGTAAGGGTTATTTCAGGTGACAAGGACTTAACGCAGCTTGCTTCAGACCATACATCTGTTGGGATTACCCGTAAAGGAATTACGGATATAGAGGAATACACTCCTGAGCATATTTTAGAAAAATACGGTCTGACTCCGGAACAAATTATTGATATGAAAGGCTTGATGGGTGATGCCTCGGATAATATACCGGGTGTGCCAGGAGTCGGGGAAAAGACGGCAATCAAGCTTTTAAAGGAATTCTCGACAGTTGAAAATCTGCTAAACTCGATTGACAGTGTTAGCGGAGCAAAATTAAAAGAAAAGCTTACAGAATTTAAAGATCAGGCAATCATGAGCAAGGAGCTCGCAACTATTACGAGAGAAGCACCAGTTGAAATTAAACTGGACGAGCTTCAATACGAGGGGATGATAAGGGAAAAACTTATTCCTCTCTTTAAGGAGCTTGGGTTTAATACGCTCTTGGACAAGCTTGGTGAAGATCCTTCTGACATGGTACAAGCCGACCTGGAGGATATCGAATTTGAAATTTGTACAAATATAACAGGTGACATCTTTGCCCAGGAAAACTACTTCTATGTTGAAGTCCTTGAAGATAATTATCATTATGCCGATATACTCGGTTTTTCGCTCGTCAATGAAAAAGGCAGCTTCTTTATTCCAGTGGAAACAGCCTTGAACTCTCCAGCTTTCAAGGAATGGGCTGAGGATGAAGAAATGGAGAAAACGGTCTATGACGCTAAACGCTCTGAAGTCGCTCTAAGGCGCCGCGGGATTCATTTGAAAGGAACCGTTTTTGATACCTTTATTGCCCCTTATATCGTTAATCCATCAGAGGGAATTGACGATATTGCGTCGGTTGCTTCACGATATGGAATTAATGTCGTCGACAGTGATGAAGCATTTTACGGAAAAGGAGCTAAGCGCAGCATTCCGGAGCAAAATAAACTTGCCGAACATCTCGTTAGAAAAGGTCTGGCCATGGCAGAGTTAAAAGAAAGGCTTGAAAAGGAATTAAAAGAAAACCAGCAGGACGAGCTGTTTAAGGAACTTGAAATGCCTTTATCATTAATTCTGGCTGACATGGAGTATACAGGAATAAAAATTGATTTAGACCGCCTGAGCAAAATGGGGGAGGAAATCAAGGAACGTTTAAAACAGCTTGAAAGCAGGATCTATAATCTTGCAGGTGAAGAATTCAATATTAACTCTCCCAAACAATTGGGTGTCATTTTATTTGAGAAATTGAATCTGCCTGCTTCAAAAAAGACAAAAACGGGTTATTCCACTTCTGCTGATGTACTGGAAAA
Organism: Neobacillus sp. PS3-34; assembly: GCF_030915465.1. Classification (GTDB taxonomy): domain Bacteria; phylum Bacillota; class Bacilli; order Bacillales; family Cytobacillaceae; genus Neobacillus_A. The sequence continues at coordinate 3,431,833 of NZ_CP133267.1, forward strand.
GCTGGCTAGCGATCATGAAGTGATTGAACAGATACTTAATTACAGACAGCTGGGCAAGCTTCAGTCAACTTATATAGAAGGCCTCCTGAAGGTCATGGACCCTAAGACTGACAAAGTGCATACGAGATTCAATCAGGCACTTACGCAAACGGGAAGATTAAGCTCAACCGATCCAAACCTGCAGAATATTCCTATTCGACTCGAGGAAGGGAAAAAAATCCGTCAGGCTTTCATCCCTTCAGAAAAAGACTGGGTAATTTTTGCAGCCGACTATTCACAAATTGAACTTCGCGTTCTTGCTCATATTGCAGGGGATGAAAAATTGATTCAGGCGTTTAAAGAGGATCTTGATATTCATACGAAAACGGCAATGGAGGTTTTTCACGTCAACGCAGAAGAAGTGACTTCCAATATGAGGCGCCATGCTAAAGCGGTAAACTTTGGCATCGTGTACGGAATAAGTGATTTTGGCCTTTCCCAAAGCCTAAGTATTTCGCGTAAGGAAGCTGGTAAGTTTATCGACCGTTATTTGGAAAGCTATCCCGGTGTAAAAGAATATATGGACGACATTGTACAGCTTGCAAAACAGAAAGGATACGTAACGACTTTAATGCAAAGAAGGCGTTACATCCCTGAAATAACAAGCCGCAATTTCAACCTGCGGGGCTTCGCAGAAAGAACAGCAATGAATACTCCGATACAGGGGAGTGCGGCGGATATCATAAAAAAAGCAATGATTGATATGGCTGCAAAGCTTCAGGAGCATGGGTTAAAATCACGCCTTCTCCTTCAGGTTCATGATGAACTGATTTTTGAGGCACCTAAGGATGAAATTGAAACGCTGAAAAAGCTTGTTCCAGAGGTTATGGAAAATGCTATTGAACTAAAAGTACCGCTTAAAGTTGATTATTCATACGGACCAACATGGTTCGATGCGAAATAGAGGGCTGCATTTCCGTCCTCACTATGTAAGGAGGAAATAATATGCCAGAGCTTCCAGAGGTTGAAACCGTCAGAAAGACTTTAATTCAGCTGGTCCAAAATAAAAAAATTAAGGATATTACTGTTCTTTGGCCTAAAATAGTGAAACACCCAGAAGAGGTTGAGCAGTTTATTGATGCTTTAATAGGTGAAACTATTGTGGATGTAGGCAGAAGAGGGAAATTCCTGATTATCTATACAGAGAAATTTGCTTTGGTATCCCATTTGAGGATGGAAGGAAAATACGGATTATATCCAGCAGAAGAGCTTCCGGATAAACATATGCACGTTATTTTCCAGTTTACGGACGGAACAGAATTAAGGTACCGGGACGTACGGAAATTCGGTACGATGCACCTCTTCATAAAGGGTGAGGAGTTTCTTTATCCTCCCCTTGATCAGTTGGGCCTGAGCCATTTTCACCTGAGTTCACGCTCGATTTCCTGCAGGAAAAGCTGGCAAAAACCAACCGGAAAGTGAAAACAGCCCTGCTCGATCAAAAGGTTTTTGTCGGCCTTGGCAATATTTATGTTGATGAGGCGCTTTTCAGAGCAGGCATCCATCCAGAGCGGCAGGCTTTTGATTTATCAACGGAGGAATTGGAGAGGCTGCACCAGGAGATTATCTCAACCCTTGAGGAGGCAGTTGAAAAAGGCGGAAGCACCATTCGATCATATGTTAATTCCCAGGGGCAAATCGGTATGTTCCAGCTAGAACTGTTTGTTTACGGCCGTAAAGGTGAGGAATGTAAAAATTGTGGTACACCACTTGAGAAAATAGTTGTAGGCGGCAGGGGAACTACCTTTTGTCCGACATGCCAACCACTATAAAATTTCATTTCGGTACAAAGGTGCTTAAGCATGGCTATGATTAAACATGCGAGGGTAACACTATTAAATAATGCTTTTCTTTGAATAACACTGGATAGGCTCCTTCCATATACTATCGTGATGATTGACAGGAAGGAGCTCTACTCATGATTCAGATTTTCTCACTTCTCTTCCTCGCTTTTGCTGTCAGTCTTGACAGTTTTAGTGTTGGTTTTACCTACGGACTCCGGAAGATGGAAATGCCATTTAAATCTGCACTGATCATTGCAGGCTGTTCAGCCAGTTCCTTGATGCTTGCAGTTTCCATCGGGCATGGGCTCCAAAGGATTTTTTCTCCAAAAATCACGGCCGCACTTGGAGGGATTATTCTTATTGCCCTTGGCGCGTGGGTTTTATTTCAATTTTTTATGCCGGAGAAAAACAAAGAACAGCAAAGCGTTGAAAAAACAATCGTAAATTTTGAAATCCGTTCGCTGGGGTTGGTGATCAATATTTTAAAAAGGCCGCTTCGGCCGATTTTGACCATTCAGGCACCATAACTGGCATAGAAGCCCTCATGCTTGGAGTCGCTTTATCCCTTGATGCATTTGGTGCAGGTGTTGGAGCAGCAATGCTTGGTTATTCACCCATCTACCTTGCTATTTCCGTAGCAGTCATGAGTTCGCTTTTCGTTCTTATGGGGATAAAGTGCGGTGTTTTTTTTTCAAAAAGTGAATGGGTTCAAAAACTTACCTTTTTACCAGGTGTAATGCTTATCTTTATTGGTATATGGAAATTATGATCGTTTGAAAGGAAAAGAAAATGGCGCTAATCATTGGACTTACTGGCGGTATCGCCAGTGGAAAAAGTACTGTTTCCAATATGTTAAAAGAAATGGGAATAACCGTTATAGATGCCGATATTGAAGCACGGATTGCTGTCAATATTAGCGAGCCTGCTTATCAGCTGATTTTGGAACGCTTTGGAACCGAAATACTCCAGCATGACGGTGAGATCGACAGGCAAAAGTTAGGTGCTGTAATTTTTCAGGATGAAGAAAAAAGGATTCTTTTGAATGAAATTGTACATCCAGAGGTCCGTAGGAGAATGACTGAAAAAAAGAGGCAGCTATAAAAAGAGGAGAAAAAGTGGTAGTTCTCGATATTCCGCTGCTTTTCGAAAGCAAATTGACTTATATGGTTGATAAAACGATCCTTGTCTATGTGGATGCGGCTGTTCAATTAAATCGTTTAATTAAGAGAAACGGACTGTCTGAAGAGGAGGCTCTCGCGAGAATAAATTCACAGAAACCTCTTCATGAAAAAAGGGCTTTGGCCAATGCCGTTATCGATAATAACGGAAGCTTGATTGATACAGAAAGACAGCTAAAGGAAATATTACAAAACTGGCTTGATATAGATATCGTATAACTTATTGGGAAGGGGAAACCTTCTCTTTTTTTATGAATTTTTTTCGTGTAAATAAAATTTCTGAATTATAGAACTTTTTCATTTTTTGGAACTTTGGGTATCACAAAAGATTTTAAATATGTTATACTAATAGCAATAATACAAGTCAATAAGTATAACACTAATGCGGAAGGAGCCATACAATGAAAGCGAGAATAGCAATTAACGGTTTTGGAAGAATCGGCAGAATGGTTTTTAGAAAAGCCATCCTTGAAAATAAGCTTGAGGTTGTAGCGATAAACGCAAGCTATCCGGCTGAAACATTAGCGCATTTATTAAAATATGATACGAATCACGGCCAGTTTGAAGGGGAAGTGGTTCCATTAGATAACGAACTAATCGTAAATGGAAAAAGGGTACGATTACTAAATAACCGGAATCCTGAACAGCTTCCATGGAAAGAAATGGACATCGACATTGTGATTGAAGCCACTGGAAAATTCAATTCCTATGACAAAGCCAGCCTCCATCTCGAAGCAGGTGCGAAAAAAGTGATTTTGACTGCGCCTGGGAAGAACGAAGATATTACAATTGTAATGGGAGTTAATGAGGGGCAGCTTGATCCAAATATTCATCATGTTATCTCAAATGCTTCCTGTACAACAAACTGCCTTGCACCTGTAGTGAAGGTGCTTGATGAGAAGTTTGGTATTGAGAATGGTCTGATGACAACTGTCCATGCTTACACAAACGACCAGAAGAATATTGATAATCCACATAAAGACTTAAGAAGGGCACGTGCCTGCGGGCAATCCATCATTCCAACTTCCACCGGGGCTGCAAAGGCGCTGGCACTTGTGCTGCCGCAGCTTAAAGGAAAAATACATGGAATGGCTTTGCGTGTTCCGACACCTAATGTTTCACTTGTCGATCTAGTTGTCGACTTAAAACAGGAAGTGACACTTGACGATGTCAATGATGCATTTATTGAAGCTGCAAATGGGCCATTAAAGGGTATACTTGGATTCACAATTGAACCACTGGTTTCCGTTGACTTTAATACAAATGAGCATTCAGCTGTGATTGACGGACTTTCAACAATAGTCATGGGAGGCCGGAAGGTAAAGGTATTGGCCTGGTATGACAATGAATGGGGCTACTCTTCACGTGTGGTCGATCTTACTATGTTTGTTGCAGAGGAAATGTCACGTTCCTCTCAAATTAAAGTAGGCTAAATATTTAGATTCACCAAAATTGCTGTCCTATGGCAGGCAATTTTTTTGTATGTCAAAAATAGCCTAGCCCCCCAAAAGCGTGCATAAATTCTCTTGAAAAAATTTTAATTTGATAGGTTGCAAAAAAAATATAAACAAAGTATACTAGTCATCGTGAACTTCTTGAAATTAGGTAACGATTAATTACTTAAAGGGTTAGGACCTCTCTGGACTAACTTTCCCCCGTGGTAATTACAAAGATACCGTCAGTATAAGGGTTTCAAGGATGAAACGAAAATCCTGAAGGGGGAAATATGAATATGGAAACTATGGGACGTCACGTAATCTCTGAATTATGGGGATGCGACTTTGAAAAACTGAATGACATGGATTTTATTGAACAAACGTTTGTTGAAGCTGCTTTAAAATCAGGTGCAGAAATCCGCGAGGTTGCTTTTCATAAATTTGCGCCACAAGGTGTCAGCGGAGTAGTTATCATTTCTGAATCTCACTTAACAATTCACAGCTTCCCAGAACATGGCTATGCAAGTATTGATGTGTACACTTGCGGTGACTTAAATCCTAACATTGCTGCTGATTACATTGCAGAAGCTCTTAATGCTCAAACTCGTGAAAATATCGAAATTCCACGCGGTATGGGTCCTGTCAATGTAAAACAGGCGAAAGTCCTTTAATCTTCAATATCAATTAAAAATGCTCATTTAGAGGTGTAATGATACACCTCTTTTTATTTTATATTGAAAATGAGGTAAACTAACATAAAAAGAAGAGGAAGAGGCAGATGGGAATTTTAAAAGATATTTTTAAACGATTTCAAAAACAGTGTGAGACAGCTGAAAATCATCCCGATGAAGAGCTGCGGACCCATTATTATAAAGGAAATTTTAATCAGGTTTTCCAATCCGTTGAGCAATCGTTCAGGCAGGATTCAAATTGCCACATTACCAGTGTTTCTAAAGAGCATGGCGAAATTGCGGTAGAAGTAAGACGGCCGGTACCCTGTTTTCTAATCGTGACAATCATTTCTGTTAAGCCGTTGGAAACAGCCGTAGATTTTAATATTTCTTCAGAGAAAACTTCCTTAACAGGAATGTATCCGCTTTTAAAGAAACAAATTATCACTTACTACGAACGGATCAATCGTTTACATACTTATGTAGGAAACGGAAGGAACGCGTAATTGTTCTTCTTGTGTTACCATTTCCTTTTTAATAAAATATGAATAGAAGAATATTCGCAGATTATTATTTTGCAATATATACGGAGCTGATAGTATGAAATGCCCTTCATGCCAAAATAGCGGATCTCGTGTCCTCGATTCCCGTCCGGTTGACGAGGCCGGGCAACACGTCGCAGGCGAGAATGCGAAGACTGCGGATTTCGCTTCACTACTTTTGAAAAAATTGAAGAAATTCCTCTTATTGTTGTAAAAAAAGAGGGAACCCGTGAAGAATTCAGCCGCGATAAAATTTTGAGGGGTCTTATTAAAGCCTGTGAAAAAGGCTGTGCCTTTAAAACAACTTGAGGATATTATCCACGAGGTGGAAAAGGAACTGCGAAGCCAGGGTACTTCTGAAATAAACAGTGAAGTAATTGGAGAGATGGTTATGGACAGGCTGGCGAAAATTGATGAGGTGGCTTATGTCCGCTTTGCTTCTGTTTATCGCCAATTTAAAGATATTAATGTGTTTATAAATGAATTAAGAGAATTGATAAAAAGAGGGCAATCCTAAGAGCTGAAGCGTCAATCTTTAGCTCTTTTTTTAAGATATAAAAAAGTATAATTTTTTTAATAGTACTGGTGTCTAGCTCCAGCGCCCAGCCCCTCGGGGTCATAAGCCCAATCACTTCAGAAATCAGGATTTCCTGCGTGATTCGTCTTATGCCTGTCGGGGCTAACCAGGGCGCTTGCGCTTTTCTTACTAAGAAAGGATTGAAGGATATGGCGCAGCACTGGCAGGAACTTGTTCCGATTGACCGATATATGGTGGCATCAAATGGGCTGCTGCATGATTATGACCGAAAAGTCTTAACCTTTTTATATCAGCCGCTGATCGGTGTTAGCTGTTTCAGTTTATATATGACTCTTTGGCCGAACTTGAGGAGAACCGCTTATGGTCTGATTCTTCATCACATCATATTTTGATGAACCTGTTGGGAATGAATTTGAGCGATATATATGATGCTCGTCTGAAGCTGGAAGGAATAGGACTGTTAAAAGCCTTTGTGAAAACAGATGAAGGTGAAAGGGCGTTTATCTATGAATTGCAGCCGCCTTTAACTCCTGAGCAATTTTTTTTAGATGGCATGCTGAACATCTATTTATACAGAAAAATTGGCAAAAACCATTTTTTGCGTTTAAAGCGCTTTTTCAGTGACCAGCAAAAGCCTTCTGATAAGGATTACAAAGACATAACAAGAGCGTTCCAGGATGTTTATACGTCTGCATCCCATGGATCAATGCAGCATATGCAAGAGTATTCGGCTGATTTGAAAGCAGACAAGGATCAGGTTTTTGTTGGCAGGCAGGAGCAGAAGGGAATCCAAATTGAATCTGATTCATTTAACTTTGATCTCCTGGTCTCAGGTCTAAGTGAAACACTTCTCCCAAGAAAGTCCTTGACTCAAAAGGTTAGGAGTGCAATAAGCAATCTTTCTTTCTTATATGGAATCGATGCTCTTCAAATGAAGAATATTGTCCTAAGTGCCGTGAACCAGGAAAATGATATTGATGTCGATGAATTAAGAAAGGCAGCGAGAGACTGGTATCAGTTTGTTCATTATGATCAGCTTCCAGCCTTAATTGAACGGACTCAGCCGGCAATGCATCAGATTCAGCAGGATGAACCGAAAACGAAAGAAGAAAAACTCATGCGATATTTGGAGACTGTTTCCCCGCTTCAGTTTTTGAAGGATCTCTCAGGTGGAGCGGAACCATCCAAGGCAGATATGCAAATCATTGAAGATGCCATGTTTAAACAAAAGCTTCTTCCGGGAGTAATAAATGTGCTTATTCATTTTGTCATGCTCCGTACAGATATGAAGCTGACAAAAGGCTATGTAGAAAAAATGGCCAGCCATTGGAGCCGAAAACAGGTGAAAACCGTAAAAGAAGCAATGGACCTCGCGAAAAATGAGCACAGCAAATATATTGGCTGGACTGAAGAAAAAGCTACGAGCGGCAAAACTGCATCAAGGAAAAAGCCAATCAGGACAGAATTTCTGCCAGATTGGTTTGAAGATAGCGAAAAAGGAACGACCCAGGAGGATAATGGGGAGCAAAAAGAGCTTAACGCGAAAAAACAGGCTCTTGAAGAAAAGTTAAAAGCATTTCGCAAATAGGAGGTGAGCAGTTTCATGGAAAAAATCAATCAAACATTGAAACGGCTGGCATCAAATGAAAATTTTCAAAAAAGATATGAGAAAATGCGAACGGATACTCTTAACCATCCTGATGTAAAAGCATTTCTTACCGAGCACCAGAATGAAATTAACAATGAATTGATTGAAAAAAGTATCGGAAAGCTTTTTGAATACACAAACCAAAGCAAGGAATGTAATCGGTGCGAGAGCCTTGAGGGGTGTGTAAACATTATGCAGGGATATCACCCTGAATTGGTGCTGCAGCGCAACTCTATCGATGTTCAATATGATCGCTGCCCTCGTAAGGTCATTGCTGATGAAAAACGAAAGAACGAAAAGCTGATTAAGAGCTTGTATGTTCCTAAGGATATATTAATGGCTTCATTCGATTCGCTGCAAATTGGGCAGGGGAAGATTGATGCTGTTGATAAAGCGGCTTCCTTCGTTATGAATTATCAGCAGGGGCAGAAGCAGAAGGGACTTTTCCTCTATGGGAAATTTGGGGTTGGAAAGTCGTTTCTGTTAGGAGCGATTGCCAATGAGCTAGCAAAAAAACGGGTATCATCCATGATTGTCTATGTTCCGGAATTGCTAAGGGAAATGAAAAGCTCCATCGCTGATTCTACTCTAAATGAAAAAATGGAAACGCTGAAGCGGGAGCCTATTTTGATGCTTGATGATATTGGTGCAGAAGCCATGTCAAGCTGGACAAGGGATGAGGTCCTGGGACCTATCCTGCAATTCCGTATGCTTGAAAACCTTCCCACGTTTTTTACATCTAATTTTGACTTCCAGGGGCTGGAACACCATTTAACGTACAGCCAGCGGGGAGAAGAAGAGAAAATGAAGGCGAGAAGAATGATGGAACGCATCCGTTACTTAAGTGAACCCGTCCTGGTGGAATGCGCCGAACCTAAGAAATTGAGTGATAAACCTATGAAAAAATGCGGTGACTTTCTCACCGCATTTTTTTGTTTCCAGGAATAGCTAAACATCTTTCAGCCCGCTTCTATTTTGGCCAAGTCCCCCATATACATTAAACAGAGATTCTGGAAACAAGGGGGGATCTGTTTGGTCGAAATTATTTTTCAAAGCGAAAAGGATGGACACAGCCTGTATGATCATCTGAAAAAGCGATTAAAACAGGAATATCATCAAAATATTCTTCTAATTGAAGATCGACATATATTCAAAATTAGAATTAGCGGCCTGGAAAATAAAACGATTGATATTATAAAGGGTGCATTTTTTGAATTTATTTACAGGCTTAAGCAGGAGGATTGGTTTCGTAAAATTTTAAAAGAAAAGTTTTATTTTGAAGACCCAGAAGAGCAGCAGAATATCCTGGAGATTATTTATTCTGTTTTGGAAGGAAATAGGAAAGATCTGACTATTTCTCACAAACTCTCAAATGAAGATTGCGGAATAAGGGAAGCAATTGAACAAATGTTCATGGAAAAGGTCTCTTTTTCCTTTGATTCCTTTGTGCAATTCAGGCTGCGTTCCTATCTGAAACAACTGGAAAGCTATGTTGAAATATCGATAGATGAGTATAAGATGGAACAGGAATATCAAATGTTCGTACAGACTCTGAGGGACTTTCTTTCAAAACGACCGGAAAAATTGTCATGTGTACATGTTGCTTTTGATGAGGAAATTACTTTTTTTGATGAGCATTTCCTAGAGATTAAAAGAAGTGAGCTTGCTAAAATGATTGACCGTCGTCTTTTGTTTAACCATCCAGTGTACGTTGATTCCGTTTCAATCGCTCCTCTTTTGTCGATTGCTCCAAGAAGTATTGTTATTTATGCTGAAGAATCCGATCAGCCCTTGATACGGACAATCCAAAACATTTTTGAAGAACGGGTAACGCTCCACCCAATTTCAGAACTGGCTGAAAGAAAAAGGAATGTATCATCTTAAAAATAATTGCATTTGTCCGCTTGATTTTTCCATTTTAAAAAATTATAATAACGTACATAGTAATTTTAATCGAACAAAAGTGATGATAAGGATAAGGGTATTCTTTTACGGTTTCCAGAGAGGGAAGGCTTGCTGAAAACTTCCCAGCACGAATCGAATGCTTACCGCCTTTAAACTTCAGTCGTGAAAATTTCATCTCAAAAATGAAGTGAGTAATTACTGACGGCCGCAGCCGTTAACCTGACCACAAAGCTGGCTTATATTATTATTTGCCGGAAAATTGGGTGGAACCACGTGTTTATTTAAACTCGTCCCTTTACCAGGGACGGGTTTTTTTATTTTTTTAAAAGTTTTGCAAATCAGAATGCAGCGTAAACTGCTACGCCTGATCTGCATCCAAAATTCAAAGGAGGAATTAACATGTCAGAAGTTGTGAAAATATCGTTTCCTGATGGGGCAATAAAGGAGTTCCCTGTCGGTACGACAACTGAAGATATTGCTGCTTCCATTAGCCCAGGGCTTAAGAAAAAAGCGATTGCCGGCAAATGGAATGGCCAACTGTATGATCTTCGCCGTCCAATCATGTTGGATGGTTCGATAGAAATCGTCACTCCGGAATCAAATGAAGCACTGGAGGTATTGCGCCATAGTACAGCTCACCTAATGGCACAGGCGATTAAAAGGCTGTACCCTCATGTAAAGCTGGGGATTGGCAGGTCATTGAAGGTGGATTCTACTACGATATCGATCTGGAGGAATCTTTGACACCTGAAGATCTCCCGAAGATTGAAAAAGAAATGGCCAAAATCGTGAATGAAAACATTGATGTTGAACGCAAGGAAGTTAGCCGGAATGATGCAGTAAAGCTATATAAAGAGATTGGCGATGAATACAAGCTTGAGCTGATTGAAGCGATTCCTGAAAATGAAACAGTAACAATTTATGAACAGGGAGACTTTTTTGATCTTTGCCGTGGAATTCACGTTCCGTCAACTGGAAAAATTAAAGAATTCAAACTGTTGAGCATTGCGGGTGCTTACTGGCGCGGCAACAGCGATAATAAAATGCTGCAACGCATTTATGGAACAGCCTTCTTTAAGAAGGAGGATCTGGCTGAGCATCTCCGTTTATTGGAGGAGGCCGAAAGAACGTGACCACCGCAAGCTAGGAAAAGAATTGAATCTATTTACAAATTCGCAAAAAGTGGGCCAGGGATTGCCAATGTGGCTTCCTAAGGGAGCAACGATCCGCCGAATTGTGGAACGTTATATAGTGGATAAAGAAGAGCGGTTAGGCTATGACCATGTCTATACTCCAATCATGGGAAGTGTGGATCTTTATAAAACTTCAGGGCACTGGGACCATTATCAAGATGACATGTTCCCGGTTATGGATATGGATAACGAGCAATTGGTTCTTCGCCCAATGAATTGTCCGCACCACATGATGGTTTATAAAAACAGCATCCACAGCTACCGGGAGCTTCCGATCCGAATTGCTGAGCTAGGCTTGATGCACCGCTATGAAATGTCTGGTGCATTATCAGGATTGCAGCGTGTTCGCGGAATGACTCTAAATGATGCTCATATTTTTGTAAGGCCAGACCAAATAAAAGAAGAATTCCAGCGTGTTGTCCGCCTGGTTCTTGATGTTTATAAAGATTTTGATCTGAATGATTATTCTTTCCGTTTATCCTACCGTGATCCGCAGGATAAAGAAAAATACTTTGATGATGATGCGATGTGGGAAAAAGCACAAAGCATGCTGAAAGAAGCGATGGATGAGCTTGGCCTTGATTATTTCGAAGCCGAAGGAGAGGCGGCGTTTTACGGCCTTAAGCTGGATGTCCAGGTAAGGACTGCATTAGGTAAAGATGAAACGCTCTCAACTGTTCAGCTTGATTTCTTACTTCCTGAGAGATTTGACTTAACTTACATTGGCGAAGATGGCAAGCATCACCGTCCGGTTGTTATTCACCGTGGCGTGGTTTCGACTATGGAACGTTTTGTTGCTTTCCTAATTGAGGAATACAAAGGAGCGTTCCCTACTTGGCTTGCTCCAGTCCAGGTTCAGGTTATCCCAGTTTCTCCGGGAGTTCATCATGACTATGCGCTTAAGGTTAAGGAACAGCTTCAGAATGAAGGATTCCGCGTAGATCTGGATGGACGCGATGAAAAGATCGGTTATAAAGTCCGTGAAGCTCAAATGCAGAAAATTCCTTATATGCTAGTTGTTGGCGATAAGGAAGTAGAAGAAGGAGCCGTAAACGTAAGAAAATACGGTGAGCAAAAATCGGAAACTGTTCCGTTTGCTGAATTCATTTCGGCTTTAAAAGCTGAAGTTAAAAGGTAATGGAAAAAAGAGAGGAGCATTCCTCTCTTTTTTATTAATTACAAAAAAACTATTGTAAAGAACTTATTCTTTTGCTAAAATACAAAGCGTTGTGATAAAAAATGTTTGTTTGACATACCATTGTCATTTGTGATATAGTTACAAAGGTAAAACTGAATACGAGTTTTAGGGAAAAGAAGAAGCACCCGCTTCTCACCTGGTTGACGCTATATTGCAGTTGGCAGGTTTTACGTGAACGAATTGAACCATTTGATGTGTTTCGTAAAGTGTGGGTGATTTCATCCGCACTTTTTTGTTTGTGTGAGAAAACGAGGTATCCCATTGTGGGTGCTTGTTGTTTTTAATGCTTGCCGATTCAACCTGGTGTCTTAGTCTAGGTTTGATGATCAGGGATATTCTTCTTCATTCATCACATAGATGTTTCTTGACCCGGACGTTGTATTCGTGAAAAAACCTTGGAGGTGGCTAACTATTAGCAAAGACATGCTGTTGAACGAAGGTATTCGTGCTCGTGAAGTCCGTTTGATTGACCAGAATGGCGAGCAGCTTGGAATTAAATCAAAAATTGAAGCGCTTGAGATTGCCGGACGCGTTAATCTTGATGTGGTGCTTGTTGCACCGAACGCGAAGCCTCCGGTAGCCCGAATTATGGATTATGGTAAATTCAAATTCGAGCAGCAAAAGAAAGACAAAGAAGCGCGCAAAAATCAAAAAATCATCACTACCAAAGAAGTACGCTTAAGTCCTACGATAGATGAGCACGACTTTAATACAAAGCTTCGCAATGCCATCAAATTCTTAGAAAAAGGCGACAAGGTAAAAGCTTCGATCCGCTTTAAGGGCCGTGCGATTACCCATAAAGAAATCGGCCAGCGTGTTCTGGACCGTTTTTCTGAAGCGTGCAAGGAAGTTGCTACGATCGAGTCTCATCCTAAAATGGATGGACGGAGCATGTTCCTGGTTTTAGCACCTAAAATCGACAAGTAATAGGGAGGAATTCCAAATGCCAAAAATGAAAACTCACCGCGGCGCTGCAAAGCGTTTCAAGAAAACTGGATCTGGTAAACTGAAGCGTTCACATGCATACACTAGCCACTTATTCGCTAACAAATCAACAAAAGCTAAGCGTAAGCTTCGTAAATCAGCAGTTGTTTCAAAAGGTGATTTCAAACGCATTAAGCAATTACTAGACAACATCAGATAATATCGGAAGATTGATATATATAGGAGGGAAATTACATGCCACGTGTAAAAGGCGGTACTGTTACTCGCAAACGTCGTAAAAGAGTTCTTAAATTAGCAAAAGGTTATTTCGGTTCAAAACATACATTATATAAAGTTGCTAACCAGCAGGTTATGAAATCCCTAATGTATGCATTCCGCGACCGTCGCCAGAAAAAGCGCGACTTCCGCAAACTATGGATTACTCGTATCAACGCAGCAGCTCGCATGAACGGTCTTTCTTACAGCCGTTTAATGCACGGTCTTAAGCTTGCAGGTATCGAAGTAAACCGCAAGATGCTTGCTGAATTAGCAGTAAGCGATGCTAACGCTTTTGCTCAATTAGCAGAAGCTGCAAAACAACAAAACAATAAGTAATAACGATAAAAAGCCATTCTCTTCAGGGAGAATGGCTTTTTGCATAGGAGGAATGGATATGCATAGTAATACGCTTTTATTAGCTGCTTATTTGATTATGAACATAATCGGTTTATTTATAATGAAGGTTGATAAACAAAGAGCCATAAAGCATCAATATCGTATTCAGGAAAAAACGTTATGGCTTGTGGCCATTTTTGGAGGAGCGGTTGGAACGACTGCAGGAATGCAGATGTTTCGCCATAAAACGAAGCATCTTTCCTTTAAGCTCGGCTTTCCAGTTCTTGCCGTTATTGAGTTTGTGATCTTTGTATATTTTAGCTTCAAATTTTCATAGTATTTGGCAGCCTATTGTTCACCCAATAATTCTTTAACGGGGCTTTTCCAATCTAAGCGTGCAGCAGGATAGTGCTCTAAAATCTTTTTCTCAAGAAAAATAAAGTCATCGCGCACCAATCCTTTTAAGGACGGATTATCCTTTGGCCAGACAATTATCGATACAACTTCAAACGCGCTTGCCGTTTGGCCTAAATATTTTTCACCTTCAAAAAGTACTCCTTTATAGGTGAGCAAAAAGTTCTTTTTCACATTTTCCTGAACATCCAGTAAAAAAAACTTTCTTTGTCTATGGGCTAAATCAAGCTTTCGAATTGGATCTAAAATATATCTTATTGCTATTGAAATAAAGAAAATGATTAATGCCAATAATAGGATTCGAAGCAGCCATACCATAAAAATGCCCTCCAGCTATTTTTCTTTTTTTACGAGTGAGGCTCTCGAAAAGTTTCATTACCCATCAATTATAAAAAAATATAATTTTCATAATAACAGATCTAAAGAAATGGATGATAAAGATGAATTTTGAACAGCTATTTCAAATGCAAAAAGCGCTGGATAAACATATAGAAGAAAAGCATCAATTAGAGCATGAGGATTTAGTGGACCGTAAGATTCTTGCTTTGCTTGTTGAACTGGGCGAACTGGCAAATGAAACACGCTGCTTTAAATTTTGGAGTGTAAAGCCTTCGTCAGCAAGGGAGACCATTTTAGAAGAATTCGTAGACGGCATTCATTTTATTTTATCACTGGGAATCGAATGTGGTTTTGAGTCCATATCTCTTAATGAGATAGAGTCCTTGAGAGCAGATTCGGTAACAGATCAATTTTTGCAAATATACCAGGCAGTCAATGAGTTTAAAATAAAACGGAGCCTGGATTGCTACTTAAACCTTTTCAACACTTATTTACTGCTTGCGGATCAGCTTCAATTTTCGGCAAATGAAATCGAAGCCGCATATATTCAAAAAAATGAAGTAAATTATGATAGGCAGCAAGAAGGTTATTAGCAGAAAATTTTTACATTTATAGGCTGTTTAGGTATAATGAAATGCGTATACATAAAGAGGGGGTTCAATTGAATGGCGAAATTAGATGAAACTCTGACCATGCTAAAGGATTTAACTGATGCCAAAGGGATACCTGGCAATGAGCGAGAAGTTCGCGAAGTAATGAAAAAATACATAGCTCCATTTGCAGATGAAGTCACAACAGATGGTTTAGGCAGCTTAATAGCCAAAAAGACTGGCAAGGAAGGCGGCCTAAAATCATGGTGGCACGCACCTTGATGAAGTTGGTTTCATGCTGACACAAATCGATGATAAAGGCTTTTTACGTTTTCAGCCAGTTGGCGGATGGTGGGGCCAGGTTATGCTGGCGCAGCGTGTTACGATCGTAACTAAAAAGGGTGACGTAACAGGTATCATCGGATCCAAGCCTCCTCATGTTTTGCCGGCAGAAGCCCGCAAAAAACCAGTTGATATTAAAGATATGTTCATCGATATCGGTGCTTCCAGCCGTGAAGAAGCAATGGAATGGGGAGTACGTCCTGGAGACATGATTGTTCCTCATTTTGAGTTTACGGTCATGAACAATGAAAAAATGCTTCTTGCAAAAGCATGGGATAATCGAATTGGCTGTGCGATTGCAATCGATGTATTAAAGCAGCTAAAGGATGCTGACCATCCAAATGTAGTTTACGGTGTAGGATGCGTACAGGAAGAAGTCGGCCTTCGTGGTGCCCGTACAGCTGCTACAAAAATCCAGCCTGATATTGGCTTTGCCGTTGACGTGGGCATTGCCGGAGACACACCAGGAATTTCTGAAAAAGAAGCGATGAGCAAAATGGGAAAAGGCCGCAAATCGTATTGTATGATGCCTCTATGGTATCGCATAAGGGGCTGCGTGATTTCGTAACGGACGTTGCGGATGAGTTGAGTATTCCTTATCAATTTGATGCAATACCTGGCGGCGGTACTGATGCCGGAACAATCCATCTAACACATAATGGTGTTCCTGCCCTGGCAATCTGCATTGCAACACGCTATATTCATTCACATGCGGCAATGCTACACCGCGATGACTTTGAAAATACGGTTAAATTGATCGTTGAAGTAGTCAAACGCCTTGACCGTGAAACAGTAGACAAACTTACATTTGAATAAGAAATGAAGATACCCTGGTTTTTTGCCGGGGTATTTTCGTTTTATCAACTAAAAAAAGCTGCCAATCGGCAGCTATCAGACTTAATTATTAGTGCTTTAACCCATTTTCAAGAGCTTCAAGCATTTCTTTCTTTTCTTTTTCTGAAGAGTTTTTCCAGATTACTTCAAATAAAACACCAAGCCCAGGAAGCATCTTCTCTTCACCGTTTTGGATGGCATCGACAATGGTGTCTTCCAATTGTTCCTGTGAATTTCCAGTTACGTTGTGTATGACGGCATTGCGCAAATTCAAGTTCATTAAAATTCACTCCTTTTACATTATTTCGTCTATAGCTTTTTCTTTTTTTGGTTTTATTATGTATTATAGTTAGGATATAATTAGACAATCATTAATAGGTTAAAGGAGAGACGGCGTTGAAGCATATTCACTCTGCCAAAAACCCTCAGGTAAAACAGTGGAAAAAACTTTTAACAAAAAAAGAACGCGATAATACCCGGACATTTATAATAGAAGGATTTCATCTGGTGGAAGAAGCCCTTAAACAGAAAGAACTTGTCTTGGAGCTGATGATATCAGAAGATACAGAGCTCCCCCCACGCTGGGATTACGGCTCCATCCCATTAACGATTATAACCGAAGAAGTGTCGAAGGCTTTATCCGATACGGAAGCACCTCAAGGAGTATATGCAATTTGCAAGCAGGAGGAACCGGCGGTAGCTGCGGCTAAAACCTTTCTGTTCCTTGACGCAGTACAGGATCCCGGTAATTTGGGGACCATGATCAGAACGGCTGATGCAGCGGGGATTGAAGCCGTCATCGTTGGAACAGGAAGCGTTGATATTTATAATTCGAAGGTTCTTCGTTCTGCCCAGGGCAGCCATTTTCATCTTCCAATCATAAGAGGCAACCTTTCTGAATGGGTGGAAAAGCTTAAAGAAAAAGATATACCTGTTTTTGGAACATCTCTTGAAAACGGACGTATATATACAGAAATCAGCGCAAACAGGTCGTTCGCACTTGTGGTTGGTAATGAAGGAAGCGGCGTTAGCAAAGAAATTCTGTCAGAAACGACAGCGAATCTTTACATCCCTATTTACGGAGAAAGTGAATCACTCAATGTTGCAGTGGCGACGGGAATCCTTTTATATTATTTAAGAAAACCATAATCCGTTTGAATCCTTTTAAAAATTATTATATAATAAACAACAAAATCAATATTGAAACAACATTGACGGAGAAAAGTACCTTGTACATAACCATTAAGGGAGAAAGTGCCCAGGACTGAAAGCACTTTTATGGAAACGGCAGGGGAAGTTCACCTCCCGAGTTGGCATCGGGACCACAGTAGAGCGTTAGCTTTGAGAGTAGGAATACTGTCCAGCTTCCGCCTTTCGTGTAAAGATGCACCGGCATGAGCCGTTATCCGAATGAAGCGAACACAGTATTTTTGTACATAATGTGTTTACAAGGGTGGTACCGCGAATAGAACCTCGTCCCTTACCAGGGATGGGGTTTTTTGTTTGCCATTCGGACTACATAAAGTAAAAGGAGGAATTTATTGTGCAAGAACGATTACAGGAATTGCAAACAGAGGCAATTGAAAAAATTGAGCAATCCACAAGCCTTAAGGAATTAAATGATATCCGAGTTGCCTATTTAGGGAAAAAGGGCCAATCACGGAAGTACTTCGCGGAATGGGCAAGCTTTCAGCAGAAGAGCGCCCAAAGATGGGAGCACTTGTCAACGAGGTGCGTGAAGCGATCGCTGCCAAAATGGAGGAAAAACAAACGGCGCTTGAGGAAGCAGAGGTTATGGAAAGGCTTGCTTCCGAGACGATTGATGTTACACTTCCCGGACGCCCTGTAAAGGTAGGGAATCATCATCCATTAACAAGAATTATTGAAGAGATTGAAGATTTGTTTATCGGCATGGGATACCAGGTAGCCGAAGGGCCTGAGGTAGAGCAGGATTATTATAACTTTGAGGCTCTGAATTTGCCGAAGGGACACCCGGCACGTGATATGCAGGATTCCTTCTATATTACTGAAGAAATTTTACTAAGGACCCATACATCCCCGGTTCAGGCTCGTACGATGGAAAAGCACCAGGGAAAAGGCCTGTTAAAATCATCTGCCCGGGTAAAGTATACAGACGTGATAACGACGATGCGACACACTCCCATCAATTCATGCAAATTGAAGGATTGGTCATCGACGAAAATATCCGCATGAGCGACCTTAAAGGTACGCTGGAGGTATTTGCGAAGAAAATGTTTGGCGAGGACAGGAAAATCAGATTAAGGCTTAGCTTCTTCCCATTCACGGAGCCTTCTGTTGAAATGGATATTTCCTGTAAAATTTGCGGCGGCAAGGGCTGCAGTGTTTGTAAGGGAACAGGCTGGATTGAAATTTTGGGAGCTGGAATGGTCCACCCGAACGTGCTTGAAATGGCTGGCTATGACTCCAAGAAATATACAGGCTTTGCTTTCGGAATGGCGCTGAGCGGATTGCCATGCTAAAATACGGCGTTGATGATATCCGTCATTTCTATACAAACGATGTCCGATTCTTAAAGCAATTTTCTATGCACGAATAATTATGGCTTGAAGCATCTGTTCCCCTATCATAGGAGTCATACAGATGCCGGAAAAAGCCGAATGAATTAAAGGAGGATCACGATATGTTCGTATCATATAAATGGCTGCAGGATTATGTAGACCTTTCTGGTGTAACACCTGCAGAACTGGCTGAAAAGATAACGAAAAGCGGGATAGAAGTAGAAGGAGTAGATGTTCTTAACGAGGGCATACAGGGAATTGTAATCGGCTATGTTGTAGAACGCGAGCAGCATCCGAATGCAGATAAGTTAAGCAAGTGCCTTGTTGATGTTGGTGAAGAAGCACCTGTACAAATTATCTGTGGTGCTCCTAATGTCGCCCAGGGGCAAAAAGTTGCCGTTGCCAAGGTTGGGGCTGTATTGCCAGGCAATTTTAAAATCAAGCGTGCCAAACTTCGCGGAGAAGAATCAAATGGCATGATTTGCTCGCTTCAGGAGCTAGGAATGGAAGGTAAATTGGTTCCGAAGGAGTATTCAGAAGGGATTTTTGTTTTCCCAGCTGATGCCGAAGTGGGTACGGATGCTCTTGCCGCTTTAAATCGTGATGATGCGGTATTGGAATTAGGATTAACACCTAACCGTTCCGACTGTCTGAGCATGCTTGGCGTAGCTTATGAAGTTGCTGCGATTTTAGGAAGAGAAGTAAAGCTACCTGAAAGCAGCCTCCAGCCAGCAGCAGAAAAAGCTTCTGATAACGTTAAAGTAACAGTAGAAGCGAAAGAAGATAATCCATTGTATGTGGCTAAAGTGATTAAAAATGTAAAAATTGCATCTTCACCATTATGGATGCAAACACGCTTAATGGCTGCCGGAATCCGTCCTCATAATAATGTAGTCGATATTACGAATTATATTTTATTGGAATATGGCCAGCCGCTGCATGCATTTGATTATGACCGTTTCGGTTCTAAGGAAGTGGTCGTACGCCGAGCAAACGATGGCGAAACGATTGAAACCCTTGATGACGTGAAACGCACCTTGACTCCTGAACATCTGGTAATTACAAACGGAAAAAGGCCGTTGCTCTTGCCGGAGTAATGGGAGGAGCAAATTCCGAGGTTTCATCTGAAACTAAGACTGTATTGCTTGAATCTGCCTATTTCAGTGGTGCAGTTGTCAGAAAGGCCTCCAAGGATCATGGCTTAAGAAGTGAGGCAAGTGCCCGGTTTGAGAAAGGCGTTGACCCTAATCGAGTAAGAGCATCAGCTGAACGTGCGGCCTATCTGATGTCAAAATATGCAGGCGGAGAAGTACTGGAGGGATCTGTTGAGAGCGACAGCCTGAGAGTTGAGCCAGCAGTAGTCTCTATTACAATTGAGAAAATTAATCGAGTACTTGGAACCGATTTATCAATGAAGGACGTTGAAGATATCTTTGCCCGCCTGAAATTTGAAACCGTCACCGAGAATGGTACTATTACGGTTACAGCACCTACAAGACGCGGGGATATAAAAATTGAAGAAGATTTGCTTGAAGAAGTGGCAAGATTGTTTGGATACGATAACATTCCTAAAACCCTGCCTCTTGGAGCATCAACACCAGGGCATCTGACAGGCTACCAGGAAAAACGCCGAACTGTCCGCCATTTCCTTGAAGGTGCAGGATTATACCAAGCTGTAACCTACTCTCTTACCAGCGAGGAAAAAGCAGCCCAGTACGCTTTGGATAACAGAAATCCAATCCGATTGGCGATGCCGATGAGTGAAGACAGGAGCATGCTTCGATTAAGCATTACTCCGCAATTGCTGGAGGTTTTAAAATACAATAGCGCCCGCCAAAACGATAGTTTAGCCATATACGAAACGGGTGCAGTATTTTTATCAAACGGAACAGATGAGCTACCTGAAGAGCAGGAGCATCTGGCTGCTGCAGTTACGGGTCTATGGCACAGCCATTCGTGGCAGGGAGAAAAGAAGCCTGTCGACTTCTTTGTACTTAAAGGAGCGTTAGAGGGACTATTCGAAAAACTGGGTCTTTCAGAAAAAGTTGACTATGTTCAGGCCAAGTTTGATGGAATGCATCCTGGACGAACTGCTGAAATTCAGTTGAATGGCGAGCGTATCGGCTTTATTGGCCAGGTTCATCCAAGTGTACAAAAGGAGCTTGACCTAAAGGATACTTTTGTATTTGAGCTTTCATTAAAAGCTGTGCTTGAAGCCGCAACGGAACCGCTTCAGTACACAACCATACCTAGGTTCCCATCAATTACAAGAGATATTGCTCTTGTGGTTGAAAAAGAAACAGTTTCCGGCGAATTAAAGAAAATCATCACTGAAGCAGGCGGAACACTCTTAAAAGAAGTTCAGGTATTTGACTTGTACGAAGGAGAACGAATGGAAGAAGGCAAAAAGTCAATTGCTTATTCATTGAAATATTCAGATCCTGAAAAGACTTTGACAGATGAAGAAGTAACAAAAGTCCATGAAAAAGTCCTTGAAGCTTTGAAAGAGAAAGCTGGAGCGGTACTGAGAGGATAGTATAATTGAGTAAACCACCTTCCTGAAGCTCGGGATAACTATAATAAATAAAAGAGAGACCTATACGTTATATAACGGATAGGTCTCTCTTTGCGTTAAGCATCTTTGTTTTCAACAGCAGGGTCTGTCTGGTTCGTCTGCGTTTCAATCAGCTGGTCTAGGCTGGCCCGGATATTTCTTTTTCCGGACAGATTTTCAAGCAATTCTTTTACATCCAAGCCTGAGGTGGCTTTTAAAGATTCCTGCATTGTTGACATTAAATTCGTTGCGTAAGATGTTATTTTGTTGGCGCCGCCATTAGCTGAATCACTGCCTGTATCCACCACAGTAATTTTATCAATATTTGAAAGCGGGCTTGCAACTTCTTTGGCGAACTGAGGAAGCATTTTAAGTACCATATCCAATATTGCAGCCTGGCCAAATTGCTCAAATGCTTCCGCAATTTTACGCTTTGCCTCTGCTTCCGCAAGCCCCTTCAACCGGGTGACATCCGCTTCGGTTTCACCTTGTGCTCGCTGAGCATCTGCTTTTGCGATACCATCGACCCTGACCCGCTCTGCTTCAGCTTTTGCCATAGCTTCAACACGATACTTCTCGGCATCTGCTTCTGCCATTTGCTTTGCTTTACTCGCGGCCGCTGCTTGTTCAACAGAATAACGGTCAGCATCTGCCTTCTTTTTGACCTCAGAATCGTATTGTCGTTCGCGCCTCAGAATCTCTTTTTCTTCTAATTCAATTTGCTTCTGGCGTTCAATGATTTTTACTTGCATTTCCTGCTCGGTAACTTCCTGCTTTGCCCGGGCCGTCTCTAAATCATACGCCTGGTCGGCTCGTGCTTTTGCGATATCCTGTTCACGGCGATATTCGGCAATTTTCAGCTGATTTACTTTTTGGCCTCTGCTATTTCTGTTGCCCTTTCTAATTCAGAGCGCTGTGCATCTTTACTTGCCTCTGCACGTTTAATCCTTGTTTCCTTGTCTGCTTCTGCTGTAGCAATGTCAGCATCGCGCTTTACCTGTGCGATGCGCGGTTTTCCTAATGATTCCAGATAGCCATTTTTATCCCGGACATCCTTTATCGTAAATGAAACGATCATAAGTCCCATCTTCGCCAGGTCCTGAGAGGCTACTCGCTGCACCTCCTGTGAAAACTTCTCGCGGTTCTTATAAATCTCTTCTACAGTCATGGAACCAAGAATAGAACGAAGGTGTCCTTCCAGCACTTCACGGGCTTCGCCTTCACGTTCCTCTTTTGTTTTCCCAAGAAATTGTTCTGCCGCTGTTGCGATTTCGCCGATTGAACCGCCAATCTTAATGATTGCTGTACCATCAGCCATTACGGGAACTCCTTGTTCGGTATAGACCTCATGAGTATTCACATCCAATTTACTTGAAAGGAGGCTTAAAGGCTTTGCCTGCTGAAAGATTGGGAGGATAAATGCACCGCCGCCACGGATAATTTTGATTTTATTACCTGACTCATCGACATGAACGTTTTTGCTGCCTAAATAACTGCCTGTTACGATTAAAGCCTCATCCGGGCCAGCTGTATGATACTTCTTAATAAACACAGCTATAAAAGCTAATAAAATAAAGCCGACAATCGCTATAACAATCCAGATATAATCCATTATGTTCCCTCCTTAAAATGGCTGTACGTAATCTTTTACAAGTAAAAATCCTTTTTCAGCCTCAATTACTAGTATGGTAGAGCCTTCTTTAATAACAGAGCCGTCGTAGCTGCGGGCAGGTTTGGAAATCATGCCGCTGTAACTCTCCAATACTACTTCTCCAAAGCCGTTATCCGGTATTGTAATAATCACTTTACCAACTCTCCCGTTTAGGGATTCCGCAGTATAAGCTAGTGATTCCTCAGCTTTTGAAAGGGGGAGAAGGACAAAGATATTTAATAAAATATCAAGGCATAGAGAAATGATGGCTGCAATGACAAGAATGAGAGAGCTTTTCCATGAGGTAACGACTTCTAATATGTAACCGGCTGCAGTCAAGAACGTAATAAAGGCAAGAATCGTAATCGGGTTTATAAAATCCAGCCCAGCGGCAGCTCCATCAGCAAGATGACCGAAGAAAAGGTAAAGTACTGTTAGGGCGCCAGTAATGAAAAGCAAGTACAAGTAAATGGTATCAATCGGTGTTCCAAATAACTCCATTTTCTCCCTCCTTTCTAAGAACCTACAGAATGTATGACTCTTAAGCCAGCATACGTATACTACGTTCAATTTATTAGAAAAGATTCAATTTTTTTACATTTAGTAAAAGAAAAAAGCATCGAATCCAGATGCCTTTTTGGAATCATGAAACTTATGAGTCAGTTCTCTTTTTACTTACCAGCTTCATTGCTTTTTCTGTATTGGCAAAGTGGAGCTTAACGAATTTAGGCAGGACGTCTTTACCTTTATTCATAATCAGTTTAGCTGCAGCTACATCTACTTGTGCGCCTGCTCCTTTTGGAATGGT
Organism: Neobacillus sp. PS3-34; assembly: GCF_030915465.1. Taxonomy (GTDB): domain Bacteria; phylum Bacillota; class Bacilli; order Bacillales; family Cytobacillaceae; genus Neobacillus_A. The sequence continues at coordinate 3,455,576 of NZ_CP133267.1, forward strand.
AAATCCTGCACTTGTGCTCAATTTATCAAAATACTGAACAAATGCGTACCTGGCCAGAATCGATGCAGCTGCGACAGCTAGATGGATACCCTCTGCCTTTGTACTAAAATAGACATTTTCCCTTGCAACCTGTTTTTGTCCTATTAAATGCTGAAAATAGGCAGTCGCCTGAACAAATTGGTCAATCAACACGGCCTCGGGCTTTATGGGGGAGATTTTTTCTAACAGATGTAAAATTGCCTGGTTATGCAAAATGGCTTTCATTTTCCCCTGTGACATGCCAGATTGTTGAAGCTGGTTGTATTTTTCATTATGGAGTGTCAGCAGGCTGTGCGGAACAATATCTTTAATTTGTTTTGCTATGGCGATGATTTTCTGATCGTTTAAATCCTTTGAATCTCTCACTCCCAGCTCTTTTAATAATGGAATGTCTTCTTTTTTTACATATGCAGCTACAACGGTGATCGGCCAAAGAAATCCCCCGTTCCGACTTCATCTGAACCAATTGCTGACATTGAACCGATTTGAGCTGGGAGAGCGCTGCCTGATGTCTTAGCTTTTGAAGGGGCAGCTGTCTTCACTGTTGCTTCCCCCATTTGCCTGCTTCTGCCTCGCTGCCGCCCCCCTGAAATAATACTTTCCCGGATTTATAGGCAGTGATCACGCAGGAAGGCGTTTTTGCAGAAAACAAGCCGCCTGGCGGAATTTTTTCAGTTAAACAGGATTGATAGTATTGCTTCATTTTAGAAATCTCATTTAAGTTTTTTAATAGTACGATGTTAGCCAAGATGGTTCGCCCCTTAAGATTTTATTGTTATGTAATGGCTGTCCGATTACACAAGCCATAAATGTTTGTATTCATTAAAACAGAAAAAGCTTCAAAAACTGTTTGGCTTTTCTGCCGATAACCGTTCATGTTATGATATAGATTAGGATTCTTTGAATGGAGGCATTTATTTGTCAAATCAGCATAAAAACCGAACCACAGTCGATATATACGGACAGCAATATGTCATAGTAGGCCTTGAGAGTACAAGCCATGTCAGGCTCATTGCCTCACTGGTTGATGATAAGATGCGGGAAATCGGTTCCAGGAATCCATCGCTCGACATTAGTAAATTGGCCGTACTGACAGCAGTGAATGCTGTTAATGATTATATTAAAATGAAAGATCAATTGGAACGGCTTCAAGCAGAATTGATAAGGGAAAAGGACTGAACAGCATGCTGGATTTAGCAATCATTATTATTCTTATATTTGGTTTTTTCGTCGGTCTAAGAAGAGGTTTTATTCTTCAGCTGATTCATTTGACAGGGTTTATTATCGCATATATTGCTGCGAGAACTTATTATGATGAACTGGCGCCTAAGCTGACACTTTGGATTCCATATCCAAGCTTAGGTGATAATTCTGCGTTAAAGCTCCTGGCAGGGAGTACGAATATGGAGACTGCCTTTTACAGAGCTATTGCTTTTGCAATTATATTCTTCGCCGTGAAAATTCTTCTGCAGATTATTGGGGCAATGCTTAATTTTATTGCGCATTTGCCGATTATAAAACAGCTGAATATCTGGGCTGGAGGCATACTAGGATTATTGGAAGTCTATTTTATCCTGTTTATTTTATTATATATTGCAGCCATAATTCCAATAGAATCTATCCAGGGATATCTGGACCATTCAGTTATGGCCGAAGCAATTGTAAAACATACACCTATTCTCTCCGAGGAATTAAAGAAGCTTTGGATTGAATATGTTGCTGCTTGAACTTCTCTGTAGCAGAGAAGTTTTTCTTTCGAAAAGGCAATTATAGAAATTAACGTTGTGTAGATAATCTTCCAATATTAAGGCAGGTGTTATTAATGGAAATTAACAAGAAGGATGTTATACGACTTTTAGAGACGATTGCAGTCTATTTGGAGCTTAAGGGAGAAAACCAATTTAAAGTTTCAGCTTTTAGAAAAGCGGCCTTTGCATTGGAAACTGACAACCGGAGCCTTTCTGAAATTGAGGATGTAACAGCTATCTCAGGAATTGGTAAAGGAACTGCAGCTGTTATTGAAGAATATATTAACGAAGGAACATCTGCGGTATTAAAGGAATTGCAGGAAGAGGTTCCACAGGGACTTATTCCGCTGCTGCAGCTTCCGGGCTTAGGGGGCAAAAAAATTGCCAAGCTTTATCAGGAGCTTGGGATTGAAGATGTCACGGACTTGGAAGAGGCTTGCAATGCCGGCAAGGTTCAGGCATTGCCTGGCTTCGGCAAAAAGACAGAGGAGAAAATCCTTCATTCTATCGCCAATGCCGGTACGATGCCGGAAAGGCTTCCGATTGCCTATATGCTTCCAATAGCTGAAAGTATTGAAAGCCAGATTGCACGGATGACAGATATTGCTCGATTTTCCAGAGCAGGCAGTTTAAGAAGAATGCGTGAGACCGTTAAGGATCTCGATTTTATCATTGCTTCGGAAAACCCACTTAGTGTAAAAGAACAGCTTTTATCGCTGCCGAATATAAAAGAAATTATTGGCGCTGGTGAAACTAAGGTTTCACTGACATTCGGCCTGGATTATGATATTTCAGCAGACTTCCGGATTGTAAAACCGGAGGAGTTCGCCACCGCACTTCATCACTTTACAGGTTCCAAGGACCATAATGTCAGGATGAGACAGCTTGCGAAAGAGCGCGGGGAAAAAATTAGCGAGTATGGTGTGGAAAATAGCGAAACAGGTGAAATTCTTACTTTTTCTTCAGAAGAGGAATTTTACAGGCATTTGGCCTGCCATTCATTCCGCCTGAAATCCGTGAGGACGGAAAGGAAGTTGAGGAATTCACTTCAAATGAAGAATTAATTTCTTATGAAGATATTAAAGGTGACCTCCATATGCACTCGACCTGGAGTGATGGGGCACATTCGATTGAAGAGATGGTCGAGGCTTGCAGGAAGAGAGGCTATCGATACATGGCCATCACGGATCATTCGCAATTTTTAAAGGTGGCGAATGGATTGACGCCTGAGAGGATACGTCAGCAAAGGGAAGAAATTAAAAAGCTGAATGAAAAATATGATGACATTACGATATTATCCGGAATCGAAATGGATATACTCCCTGACGGACGGCTGGATTATGATGATGAATTGCTAAAAGAAATGGATATTGTCATTGCGTCGATTCATTCCTCTTTTTCACAGTCTCGGGAAAAGATAATGGAAAGATTAAGAAATGCACTTGAAAATGTTCATGTTGATATCATTGCCCACCCAACCGGAAGGCTGATTGGGCGCCGTGAAGGCTATGATGTAGACATGGATATGCTGATAGAATTGGCAAAAGAAACAAATACCGTCCTTGAGCTAAATGCAAATCCTCATCGGCTGGATCTGTCTTATGAAAACTTAAGAAAAGCACAGGATGCAGGGGTTAAAATCGTCATCAATACGGATGCACATAAAATTGATACTTTAACACATATGGAGATCGGGGCGGCAGCTGCAAGAAAGGGCTGGATCAAAAAATCAACTGTTATTAACGCATTTGAAAAAAATGATCTCCTTGCTTTTTTGCACCAACGCCACGAACGAACTAATTAAGCATGATAGGAGGATCATCTCCATGCAGCAAAAAGCATTAAAGGTTTTGGAATTTGAAAAAGTGAAAGAACAGCTTTTGGTACATGCCTCTTCCTCATTGGGAAGGGAAAGAGTTACGCAATTAATACCATCAACAGATTTTGATGAAGTGGTACGTCTTCAGGAAGAAACAGATGAATCATCGACTGTATTGCGGTTAAAGGGAAATGTGCCGCTTTCAGGAATTCATGATATTCGTGCACATTATAAACGGTCCGTCATCGGCGGGGTATTAAGCCCAATTGAGTTATTCCAAATCGCCAGCACTATTCACGCGAGCCGCCAAATGAAGAGGTTTATTGAGGATGTGGCTGCGGAAGAAATACAGGTCCCGATCCTTTTAGAGCAAACAGATAGGATTATACCACTGGTTGCCTTGGAAGAGTCAATAAGAAATGCTATTGATGAGGGCGGTGAAGTGCTGGACAGCGCAAGTGAACTGCTCCGATCCCTCCGCAGCCAGATAAGGTCCAATGATGCCGTGTCAGGGAAAGGCTCGAGGGAATGGTCCGCTCATCCAGTGCGCAAAAGATGCTGTCTGATGCGATCGTTACGATTAGGAATGACCGGTTTGTTATTCCTGTAAAACAGGAGTACAGAGGCCATTATGGCGGAATCATCCATGACCAAAGCTCATCAGGGCAGACTCTGTTTATCGAGCCACAGGCGATTGTCCAATTAAATAATCAATTGCAGGATATTCGTATCAAAGAACAGCTTGAAATTGACCGGATTTTATCTGAATTATCGGCCAAAACGGCAGAGCATGAAGAAGAGTTGCAGGTCATTACTGAAGTAATGTCTAATCTGGACTTTATTTTTGCGAAAGCCCGATTCAGCAGGCAGATAAAAGGCTCTATGCCGATTATGAATAATGAAGGCAGAATATCTTTATTTAAAGCACGGCATCCTTTGATCCCAATTAATGAAGTGGTAGCAAATGATATTATGCTTGGCAAGGATTTCACCACCATTGTCATCACCGGTCCGAATACCGGGGGAAAGACGGTAACCTTAAAAACTGTCGGCCTGTGTACGCTAATGGCACAGTCCGGTTTGCAAATACCTGCTCTTGATGGTTCTGAAATGTCCGTATTCGGGGCAGTTTATGCTGATATCGGGGATGAGCAGTCGATTGAGCAAAGCTTAAGTACTTTTTCTTCCCATATGGTAAATATAGTAGATATCCTAAATAAAGCCGATTATAACAGTCTTGTTTTGTTTGACGAATTAGGAGCAGGAACTGATCCGCAGGAAGGGGCGGCGCTGGCCATCTCGATTTTGGATGAGGTGTACAAACGTGGCGCACGAGTTATAGCCACCACTCACTACCCTGAACTTAAGGCGTATGGCTATGATAGAGAAGGAGTTATGAATGCTAGTGTTGAATTTGATGTAGAAACACTGAGCCCTACCTATAAGCTCTTATTGGGTGTACCCGGACGAAGCAATGCTTTTGAAATATCCAAGCGGCTCGGATTAAATGATAGGGTCATTGAAACTGCCCGTTCTCATGTGAGCGCAGACAGTAATCAGATTGATAAAATGATTGCGTCTCTAGAGCAAAGCAAGCGTCTAGCTGAAATCGAACAGGAAGAAGCGAACGATTTCCTCAAGCAGGCAGAAAAGCTTCATGAAGATATCCAAAAGCAAATGATCGACTTCTATGAGCATAAGGATTCATTATATGATAAAGCTGCAGCAAAGGCAGCAGAAATAGTGGAACAGGCTAAAGATGAAGCTGAAAAAATTATCCGTGATCTTCGGAAGATGCGTATCGAAAAAAATGCCGAGATAAAAGAGCACGAACTAATTGATGCAAAAAGGCGTCTGGACGAAGCAGCACCTGAAATAAAAAAATCCAGTAAACTGCAAAACAAAAAGAATGATAAGCATACCTTTAAACCTGGCGATGAAGTAAAGGTTCTAACATTTGATCAAAAAGGGACCCTCTTGGATAAAGCTTCAGAAAAGGATTGGAATGTCCAAATAGGCATATTGAAAATGAAGGTTGCCGAAAAGGATTTGGAATATCTCAGCACGCCAAAACAAACTGAAAAGAAATCTGTTGCCATCGTTAAAGGAAGGGATTTTCACGTCAGCCTTGAGCTCGACCTTCGCGGGGAACGGTTTGAGAACGCCCTGCATAAGGTGGAGAAGTATGTGGATGATGCATTGCTGGCAGGATATCCGCGTGTTTCCATCATCCATGGAAAAGGTACCGGTGCATTAAGGCAGGGAGTGCAGGAATATTTAAAAAACCACCGTTCTGTGAAGAAAATCCGTTTCGGTGATGCCGGTGAAGGCGGAACCGGGGTTACAGTAGTGGAATTGAAATAATGTCCGGGGAGAATGGAATATGGACCAATTTTGGGAGAATGAATATATTCTGACAGCAGCCAATTACAGTGTCGTGATTTTATGCATGATTGTCTTCATGGCTATCTTTGAATTAGTGACCAAATATAAAAATTGGGAAGAAATAAAAAAAGGAAACATGGCAGTGGCAATGGCTACCGGTGGAAAAATTTTCGGAATCGCTAATATCTTCCGCTTTTCCATCATGCAGCATAATTCGCTGCTTACGATGATTAGCTGGGGAATCTTTGGATTTTTTTTGCTCCTGGCAGGCTATTTCATTTATGAATTCCTGACCCCAAAGTTTAAAATTGACCATGAAATTCAAAATGACAATCGTGCTGTTGGATTTATTTCGATGGTGATTTCGATTGGTTTATCATATGTCATTGGAGCGGGAATATAGTAAGGAGAGAATGAAATTTGGAAAAGCTGGCAAAGATTCTTCTAGGGTTCTGCGGCCTGTTCCTGCTGATCGGGCTAATTTATATGTTGTTTTTTGCAAATTAAATTTTTCCACAAAATCATCGCCTCAACATAAATGAGGCGGTGATTTTTTTTGGCTTGTACACTAGCTTGAAAAGTCGGCTGTGGGATTCTAATTGTTTTAAAAAGTTCATTATATTATAATAGGTATAAGTAATTAGAATTTTTTAATAATTCACAAAGGAGGGTTTGCATGACTGATACCAAGCCGTGGATCCAGAACTATCCAGACGAGATTCCGCCACTTGTGGAATATTCTTCTGAACCAGTTCAACAATATTTACGGTCAGCAGCTGAGGAATTCCCAGATAAAACGGCCATTCATTTTATGGGAAAGGAAATGAATTATCGCCAGCTCTATAAGGACGCACGAAAGTTCGCCGGATATCTGCAGGGACTGGGAATTTCAAAGGGTGACAGGGTGGCGATTATGCTGCCAAATACACCTCAGTCAATAATCTGTTATTACGGCATTTTATTTGCCGGGGGAATAGTCGTCCAGACGAATCCGCTTTATATGGAACGTGAGCTGGAATATCAAATGAAGGATTCAGGAGCTAAAGCGATTGTGACGCTTGACATTTTGTATCCGCGGGTATCAAAAGTGATGGCACAAACCGATTTGGAGCATGTAATTGTAACCGCTATCAAAGATTATTTGCCTTTTCCTAAGAATTTAGTTTATTCTTTTATACAAAAAAAACAATACGGTATCGTTGTCAATGTCAGGCATGAAGGGAACACCCATTTGCTGGCCGAAATACTGAAGAGGCCGGAAGCCATGCTTGAAGAAATGGATTTCAATTTTAAGGAAGATATTGCTTTGTTGCAGTACACAGGAGGAACTACCGGTTTTCCAAAAGGCGTGATGCTCACCCATGAAAATCTTGTTTCAAATGCTTCCATGTGCCAGGCCTGGCTGTATAAATGCAAACGAGGCGAGGAAATAATTCTTGGGATACTGCCTTTTTTTCATGTCTATGGGATGACAACCGTTATGATTCTTGGTGTGATGCAGGCACACAAAATGGTATTGCTGCCGAAGTTTGATGCTGAAACTACGCTGAAAACAATTCAAAAGCAGAAGCCTACCCTCTTTCCAGGTGCCCCTACGATTTATATTGGGCTTTTAAATCATCCGGATCTGAAAAAGTACGATCTTTCGTCAATCGATTCATGCATAAGCGGATCAGCACCTCTCCCTGTAGAGGTTCAGCAAAAATTTGAAGAAGTGACGGGTGGAAAACTCGTTGAGGGCTATGGTTTAACTGAATCCTCACCGGTAACCCATTCAAATTTTTTGTGGGATCGTCCAAGAGTAAAAGGCAGTATTGGTGTACCATGGCCTAATACGGATGCGGCTGTTTTTTCAATGGAAACCGGTGAAAGATTGCCTGCTGGTGAAATTGGGGAAATTGCAGTAAAAGGTCCTCAAGTGATGAAAGGCTATTGGAATCGGCGTGAGGATATCGCACAAACATTAAAGGATGGCTGGTTATTAACAGGAGACCTTGGTTACATGGATGAAAATGGATATTTTTATGTTGTAGACCGTAAAAAGGATATGATTATTGCAGGAGGATTCAATATTTATCCTCGTGAAATTGAAGAGGTATTATACGAGCATCCGGAAGTCCAGGAAGTAGTTGCAGCAGGCATACCTGATCCTTATCGCGGCGAAACGGTAAAAGCCTATGTGGTATTAAAGGAAGGCTCCACACTATCAAAAGATGAACTTAACCAATTTGCCCGGAAACATCTGGCTGCATACAAAGTGCCGAGGATTTATGAATTCAGGAAAGAACTTCCCAAAACGGCAGTCGGAAAAATTTTAAGAAGGGCGCTAGTTGATGAAGAAAAGAAGAGAATAGAAGAAGAAGGCCAAAAACATGCGTAATTTTGAGCCAAAAAAGAGCGGCTCTTTCTTTTTGCGATAGTGGGCTTGTCCCTATTAAAATACTAAGCATAGGGTAATTTTGAAGGTATAATTTATTGACAGAAAAGCGATATTTATCTATTATAAAAATATGAATGATGATTCATTCATTTATTTAAATGTTAGAGGTCAAATAGGCGCTTACGCTTTTCTTCAAAGGGGGGAAGAATTGAAGAGAAACAAGCCAAAATACAGGCAAATTATTGATGCGGCTGTCGTGATTATCGCGGAAAATGGATACCATCAGGCCAGGTTTCCAAGATAGCAAAGCAGGCAGGCGTCGCGGACGGCACCATTTATTTATACTTTAAGAATAAAGAAGATATTTTAATCTCTCTCTTTGAAGAAAAAATGGGCAGCTTTGTTGAAAAAATAGATGAAATGATTGCAGGAAAAGAAACAGCGGCAGAGAAGTTATTAATGATGATTGAAGCACACTTCGACCTGCTGTCCAATGACCGGCATCTTGCTATTGTTACGCAATTGGAATTACGCCAATCAAATAAGGATCTCCGTTTAAGGATTAATGATGTACTTAAAGGGTATTTGAAGGTGATTGATAAAATTTTAATCGGCGGCAAAGAAAAAGGAGAGTTCTCTAGTCTCCTTGATGTTAGGCTTGCCCGGCAGATGATCTTTGGAACAATGGACGAAACCGTTACGTCCTGGGTGATGAATGATCAGAAGTATGATTTAAACTCACTTGGAAAGTCAGTCCATCACTTGCTAATCAATGGGCTGAAGGGTTCAAAATGAGTTTGATAGATAAGCCAGAGGGGGAATCACATTGGAATATTTAAAATGGTCCGCAGCTGACCGTATCGCTACGATAACAATTCAGCGGCCTCCAGCAAATGCCCTTTCGTCCGGTCTGCTCAAGGAATTATCCTCTGTCCTGGATGAAATTGAGCCAAATGATGATATTAGAGTAATCATCATTCATGGAGAAGGACGTTTTTTTCAGCCGGCGCTGATATTAAGGAATTCACGACAATTAAATCAGGAGAAGACTTTTCTAAGCTTGCAGGCTTAGGACAGGATTTGTTTGACAGAATGGAAAGATTTCCAAAACCAATTATTGCTTCGATTCATGGTGCTGCACTAGGCGGTGGACTTGAACTTGCAATGGCATGCCATTTCAGGCTGGTAAGTGAAACAGCAAAACTTGGACTACCCGAGCTGCAGCTTGGATTGGTTCCTGGATTTGCAGGATCACAGCGCCTTCCTAAATACGTTGGCGTGGCAAGAGCAGCTGAAATGCTCTTTACTTCTGACCCGATAACAGGCCTTGAGGCTGTACAATACGGTTTGGCCAATCATGCCTATCCGGAAGACGAGGTCCTCGAAAATGCCTATAAGATGGCCAAAAAGATTTCGAAGAAAAGCTCTGGCTCGTTAAAGGCAGCAATCCAGTTATTAAATTATGCCAAAACTAAAGAGTTCTATGAAGGCGTTAGTAAGGAAGCTGAACTCTTCGGGCAGGTATTCATGTCCGCAGACGGTCAGGAGGGGATTCAGGCGTTCATTGAAAAAAGGGAGCCTGAATTCAAAGGTAATTAACTTATTTAGCGGGAGAACATCCCGCTATATAAATTGCATCCCCCTCAAGGCAATATTTTTTTGAATTAAATTTTTTTAATCTTTCGAACTGAAGAAATGTTTGAATTCTTAGGAGGGAAACCATGAATATTTTTGTACTGTTAAAAAGAACGTTTGATACGGAAGAAAAAATAACAATCTCTGGCGGAAAAATCAATGAGGACGGAGCAGAATTCATTATTAATCCTTATGATGAATATGCTGTCGAAGAAGCAATCCAGGTTAGGGATGCAAATGGCGGCGAAGTAACTGTGGTATCCGTCGGTTCTGAGGAAGCGGAAAAACAGCTTCGCACAGCGCTGGCGATGGGAGCAGATAAAGCTGTTCTTATTAATACAGAGGACGATGTGGAAAACGGAGATCAATTCACTACTGCAAAAATTTTATCAGAGTTTCTTAAAGATAAAGGTGCAGATTTAATCATCGGAGGAAACGTGGCAATTGATGGCGGTTCAGGTCAGGTTGGCCCACGGGTTGCGGAGCTGCTCGATATTCCTTATGTAACAACCATTACCAAACTTGAGATTAATGGAAACAGTGCAACGGTTACACGTGATGTAGAGGGTGATTCAGAGGTAATCGAAACAAGCCTTCCATTATTGGTTACAGCTCAGCAAGGCTTGAACGAACCTCGTTATCCATCATTGCCAGGGATTATGAAAGCCAAAAAGAAACCTCTAGAGGAACTTGAGTTGGATGATCTTGATTTGGAAGAAGACGATGTTGAAGCTAAGACTAAAACAATAGAAATCTATCTTCCACCAAAAAAAGAAGCAGGGAAAGTTCTGCAGGGCGAATTAACTGACCAGGTAAAGGAGCTTGTCCAGCTGCTTCATACAGAAGCGAAAGTTATCTAAACTTGATATGACAAATATTCATCCAGGAGGTAAATAGAATGGCGAGAAAAGTATTGGTATTAGGTGAAGTCCGTGACGGATCATTGCGTAATGTTTCCTTTGAAGCAATCGCAGCTGCAAAAACGGTTGCAGAAGGCGGCGAAGTTGTTGCTGTTTTAATCGGCAATTCTGTAAGCGCTTTAGGTGGAGAAATGGTTTCCTATGGTGCAGACCGAGTAATAACTGTAGAGGATGAAAAATTAAAGCAGTATACTCCTGATGGCTTTTCTCAGGCATTGCTCGCAGTAATTGACCAGGAGAACCCTGAAGGAATTATTTTCGGCCATACCGCTTTAGGTAAAGACCTTGCTCCAAAGGTAGCAGGTAGACTTTCATCCGGCCTTATTTCCGATGCGACTGACCTGGAAGCTGCCGGGGGCAATCTTGTTTTTACACGTCCAATCTATTCAGGTAAAGCGTTCGAAAAGAAAATCGTAACGGACGGACTGATTTTTGCAACAATCAGACCGAATAATATTAATCCTTTAGAAAAAGACGAAAGCAGAACTGGAGATGTATCAAGCCTTTCAGTTGAAATCAAGGATTTAAGGACGATCATTAAAGAAGTTGTCCGTAAAGCAAGTGAGGGTGTCGATCTTTCTGAAGCTAAGGTGGTCATCGCTGGAGGCCGCGGCGTAAAAAGTGTTGATGGTTTCGAACCACTTAAGGAACTTGCCAATGTATTAGGCGGGGCAGTGGGCGCTTCACGTGGTGCTTGTGATGCTGATTATTGCGATTATTCCTTGCAGATTGGACAGACTGGAAAGGTAGTAACTCCGGATCTTTATATCGCCTGCGGAATTTCAGGAGCAATTCAGCACCTTGCCGGTATGTCTAACTCTAAAGTTATTGTAGCCATAAATAAAGATCCTGAAGCTAATATCTTCAAGGTTGCCGATTATGGAATTGTAGGAGATCTATTCGAAGTAGTACCAATGCTGACTGAAGAATTCAAAAAGCTAAAAGTTCATTCCTAAAATGAGATGCAAGCGGCATAATGCCGCTTGCTTTAATATTCTAAGGCTGTTTTCGTAAAACTTTATTACTAATTAGAGTGAATCAGATGGTTGATAAAGAAGTTGATTGGAGTGGAAGGTGCGAGATCCTCGAAAATGCTATCGCATTTCCTTCGTGCGGTGTTGATTCTAGGAAGCTGATTCAACGTCCTACGGGAGCAGTGGGACAGGTGAGACCCCACAGTCGCTTTAGCGACGAGGAGGCTCACCGCCCACCCCGCGGAAAGCGAGCATCCTGAAGCGGAAATCAACTACTACTCAAAACAACAATCTTTTAGAAAACAGCCTATATTAATGAGAATAACGTCTAAGTTTAAAGGGTAAATTACATGCGAAACAAATTATTAGCATGAATTGTAAAACGGTGATATACTTTCGGTAGTATTTCAGTATTAATTAGGAGGCATTCTTAAATGGCAATTTCACATGTTACAGATCAAAATTTTGCTGCTGAAACAGGCTGCAGCCTTGTTCTTGTAGATTTTTGGGCACCATGGTGCGGACCTTGTAAAATGATAGCTCCTGTTCTTGAAGAACTTGATTCAGAAGTAGGAGAAAAGGTAAAAATCACTAAGCTTGATGTGGATGAAAATCAGGAAACTGCCGCTAAATTCGGCGTAATGAGCATCCCGACTTTATTAGTCCTAAAAGACGGTGAAGTAGTAGACAAAGTGGTTGGCTTCCAGCCAAAAGAAGCACTTGCAAGTGTCCTTGAAAAGCACTTTTAATATTTAATGTGGTAAGCCCCCAGCCAATATCGGCAGGGGGCTTTACTTTTGCCCATGTATTCAAGGCCTATTAAAGGTCACATAAATGACATTGACATTCATTCTCAATGAATATATAATTTTTTTAGCTGAATGAAAATGATTTTCATTATTAATCTATTGAAGATGAAAGCCTACATAAGGAGGATAACATGAGGAGCAAACTATTTACTGCAATTTTGATTTTACTAACAGCTTTTAACCTCCTCCCTATTAACAGCTTTGCTGCTAATGCATCAAATGATATTGAGAGTGCAAACAATATAATTATCCAAACGATTCAATCAGTGGATAAGGGAGAAATGGATGCAGCCTCCAAACAATTTAGAACGTTTACTTCCACTTGGATTTCCATTGAAGATGGCGTGAAAAAACAATCTCAGCAGGCTTATCATGATATCGAAGATAAAATGGGCCAAGTTTCATTTGCTTTTGCACAGCAGCCTGTAAATCAAGCTAAAGTGAAAAATGCACTGTTACAATTAAAAAATACTAATATAAAATTTATTGCCGGTAAGTATACTGACGGCTCTGATAAAAAAAGTAATAACTCCACCCAGACAGGTGATATTTCTGAACTGATAACCTTGCTTAATCAGTCACTTTCTAAAATTAACAACAATGATATTCAGGGAGCAAAAAACGATATAGAAAAATTCCGCAAATCGTGGTTGAATGTCGAGGGTGTAGTCCTTACACAGTCTTCTAAAGTATATGGTGATGCAGAACGGGATATGGTTTCATCCTATTCAATGCTATCCTCCAAGCCAGCTGATGTAAAAGGGGCAAAGAAGACCATTGAAGGAATGAGAGATTATCTTTCACCACTTGTTACAAAAACAAGTTACAACATGATGGATGCGATTACGATTCTTCTTCGGGAAGGTTTAGAAGGATTGCTTGTAGTGGTGGCCTTGCTTGGATTTTTGAGAAAATCCGGTCATGAGGATAAGAGTAAATGGATTTGGATAGGAGTAGCTGTTGGAATAGGTATAAGCATTATTCTAGGCACAATTGTAAACCTGTTATTCTCTGCAGGTGCTTTTGGAAGCAATAATTTCTTAATTGCAGGCTGGACAGGGGTATTTGCAGCAGTCATGCTTCTATACATGAGCTATTGGCTTCACAGTAAATCAAGCATTTCAGAATGGCAGAGATATATTCGTACCCAAAGTACCAAGGCATTGGATACAGGAAGCCTATTCTCTTTGGCACTACTATCGTTCCTTGCCGTTTTTCGTGAAGGGACAGAAACCGTCTTATTCTTTATTGGAATGGCTTCTTCGATTAAATTGACATCTCTTTTATTAGGAATTGTCATTGGGGTGTTCATACTGGTGTTTTTATCTTACCTCATCCTTAAAGTAGGATTGAAAATTCCGATGCGGCCATTCTTCCTGGTCTCAAGCATTTTAATGTTTTACTTATGCTTCAAGTTTACTGGTATGGGGATTCATGGGCTGCAGCTTGCAGGGCTATTGCCTGCAACTCAAGCACCAATTCCAACGGTTGATTTTTTCGCCTTATATTCAACATGGGAAAGTTTTATCCCACAAATTATCTTGCTAGTTGCTGCGGTAATTGCTGCAATTATAAGTAAAGGTAAAGATAACAAAGTTAAAGTTGCAAACAGGAGGAAGCTTACATGAAAACGCGTAAATTAATTGTTCCGATTTTATTAGCTTCTTCTTTGACATTGGCTGCATGCGCTGGAGTTAATAATGATGAGAAGCCAAAGGATACAAAGAAAACTGTTTCAATTAGTGACGGTGCGAAGGAAATGAAACAAACAATTGCTGATTTGAAAAACCAGCTAAATGATAAGGACGCTGATAAAGTAAAAGAAAGCGGAGAAAACTTAGAGAAATCCTGGCAAAAATTTGAAGATGAAGTAAAAGACAAAAATGCTGATTTGTATGAAAAGGTTGAAACTCCTCTTCATATAATTGAAGCAGGTGCAAAGTCTGAACCCCTTGATGAACAAACACTCAATAAAGCAGCTGATGAACTGGATCATGTATTATCCGATGTTAAAAACATAAAATAGGACGATTGGAAGAGCAAGGTTTAACCTTGCTCTTCTTTTGTGATATTAAACAGCAAAATAATTTGACCACATTCACCATCATGTTGCAATATATAAATGGGAGGGTAGCCGGAATGAATGACATAATTAAGCAAAAGCTCGCTTTATTGCCAGATCAGCCTGGCTGCTATTTGATGAAGGATCGCCAGGGAACGATTATTTATGTAGGGAAGGCCAAGGTTTTGAAAAACCGTGTCCGTTCCTATTTTACCGGTTCACATGATGGAAAGACATTAAGGCTTGTTAATGAGATAGAGGACTTTGAATATATCGTCACCTCTTCAGATATTGAAGCACTAATACTTGAGTTGAATTTAATAAAAAAGCACGATCCAAAATATAATATCATGCTTAAGGATGATAAGACCTATCCGTTCATTAAGCTTACAGCGGAAAGACATCCCAAACTGATTATTACGAGAAAGGTAAAAAAGGATAAAGGGAAATATTTTGGACCTTATCCCAATGTTCAGGCTGCGAATGAAACGAAAAAGCTGTTGGACCGCATTTATCCTTTGCGTAAATGTGCCACCCTGCCGGACCGAGTTTGCCTATATTATCATTTGGGGCAATGCCTGGCTCCATGTGTAAATGAAATCCATGTCGAACAATATAGACAGATGGTTGAAGACATTTCCCGCTTTCTTAACGGTGGTTATAAAGACATAAAAAAAGAATTGACCGAGAAAATGATGAGTGCCGCCGAGAGCCTTGATTTTGAAAGAGCCAAGGAATATCGTGATAAAATCAGCCATATTGAGACGACGATGGAAAAACAAAAAATGACCACCACTGATTTTACTGACCGCGATGTATTTGGTTATGCAGTCGATAAGGGATGGATGTGTGTCCAGGTCTTTTTTGTACGCCAGGGAAAACTTATTGAACGAGATGTTTCCTTGTTTCCTATTTACAATGAACCTGAAGAGGAAATCCTTACCTATCTGGGACAATTTTATGATAAAGCAAATCATATTAAGCCAAAGGAAATCCTGATTCCCGATGAGATGGATACCAATCTGGCAGAACAGTTGCTTCAGGTTAGGGTATTGAAGCCGCAAAGGGGACAGAAAAAAGACCTCGTTAAATTAGCCGTGAAAAATGCGAAAATTGCTTTGAATGAAAAATTCTCGCTTATCGAACGGGATGAGGTTCGCACGGTAAAAGCGGTTGAAAATCTCGGAAGCATGCTTGGAATTTACACTCCTTATCGTATTGAAGCATTTGACAACTCCAATATTCAGGGAACAGATCCAGTGTCAGCGCTAGTAGTGTTTCAGGATGGCAAAGCCAATAAACGTGAGTACCGAAAATATAAAATTAAATCGGTAAAGGGACCGGATGACTATGAATCAATGAGGGAAGTTGTCAGAAGGAGATACACCAGAGTACTAAAAGAGAATCTTCCTCTTCCAGATTTAATTATTATTGATGGAGGAAAGGGGCATGTGGAAGCGGTCAGAGATGTATTGGAAAATGAATTAGGGCTGGATATTCCGCTTTCCGGCCTCGTCAAGGATGATAAGCATAGAACGTCGCAATTGCTTTATGGAAATCCGCTCGAAATCATACCGCTTGCAAGGAATAGCCAGGAGTTTTATTTGCTGCAGCGAATCCAGGATGAGGTTCATCGTTTTGCAATTACATTCCACCGCCAAACACGAGGAAAAACCGCTTTCCACTCTTTACTTGATGACATTCAGGGTATCGGCGAAAAGAGGAAAAAATTATTGTTAAAACATTTTGGATCCGTTAAAAAAATGAAAGAAGCCAGCATTGAACAATTCCTGGAAATCGGAATTCCGCCCAATGTCGCTGAGGAACTGCAAAAAAAACTTCAGGAATAATTATTGTCAGAAAAATCTCAATGTGCTATAATTGATTAAAATTTTATATTACTATCACTTTATAGTATTAAAGTGAAGGTAGAGGTGCGGGCATCAAGAGTAATGGTTCTGAGAAGAATGAGCTTCTGTGAAGAGCCAGGAAAGGGATCGCCCGCCGAAGTGGAGAAGGACTCATCGCCTTTTTTGCTGGTCCTGTATTGAATAAATGCCGGATTGTCAGGGTTTTTGCCCTGGAGAGCTATCTCACATTGTACGCGCTGAATCATTCTACGTGTTCAAAGCAATGAGATATCTTTCTCATTGCTTTTTTTGTTCTCTATGGGCAAACTGTGAGTAGCTTTTAGTGGATCTACAGAAAGAAGGGGAAATAGTGGGATTAATTGTTCAGAAATTTGGTGGAACATCAGTTGGGAGCGCAGAAAGAATATTAAATGTGGCAGAGCGTGTCAGGGAGGAAAAGGAGAGGGGAAATGATGTGGTCGTTGTTGTTTCTGCAATGGGCAAAACAACTGACCAGCTCGTTTCACTTGCCAAAGAAATTGCTACCCAGCCAAACAAGCGTGAAATGGATATGCTTTTGACTACAGGGGAGCAGATAACCATTTCACTTTTATCAATGGCCTTGAACCATAAAGGTATTGAAGCTGTTTCATTTACAGGCTGGCAGGCAGGAATCTTCACAGAAGATATACATGGAAATGCCCGAATTACAAAAATTGAAACCGATGCAGTAAATAAACAGCTGTCAAAAGGTAAAGTTGTGATTGTAGCAGGCTTTCAGGGAATAACAGTTGATGGGGAAATTACAACCCTTGGCCGGGGAGGTTCAGATACAACAGCAGTTGCTCTGGCAGCAGCGCTAAAGGCTGATAAATGTGATATCTATACGGATGTTACGGGTGTTTATACTACAGATCCGAGATATGTGAAAGATGCAAGGAAGCTGCTGGCCGTATCGTACGATGAAATGCTTGAACTAGCTAATCTCGGAGCAGGGGTGCTCCACCCAAGAGCAGTCGAATTTGCGAAAAACTATAATGTCCCTCTTGAGGTTCGCTCAAGTATGGAAAAAATTTCAGGAACGGTAATTGAGGAGGAAGCAACGATGGAAGAAAATCTTATTGTGCGCGGAGTGGCATTTGAGGGGGAAATTACAAGAGTAACAGTCCTTGGACTGCCGAATTCCTTGTCCGGGTTATCCACTATTTTTACAACGCTTGCCAAGAACCATATCAATGTTGATATTATCATTCAAAGCTCGACGGATGCCCATGCCACAAATCTGTCTTTTTCCATTAAGAGTGAGGATTTGGAACAAACGCTAACTGTTCTCGAAGAAAACAGGGAGGTTCTCGAATATGAACAAATCGAATGGGAAATGAAGCTGGCGAAAGTGTCAATTGTTGGCTCTGGAATGGTTTCGAATCCAGGAGTGGCTGCAGAAATGTTTAAGGTTCTGGCCGACCATGAGATTCATGTTAAAATGGTGAGTACATCTGAAATAAAAGTTTCAGCGGTAGTGGCGGAAACGAACATGATTAGGGCTGTAGAAGTTCTGCATGAAGCCTTTAACCTTTCTGAGAACAAGAGATAAGAAATTGAAAAAAAGCTTTCAGCGGATTACATTACCGTTGAAAGCTTTTTATTATGATTGACGATTAAATTGTGTCTTTCTGATCCCATTTAACGGTGAATTGTACCTTTTGGGCTTTCTTTACTGGATGCTCGAATGCTTCGGTCACAGCACCTTTCAGCAATTCAATTTGCTGGGCAAGAAACCCTGCTTCAAGCTGAAAAAAATACTCTGACTTGGATTTTACACGGGACACTATAAACGGGCTGTTCATTTCAAATTCCATTTCATTTTTCGTTGCAGTTTTCATTTCAAGCTGGCCCCATGAGGCTTTTACGAAAAAATCATTGATTTCATCAAGGCTATTTAAAGGATATTTCCTGGCAAGCCGCTTTCCGGCCAATATAATATCTCGGGAGTATCTTTTCCAAGGAGCTCAGGAAGTAAATCTCCGCGCAAAAGTTCAAATCCAAACATTGTTAATTTTTCAGGTTCCTGCTGTATTGCGTGTTCTGCAGATGTATTTTCTTTCAATGCTCTCCCCTCTTTCTATTAATCTATTATATACAATTTGCCCTTAACTTAAGTACTCTTTTCATATAAAAACTTTTGTCCATTTGAATAAATATTTGCTATTTTAGTATATCCGGCTCACCTGAGTAATATTTTATTCTTAGCAGGAGGGCTAAGTAACTGAAAAAGAGCTGAGGTCAAGCAAATAAATGGTTTAAGGTTAAGTGATTGAAGGTGGAATTCTATGAAATGCACTTCCTAATATAACACTCTTTCGACTATAAAAATATTTTAAAAATTTTATTTTTATAAAACATTTTATGTATACGTTTTCTTGACGCTCTATAATGATGGGAGTAAAATGGACATGTCACATAATTGTTAAAAAGGGGTATTTACTTTTTCAAAGTGGTGAAGGGTTTTTGGGAAGAATATTAGAGAAAAGTCCTTGCATCATTGCTTACATTTTAAGGGGGGTAATTTATGGCGGGTAATCGAGAGTTTTTTAATCGAAGATTGCATTCACTGCTTGGGGTAATTCCTGTTGGAATATTCCTTATGCAGCATCTTGTAGTGAACCATTTTGCTACTGAAGGGGAAGAATCATTTAATCACGCGGCTAATTTTATGGGCACTCTACCATTTAAAATAGTGTTAGAGACAGTTGTAATTTATTTGCCACTGCTGTTCCATGCAATTTATGGCCTTTATATTGCTTTTACTGCTAAAAACAATACTAGTAGATTTGGTTTCTTCCGTAACTGGATGTTCACTTTACAGCGTGTTTCCGGTGTTATCACGCTAATATTTATTGCGTGGCATCTCTGGGAAACACGTATTGCGGCAGCATTTGGATCAGAAGTTAATTTTCAAATGATGGAGAATATCCTCTCATCACCTTTTATGTTCTGGTTCTATGTGGTCGGAATTATTTCAACTATCTTTCACTTTGCGAACGGACTTTGGTCATTCTTGGTCAGCTGGGGAATTACAGTTACTCCTCGGTCACAGGTCATTTCAACCTACGTAACAATCATATTGTTCCTTGCACTTTCTTACGTTGGAATTAGTGCGCTTGTCGCTTTCATTTAATTTAATCGCTTTTTAAATCAGTTAGGGATTACCAGTGTTGTATTAAGGGAGTGAGTTTCACGATGGGTAAAGGAAAGGTTATTATTGTCGGCGGCGGTTTCGCCGGCTTAATGGCAACAATTAAAGTTGCAGAAACGGGAACGCCGGTAGAATTATTTTCACTTGTTCCGGTGAAGCGTTCTCACTCTGTTTGTGCCCAGGGCGGTATTAATGGAGCTGTAAATACAAAAGGAGAAGGGGATTCACCATGGATCCACTTTGACGATACGATTTATGGTGGAGACTTTTTGGCCAACCAGCCTCCGGTAAAAGCAATGTGTGAAGCTGCACCAAGCATAATACATTTATTTGACCGTATGGGTGTTATGTTTAACCGTACACCTGAAGGACTTCTTGATTTCCGACGCTTTGGTGGAACTCAACATCATCGTACAGCTTTTGCGGGCGCCACCACGGGCCAGCAGCTGTTATATGCTTTGGATGAGCAGGTTCGCCGCTATGAAGTGGCAGGATTGGTTACAAAATACGAGGGCTGGGAATTTCTTGGAGCTGTTGTTGATGACGAGGGAGTCTGCCGCGGGATTACTGCCCAGAACCTGGTATCAATGGAGACGAAGGCTTTTTCTGCAGATGCGGTAATTATGGCAACTGGCGGACCTGGAATTATTTTTGGAAAATCAACTAACTCTGTTATCAATACAGGTTCTGCTGCATCCATTCTTTATCAGCAGGGCGCTTATTATGCCAACGGTGAGTTTATCCAGATTCACCCGACTGCAATTCCTGGAGATGACAAGCTTCGCCTTATGAGTGAATCTGCACGTGGTGAAGGCGGACGTGTTTGGACATATAAAGATGGCAAGCCATGGTATTTCCTTGAAGAAAAATATCCAGCTTACGGAAACCTTGTTCCACGTGATATTGCAACACGTGAAATTTTTCACGTCTGTGTTGATATGAAAATGGGCATAAACGGTGAAAATATGGTATTCCTTGATCTTTCCCATAAAGATCCAAAGGAATTGGATATTAAGCTTGGCGGAATAATTGAAATCTATGAAAAATTCATGGGTGACGATCCGCGTAAGGTTCCAATGAAGATTTTCCCTGCTGTTCATTACTCAATGGGTGGATTATGGGTTGATTATGATCAAATGACCAATATTCCTGGACTTTTTGCCGCTGGTGAATGTGATTATTCTCAGCACGGAGCAAACCGTTTAGGCGCAAACTCACTGCTATCTGCCGTTTTCGGCGGGATGGTTGCAGGGCGAAATGCGGTTAAATATATTGATGGCATGGAAAAGAGTACAGATTCTATTTCTTCCTCAGTATTTGACCAGCATGTAAAGCAGGAAGAAGCGAAATGGAATAAAATCATGTCCTTCAATGGATCAGAAAATGCATACGTACTTCATAAAGAGCTTGGCGAATGGATGACAGATAATGTAACAGTAGTCCGCCATAACGATAAATTGCAGCAGACGGATGATAAAATCCAGGAATTGCTTGAGCGGTATGAAAATATCAATATTAACGATACAGCAAAATGGAGCAACCAAGGTGCAGCCTTCACAAGACAGCTGCAAAATATGCTTCAGCTGGCACGTGTCGTTACAATTGGCGCTTTAAATCGTAATGAAAGCCGAGGAGCTCATTATAAGCCTGACTTCCCAGAAAGAAATGATGAGGAATTCCTAAAAACGACAATGGCTAAATTCGTGGATTCAAAAACTGCCCCTGCTTTCCATTATGAAGATGTGGATACATCGTTAATTGCGCCGAGAAAACGCGACTATTCGAAAAAGAAGAAGGGGGAGTAGAATCTCATGTCAGAAAATAAAATGGTGAAATTTATAATCACACGGCAGGAGAGTCCAGATTCTGCTCCTTACCAGGAAGAATTTGAATTAGCGTACCGGCCAAATATGAACGTAATTTCTGCCCTTATGGAAATCAGAAGAAATCCTATTAACGCGAAGGGGCAGGGTTCATCACCGATTACATGGGACATGAACTGCCTTGAAGAAGTTTGTGGAGCATGTTCTATGGTGATTAACGGAAAGCCGCGCCAATCTTGTACGGCGCTTGTTGATCAGCTGGAGCAGCCAATTCGCCTGGAGCCTATGCGAACTTTCCCTGTTGTCCGTGATTTACAGGTAGACCGCAGCAGGATGTTTGATTCTCTTAAAAAGGTTAAAGCATGGATTCCAATTGATGGAACATACGATTTAAGGTCAGGCGCATGCCTGAGAAAAAGCGCCAGTGGGCATATGAATTATCTAAATGTATGACTTGCGGCGTGTGTTTAGAAGCCTGCCCGAATGTTAACAGTAAATCAGACTTTATCGGCCGGCTCCTTTATCACAGGTTCGTTTATTCAATGCACATCCAACAGGAGAAATGAATAAGTCTGAACGTCTTGAAGCAATCATGGGTGATGGCGGACTTGCCAATTGCGGTAATTCGCAAAATTGTGTGCAGTCCTGCCCTAAAGGTATTCCTTTGACTACTTCAATTGCAGCCTTAAACCGTGATACTACTATCCAGTCCTTCAGAAACTTTTTTGGAAGCGACCAAGCATAATTGGTTTTTGATCCCCTTTACGCTAAACAGCGCAGAAGGGGATTTTTATTTTTTCTTTTTTTGAGTAGTAGATTTTTTGATATACTTTTAAAATGAAAAAACGATAGGACGGGTAGAGGCTGATGAAAAAGCTTAATTCTTTTTTACCATTAATAATTGCATCCGCCGGTATTCTGCTGCTATGTATGGGTACATGGCAATTAGCTGATTCTAAATTGAAAACGGAACATTCATTAAAGGAAGCGAAGAAAGTTGTACGAGAGCAAATTAAATGGAATCTACCGGATAAAAGCAAAAAGAAATTTAAAGCGGGATACGGTGAAACCATTGGTGTCCTCCGTATCCCGAGAATAAAATCCGAATTGGCCATAGTGGAAGACACAGACCCAAATGATCTCGAAAAGGGGGTTGGCCATTACAAGGGTTCCTTTTATCCTGGTGAAAATGGACAAATCGTTTTATCCGGACATCGCGATACTGTATTTCGACACCTTGGTGAATTAAAAATCGGAGACTTTTTCAATGTAGAAATGCCTTACGGAAAATTCACCTACGAAATTTTTAAGACAAAAATTGTTGATGCAAATGATACTAGCATCATTACTCTTCAAAATCGGGAAGAGGAACTAATCGTTACGACCTGCTATCCTTTCAGATACGTGGGAAACGCCCCTAAAAGGTATATTCTTTACGCAAAAGAGAAAAAACACTGAAGAAGGAGATGGGAATGCACATCTCCTTTTTTTGTCGAAATTAGGAATACTTTCTCTCTAACATTTATTTGAAAAATCTAATAAGACATGATAATCTTAATCTTGTAAAATATGAAAACGTTTGCATCTTTTGTATATTTGTGCAAACGTTTCCATAAAACTAACTATTTTTGAGGAGGAAAGCTATGAAACGTTTATCGTCATTATTGCTGGCTTTTGTGCTTCTTTTTAGTACATTTGTGGCACCGTTTGCACAAAAAGCCAAGGCAGCCGACAAAACATATGACAAAGTCGTGCTGCGTGGAAATGCTGCGGCTCTAGACTGGAGCTCAGATAATCATCCGCTTACATATAACGCTGAAGCTGGAGAATGGGAAAGCCAACCAATCAATTTGGAAGGCGGAAAAGAAGTAGAATACAAGTTTGTTATGAATGATAACTGGATGGCGGGAGAAAATTTAAAAGTAACGCCTCCACAAACAGGGGACTATATTTTTGTTTTCCATCCTGACCAGGAAAGAAATGTCGATGTAAGGCTCGATTTTTCAAAATTCACGGGTAAACTCACTCTAAAGGTTGCGTTGCCGGCAAATACTCCTAATTGGGCAACACCGACAATCGGGTCAACTTTAAATGGGTTTAATTATTCTGTGACACCACTGACAAAAGATGCAAATGGCGATTGGACAGTTACTCTCGCTGGCAACGCAGGGGATGAAATTGAATATCTTTATTCCTTAGGCGATGAAAAACTGACTGAGAATTCTGCGACAAAGCATAAAGCGGTTTTCACAGCAGATGGAACAGTTTATCAGGACACTGTTTCTGCCTGGAAGGCTGTACCGGTAGCAAAGGATGTAAATAACAATTATGCTTACTCACCTTCAATACCTACCAGCAATGATGATGTGACAGTTTCAGTAACTGTTAAACACTTCAATTCTGTAAATGAGGGTGCGATTTATTATACGACTGATGGGACTTTTCCAAGTGGAAGCCGCGGGACTGCAACTGTCGGAACCGCAGTAAACTTGGTAAAGGATACCGAGAACATTTCAGGTGGATTAACAACCACTGTTTTCAAAGCAGTTATTCCTAAACAAGCAAATGGAACCGCTGTCAAATATATATCAGATGTTTGGAACACAGATGGGACAGGATCCCAATATGCGGATTCCAACAGCCTGAATCCTAATCAAGCAACTCCTTTCGGCTATTATGTGGACCAATTTAAATCTCCACAATGGGCGAAGGATGCCGTCATCTATCAGGTTTTTGTCGACCGTTTTAATAATGGAGATACATCCAATGACGATCCTGCCTCCGCAAACCTTCCTTATGACGACAAGTTAAAAGGCTGGATGGGTGGAGATCTACAGGGTGTTTACGATAAGTTAGATTACATTAAAGGTCTTGGTGTTAATACTATTTGGCTATCACCAGTATTTAAAGGGCCTTATTCACATGGATATCATCCAGCTGATTACAAAGAAATTGATCAGCGCTTCGGTGATAAGGAAACAATGAAGAAATTGGTTGATGCAGCACATGCCAAAGGCATGAAGGTGGTCTACGATTTCGTTGCAAACCATACTTCTTCACTGCATCCTTTCTTCCAGGATGCAAAAGCCAAAGGTGAAGGAAGTCCATATTATAATTGGTACACTTTCACCGAATGGCCGACAAGTATAAAACATTTTCTGGAATTTCAGAACTTCCTGAATTAAATAATGATAATCCTGAAGTAAGAAATTATATGATAAATGATGTGGTCCCATATTGGTTAAGTGATTTGGACTTTGACGGATTCAGGCTCGATTATGCAAAAGGGCCAAGCTACAGCTATTGGGTTGACTTCCGCCATAAAGTAAAAGAGCTAAAACCAAATGCCTATATTTTTGGAGAAGTTTGGGACAGCCGCGAAAAGATCAATTCGTATGCAGGCAAGCTTGACGGTGCGTTAGACTTTGGAATGAACGATGCACTCGTTAATACATTTGCAAAAGACCAATCTATGGTAGGTTTAAGCAATACGGTTAAAGACAATATTGCAACCTATCCTTCTGAATATGTAGTGTCGTCTTTCCTTGATAGCCATGATAAACCACGTTTTATTTATGAGGCTGGCGGCGATGCAACAAAAATGGAACTTGCGGCGGCAACGCAGTTTACACTTCCAGGTCCGCCAATCATCTACTATGGTGATGAGGTTGGCTTATCCATGAGTAAGGATCCTAATTCAGTAGCTGATTGGAAGGATCGTTATTACAGGGAAATGATGCCATGGGATCCAGCGCAGCAAAATCCGGATTTGGAAAACTATTATAAAAAGTTAATCAAATTACGTAATGATGTTTCTGCACTTCGTACTGGTTCATTCAAGTCATTATCTGCAGACCAAAATGTGTTTGCATACGAACGTACAGACGCTAATGGTAAATACTTAGTCGTTGTAAACAAAGGCACATCTGACCAGCAAATAGATGTGAACAAGCTTTACAACCAATTGAAAATTAATGATGTAACATTGACAGACCAACTTGGAACAGAAGAGCTTCACAACGACAATAATGGCGATTTGAAGTTTGTCAGCAACGGCAAGTCCTTTAAAATTTACAAGGTAACAGGAACGCTTGAATATAGTGATGTCCCTCTTGACCGTAATAAAGTTTACAACGAAGTGGTATTAAGGGGATCAGCACCACTTGCATGGAGCGGAGCAGACAAATCGCTTTCCTACGATTCTGCTGATAAAGTTTGGAAGAGCCAGCCGATCGAATTGCAGGGCGGCCAGGAAGTTCAATTCAAATACGTAATGGATGGCAATTGGATGGGGGATCCGAACCTTTCATTTACCCCGCCGGCAACAGACAATTATGTATTTGTATTCGATGCGCTTGACCAGAGAAAAGTGACTGTTCAACCTGCACAACAAAAGATTACTACCAAAGTCAAAGTCCATTATCAGCCAAGAGCAGGGGATACAAAGGATTGGAACCTTTGGATATGGCCTGATGGCATGGGCGGCCAGGTCAAGAATTTCACTGGCACAGATGAGTTCGGAAAGGTTGCTGATCTTGAGCTTGATGGTGACTACAATAAAGTAGGCTTCATCGTGCGTACGGATAACTGGGCCGACAAAGACGGCGGCGACCGATTCATCAACGATATATGGTACGGACATAATGAGGTGTGGATAAAGCAGGAGACGATACGGTTTACACAAGTAATCCTGACGGAACAACACCTCCGAAAGCATTTAATTCTATTGAGGTCAAATTCAATTATTACCGTTATGATTTAAATTATGACAACTGGGATATTTGGGTATGGACAGACAAATCCGGTGGCCAAGCCGTTCCTCTTGATAAAACTACTTCATTTGGCAAACAAGGAGTTCTTAAACTGGAAAACCTTGACGGTGCTACAAAGGTAGGGTTTATCGTAAGAAAATCTGACTGGTCATCAAAGGATATTTCCGAAGATCGGTTTATTACTGATTTCAGCGCAGATGGCAAAGCTGAAGTATGGCTTGCCCAAGGTCAAAGGCGCATTTATGACAATCCAGCAAAAATTGACCGCACACCAAGGATTACGAAAGCAGCAATTGACGAGCTAAACAAAATTACTTTTGAAACAAACTTCCCATTTGCATATGAGGAAGGCAAAAATCCGGGAATCGTTCTGAATGGTGCTGAAATTGAAAAGGTGGAAGCAGCCGGAACCGTTACTGGAGGATTAACGAATAAGGTTGTAATTTATACGAAAAATGAACTGGATTTGTCACAGGCTTATACGATCAGCAAGGATGGGTTTGGCCAGGCAACCGTCCAAATGGGTAAAGTAATTGGCAGCAAAACGTTTGAAGACCGTTTTTATTACGATGGCCATGACCTTGGCAATACCTATACCAAAGAAAAAACAAGTTTCCGTTTATGGGCACCAACTGCAAGTGAAGCAAAGCTTGTGACCTATGATAGATGGAATGCAGCAACCGGAACAGAAATCGATATGCATCGTTCCGTTAAAGGCACATGGACTGCCGAACTTTCTGGCGATCAGAAGGGCTTGCTTTACACTTATAAAGTAAAAGTTGGCGATTCCTGGAATGAAGCGGTGGATCCATATGTACGTGCGACAGCAGTCAATGGAGACAAAGGTGCCGTAGTAGATTTAAAAGAAACAACTCCGCAAAATTGGAAAAATACAAAACCTGCTTTAAAAAATCGTGAAGATGCGATTATTTACGAAACGCATATCCGCGATTTGACAATCGATCCTAATAGCGGTGTAAGCAGCGCGCATAAAGGGAAATTCCTAGGGGTAGCTGAAACAGGAACCAGGGGACCGAATGGTGTAAAAACAGGTCTTGACCATATTAAAGATTTGGGAGTTACACACGTTCAATTTATTCCAATGTACGATTACAACACCGCAAGTGTGGATGAAACACATCTTGACCAGCCACAGTATAACTGGGGCTACGATCCGAAGAACTATAATGTGCCAGAGGGATCTTACTCTACAGATCCTTATACACCAACCGTCCGGATTAATGAAATGAAGCAAATGATCCAAACACTGCATGATAATAACCTTCGTGTGGTAATGGATGTCGTTTATAACCATATGTTTAGTGCGCTGGAATCTAACTTTAATAAGCTCGTTCCAGGATATTATTTCCGTTATAACGAAGATGGATCGCTGAGCAACGGAACGGGTGTAGGAAACGATACAGCATCAGAACATAAGATGATGAGTAAATTTATCGTTGACTCTGTTACTTATTGGGCAAAGGAATACAATATTGACGGATTCCGTTTTGATTTAATGGGAATCCATGATGTAGATACGATGAATGCAGTCCGTAAGGCATTGGATGAGATCGATCCTTCCATCATCGTAATCGGGGAAGGCTGGGATTTAGGAACTGCTCTTGACCCTGAACTTAAAGCAAATCAAAAGAATGCATATAAAATGCCGGGAATCGCTCACTTTAATGATGATATCCGTGACGGATTAAAAGGAAGCGTATTCGATGGCAATGACAAAGGTTTCATAAATGGAAAAACAGATATGGAACTTCGCATCAAAAAAGGTGTTGTAGGCGGAATTGATTATAATGACCAAATCAAGAATTTTGCAAAGGATCCTGAACAAACGGTGACATACGTTGAAGCCCATGATAACAATACTCTTTGGGATAAGCTGGCCATCACAAATGGCAGTGATTCAGATGAAGTCAGAAAGCAGATGCATAAGCTTGCTTCTTCCATCATCTTAACTTCGCAAGGTATGTCGTTTATCCACGCTGGCCAGGATTTCATGAGGACCAAAAATGGAAATGACAACAGCTATAATGCCGGGGACGCGGTCAATCAGCTTGATTGCGCCGACGCAGCCAGTTCGATGCAGAGGTTGAGTATTTCAAGGGCCTTATACAGCTTAGAAAAAGCCATCCTGCCTTCAGGATGACAACGGCGGATGACATTAGGCATCACCTGAGCTTCCTTGACGCACCAGCAAATTCTGTAGCATATGTCATTAAAGGCAATGCAAATGGTGATTCTGCCGGTCAATTGGCTGTGGTTTACAATGCAAATAGGTCACCAGTAGAAATTACACTCCCTACACATGGAAACTGGAGATTGCTTGTAAATGGAGTAAGAGCAGGGAATGATGTACTTGAAATAATTAAAGGCAATAAAGTAACAGTTCCGGGACTGAGCACTTATGTTCTAGCTTTAGGGGACGAAGAGCAGGGTGGAGACAATCCAGGAAAAGATCCAGGGAAAGATCCAGGGAAAGATCCAGGGAAAGATCCAGGGAAAGATCCAGGGAAAGATTCAGGGAATAACCCAGGTGACAATCCAGGAGGAAAGCCAAATGTTCCTTCAAAAGATATCCAAATAGGAACAAAATATGTAAATGGTAAAACTGTAATTAATTCTAAGGATTTAATTAACGGAATTAAGGCTGCATTAAAAGCCCATTCGAATATTGTAATCAATATTGGAAAAAAAGAGTCAGTTAAACTTGAATTTACAAAAGACCAAGTGAATCTGATAAAATCGAGCGGGAAGTCATTTTACGTGAAGAGCAACGGTGCAGATATTCTTGTTCCATTAAAAGCTGTTGAAGTGAAGAAAACGTTCGTGCTTGATTTAAGAAAGACGACGTACGTAAGAGGATCTGTTGGTCCTGCGTATGCAGTAAATCTTTTTGCTGATGGAAAACCAATTAATAAATTAAAGCAAAAAGCAGTTCTAAGTATCATCGTTGACCCTAAAAAGGTGACAAATTCAAGCAGCTTAAAAGTTTCCTATTTTAATACAACAAAGAAAAAGTGGGAAACCGTATCAGGTGCCGTATTTAAAAATGGCAAACTGACTGTCAGCATTGACCGTCCTGGCACGTATGTTGCTGTCGAAGTTTTCAAAAGTAAATAACATTAGGGAAAAATAATTATTCATCGCCAGTTATATTCTGGTGAACAAAGCGGAAGGTTCCTGATTCAGTCAGGAACCTTTTTGCTTACGATCATTTATTTTGGAAATTTTGCCAAAATAATTTATAATAAAAGGATGAATGGTGATTCAGTTGGACGGAGGAGAGAGACAAATGAACAGAATAGATTACATCAAGGAAATTAACGGATGGGAAGATGAATTTCAGTTTTATTACCGGGTGAAAGTGCGTTTTTCTGATACGGATATGTTTAGGCATTTAAATAATACTGTGCCTTTTTCTTATTTTGAAGAAGCGAGAATCGAGTATTTTAAGAGCCTTGGTTTTATGCAGGACTGGGTAAAGCCAGATAGTAAAACTATACCTGTTGTAGCGAATCTTCAATGCGATTTCTTAAAACAGGTTTATTATGATGAAAAACTTAAAATCTACGTAAAAGCCGAAAGCGTTGGAAATTCCTCTGCAGATCTTCATTATATGGGTAAGAGGGAAGATGGAGACATTTGCTTTGTTGGCAGGGGAACTATCGTGCAGATTTCTTCTAGGACTGGTAAAGGGGTTCCATGGACGGATGAAATGCGGAAGCTGTTCATGGAACAAAAGGCAATTAGGGCATAATTATAAGGAAAACGCACATTTTTTTTTAATTCATTCTCCTGTATGCAAATATAGTCACTCCGATTACTGCGCTGACATATGATATGGTGACTAAATATATACCCATCCCACAATTCATAACTGGCGAAGGCAAGGAGGGTTACAATACTTGAAGGAGAATGAATACACGCACAAGCCATTACTCACCAAACGTGAAAGAGAAGTATTCGAACTGTTAGTACAAGATAAAACAACGAAAGAAATCGCTGGTGATTTATTTATAAGCGAAAAAACGGTTCGAAATCATATTTCAAATGCGATGCAAAAGCTTGGTGTAAAGGGGCGTTCACAAGCTGTTGTAGAGCTCCTCAGAATGGGAGAGCTAGAACTATAATCTTGACCGGCATCCTTTTTTGGGGCGGCGAAGATTTTTTAATACCCCGGTATATTTCGGCTCTTGAATTTTTGCCGAAAAAGGTAGAAAATAAGAACAATAGGGAAATGCAAAAACTTGCACTGTTGCCCATAAATGATCTATTAACATAATGAAACAGCGAAAGTGCCATTTAGGAGTGTAAAAAATGAATGCTGAGGATCTGAAACGAAATAATAAGGACATTGTGGCTGATATTGAGAAGGATTTACGTTACATATCCGGTATTATCAAGCAAAAAGGAAGAGAACTTTTAAGCACTTATACTATTACACCTCCCCAGTTTGTGGCTTTGCAGTGGCTGTTTGAGGATGGGGATATGACAATAGGAGAGCTTTCCAATAAAATGTTCCTTGCCTTCAGTACTACTACCGACCTTGTCGACAGAATGGAAAAGAATAAGCTCGTCATGAGGGTTAAGGATCCAAATGACCGCCGTGTAGTGCGAATTCATCTGCTAGATGAGGGTGAACGGATTATAGGTGAAGTAATTAAGAAACGGCAGGGATACCTGCAGGAGGTTCTTAAAAACTTTTCATCAGAAGAAATCCAGGTTCTGCAGAATAACTTAACAAAATTGCATCTTGAAATGCGTGAAGAATGAGGAGAGTAATTTGAAACGACCAATAGGAGTAATTGATTCCGGTGTTGGCGGCGTTACCGTTGCTAAAGAGATGATGAGGCAGCTGCCAAAAGAAAAGATTATTTATCTTGGAGATACAGCCAGATGTCCATATGGACCAAGGACTAAATTAGAAGTGAAAAAATTCACATGGCAGATGACAACATTTTTAGTCCAAAAAAATATTAAGATGTTGGTCATTGCCTGCAATACAGCAACAGCTGCTGTCCTTGAAGAAATTCAAAAGGAATTATCCATTCCTGTAATAGGGGTTATTTTTCCTGGAGCGCGGGCAGCTATTAAAAAAACCAATAACTATAGGGTTGGTGTTATTGGGACAATTGGAACGGTTAAAAGCGGTGCTTATGAAAAAGCTTTAAAAGCTTTGAATAGCCGGCTATTTGTCACGAGCCTCGCCTGCCCCAAGTTTGTGCCACTTGTTGAGAGCGCGGAATATGAGGGAAGCCTCGCAGAAAAAATCGTAAAAGAGTCACTGGAGCCACTTAAAGATCAAAATTTGGATACCTTGATTTTAGGATGTACCCACTATCCTCTGCTCGAGCCATTAATTAAAAAATTCATGGGCCCAGAGGTAAGTGTGATAAGCTCCGGAGACGAAACCGCTCGGGAAATCAGTACGATTCTTCAATATAATGGGATGTTAAATGAAGCAGAGGACGATCCAATCCATGAATTTTTCACAACAGGATCACACGCCATCTTCTCAAAAATTGCATCTCAATGGCTTGGGAGAAACATCAATAATGTAGAAACGATTAAATTGGGAAATTGAAGGAATATCGCGGCTTTTAGAGCCGCGATATTTTTTTTTGCTCTTTTCGTAAACTTTGTTGCTTCTGTAATAATTTGTGCCCACTTAGAGGAGCCTTCGGACAAGTTGGATGACATCAGGGGCATTCGAGTCCGAATCAGAGAAGAATGTGACACCGATGAAGACCCAAACCACCTTTTTGAATAGTGGAAATGGTCTTCATGACACCGATGAAGACCCAAATCACCTTTTTGAATAGTGGAAATGATCTTCATGACACCGATGAAGACCCAAACCACCTTTTTGAATAGTGGAAATGGTCTTCGTGTCACCGATGAAGACTCAAACCACCTTTTTGAATAGTGGAAATAGTCTTCATGACACCGATGAAGACCAAACCCAAGGGCATTCGAGTCCGAATAAGAGGTGAATTCGGACAGATTTGATGAATGCAAAGGTAATTGAGTCTGAATATGAGGAATTCGGTACAAACTCAATATTAGAATTTTTTCAGAAAACAACAATCTTTGCGAAAACCCCCTTTTTTTTAGACAAATTGTCTTAATTTGTCTAAGAAAATATTATATAAGATGTCCTAAAAATCCTTCCTTATCGGTCTAAAAATGAAACAGGCTCGTATACATGTAGTACAAACTGTCTCAGGAGGGATTTATATGTCTAAAAATAAAACAACAACCATTGTTTCAGCCGTTCTGGTTTCTTCTGTCCTACTGTCCGGCTGTGGAATGTTTAGTTCAGAAACCCAGCAAAAAATTGACCCGCCAAAAAGTGTTACTTATACAAAAGATAAAGGAAAGACAAGCAGCACAGCGACTACAGCAAAAGAAAATGCCCAAGAAACAGTTAAAACTGAGCTGTATTTGATCGATAAAGATGGTTATGTTGTCCCTCAGACACTTTCCCTTCCGAAGACAGAATCTGTAGCGAAACAGGCCCTGGAATACCTCGTAGATAATGGTCCGGTTTCAGAAATTCTTCCGAACGGATTCAGGGCGGTGCTTCCGGCAGACACACAGGTTTCTGTAGCTATTAAAGATGGGGTGGCATCCGTAGATTTTTCAAAAGAATTTAAGAATTACCAGCCAGAAGATGAATTAAAAATTTTACAGTCTGTCACCTGGACATTGACACAGTTTGATACTGTGAAAAAGGTCAAAATGAAGATGGGCGGCCATGACTTGACAGAAATGCCGGTAAAAGGGACGCCAATCAGCGAAAATCTTTCGAGAGCAAGCGGTATTAACATCGATACCTCTGAGGTATTGGATATTATGAATACAAAACCCCTAACCGTTTATTATATTGGGGGCAAGGAAGGCGCGTATTATTATGTGCCGGTAACACGCAGGGTCAGCAACAATGAAACAGACAACATTTCTGCTGTTGTGAATGAACTGGTAAAAGGCCAAACCAAAAGTCCGATTTAGTATCTGATTTCATGCCAAATGTTAAGCTCTTGGAAGCTCCTAAAGTGGATAAAAATAAAGGGCAGGTAACATTGAATTTCAATGAATCGGTCTTTGGAAGTTACGAAGAAAAAATCATTTCCCAGCATTTGCTTGAAGCCTTGGTTTTATCTTTAACAGAGCAAAAGGGCATCAATAGTGTTGCCGTTCAGGTAAACGGAAAAGCCGAACTGGTAAACGAGCAGGGTAAAAAATTAACAGAACCAGTCTCACGCCCTGAAAAAGTAAATACGGGTAGTTTTTAGATATTAAAAATTTATTTTGTTATACTATATAGTGACAATGAAAGAGGTTGGCTTAAGGTGCCTCTTATTTATTGGTCTGGAAAAAATTTCGATTAATTTCCCAGCAGAAAAAGCAGGGAAGTTCAAGTGATGAGGAGGAAAATTGGTGCGAGTGGATGGCAGAAAAGCACAACAGTTGAGACCAATACATATAGAAACAAATTTTTTAATGCATCCGGAGGGATCAGTCCTAATTTCTGTGGGTGACACAAAAGTGATTTGTACAGCAAGCATAGAAGAAAGGGTTCCGCCTTTTATGAGAGGAGAAGGGAAAGGCTGGATTACGGCTGAATATTCAATGTTGCCTAGAGCAACAGGTCAAAGAAATATAAGGGAGTCTTCGAAAGGAAAGGTTTCCGGAAGAACAATGGAGATTCAGCGTTTGATCGGTCGCGCCTTAAGGGCTGTGGCTGATCTCGAGGCGATCGGTGAAAGAACCATATGGATTGACTGCGATGTGATTCAGGCAGATGGAGGCACACGGACAGCATCGATTACAGGAGCATTTGTTGCAATGGCTGTCGCATTAAATGGGCTTGGAGAGAAAAAGTCACTTTCTAGGTTCCCTATTAAGGATTATCTTGCGGCTACTAGTGTAGGCATTCTGGAAAACAACGAAACAGTTCTTGATCTGAATTATATTGAGGATTCGAAAGCACAGGTTGATATGAATGTTGTTATGACAGGCAGCGGTGAGTTTGTTGAATTGCAGGGGACAGGTGAGGAGTCTACTTTTTCATACGGGCAGCTTCAAGAATTATTAAAAGCAGCCCAGGAAGGTTTAATGGAGCTTTTTGAATTCCAAAGAGGAGCTCTCGGTGCTGATATTGCAAGAAAAATAGACGAAAATAGAAAGCACGGAGGGAAATAAGGATGAAGGAAGTTATTATCGCAACCAAAAACAAGGGGAAGGCAATGGAGTTTGAGCAAATATTCTCACCCAAGGGAATAAAAGTTCAGACACTTCTCGATTATCCAGAAATCGGTGATATTGAGGAAACAGGAAGTACCTTTGAAGAAAATGCGGCCATCAAGGCGGAAGCAATTGCAAAAAAACTTGATAAGATGGTGATAGGCGATGATTCAGGCTTAATCGTCGATGCACTAGATGGAAGGCCGGGAATTTATTCAGCGAGGTATGCAGGTGAGCCGAAGGATGATCAGGCAAATATAGACAAAGTTTTGGCAGAACTTGAGGGTGTTGCTGAAAAGGGCAGGACCGCAAGATTTTATTGTGCTCTTGCAGTTGCAACTCCAGGTATGGATACAGTTACGGTTTCAGGCACCTGTGAAGGGTTAATCCTAAGCGAACGCCGTGGGACAAATGGATTCGGGTATGACCCGGTATTTTTTGTCGCTGAAAAAGGACAAGCAATGGCGGAGCTTTCTTCAGAAGAGAAGAATAAAATAAGCCACAGGGCGAATGCATTAAAAGAACTGGACAGAAAGTTCGATTCAATTCTCGAAAGAGCCGATCATTCATGAGTAAAATGTTGATAGTCAGCGACAGCCATGGATTAACAGATGAATTGCAGCAGATAAAGGCCAGGCATGAAAACGAAACAGATCTAATGATCCATTGCGGAGATTCAGAGCTGATGGCGGACGATGCTGCGATAAAGGGATTTACGGTTGTTAGGGGAAATTGTGATTACGAGGCAGGATATCCAGATGAAACAACGGTGGCTTTAGGCGAACACAAGATTTTTATCACTCACGGCCACCATCATTCAGTTAAAACGTCTCTAATGGGCCTGCATTACCGTGCAAAAGAATTGAAGGCCGATATTGTTTGCTTTGG
Organism: Neobacillus sp. PS3-34; assembly: GCF_030915465.1. Lineage (GTDB taxonomy): Bacteria > Bacillota > Bacilli > Bacillales > Cytobacillaceae > Neobacillus_A. The sequence goes on from NZ_CP133267.1 coordinate 3,491,138, forward strand.
CCATTCCCATATACTTGGAGCAGAAGAAGCCGGAGGAACACTTTTTCTTAATCCTGGGAGCATCCGCCTGCCGCGGAGGAGAGTCGAAAAAACGTATATGATTTTAGAGCTTCTCGATAGAAAAATAATTCTGTCGGTGTTCGATATTGATGGCAAAGAAATAAATGATTTGTATAGGGAATTTTCCCTGCCTAATCAGTAGTTTTCTGCATATAATTACGGGGAAGGTAAGTTGCCTTCTCCTGTATTTTTAAAAAATATAAAACTTGTTGTTGACTTTTATAAATTAGCCTAATATAATAAAACTTGTCTTTAACAAATAAATAACTGAGTCATTAACAAATTAATCTTGTCCCAGTAGCTCAGCTCGATCGAGTAATCTTCTTGTATTTGCTTCAGCGTAATGATCGAACTGCTGCTTGAATGATCTTTCTGAGATCAGGACGGGATAACGCTTAATATTTTGTGAGTCGATAAAAATTAATATTTATAATCTTGTCCCAGTAGCTCAGCTGGATAGAGCACACGCCTTCTAAGCGTGCGGTCGGGAGTTCGAATCTCTCCTGGGACGCCATTTTAAATTACATAACTTACAAAGCTTGCCTTGAATGAGGCAGGCTTTTTTTGTCGTTTAGGAAATTATAAAATTGAATGAAGTGGATGACTTCTACCAGTTGTATTAATCTAGCTCCAGCGCCCAGCCCCTCGGGGTCATAAGCCAAATCACTCCAGAAATCAGGATTTCCTGCGTGATTCGTCTTATGCGTGTCGGGGCTAACCAGGGCGCTTGCGCCTTTTGTTCTGCTTTTTTAGCTGCTTCCTAGCTGTATTTTTGTTTTTTATCTTTTTACATGCTACACTATTCTTCAACAATATGCTTAAGGACGGTAACTGCGATGAAAAAACGGGATCGAATAAAACAAAAGGATAATGTCATTTTCTTTCCCGAACTAGAAAAAAGGCTGACAGAGAAGGGCCTTGAATGTCTGCAAATGAAAAACTTTAAAGAGGCCATCCGCCTTCTAGAGGAAGCAAAAGAGCTTGACCCGGAAAATGGTGAAATTTTAATAGGTCTTGTAATAGCATATTTTGAAGCTGGCAGGCTTGAGGAGGCCAAAATTCTATCAAAGGAAATGCTGCATCACGGAATTGGAGATTATCTGCAAATGGTTGATCTATACCTGACCATATTGATCCAGCTCCATGAATATGATGAAATCGTTGCTACGATAGAGGCCCTCCTTGATGAAAAGGAGATTCCACCGGAGAAATATGACCATTTTCTAACCATTCTGCAATTCACCAAAAGGATGGCAGGAAGCCGGCAGAATGAAAATAAATCCGATATGGAAGAAGGGATACCGCTTGAGAATGAATCTCCATTGGAGCTTAACCTTTTTTCTCTGCAGGACCCTAAAGAGCAGCTGCTGCTCGTTTCCAAGCTGGCCAATCAAAACATACGCCCATACATACACGATATTAAGGCATATTTGAATGCCGAATCGGGACATCCATTTTTAAAAACGATGCTGTTAAATATATTAAAAGAACAAGAGTATGACAGAGAAGTACTAGTTAAGAAATTGGGCATTGAGGATTCCTTCATTCCGGCAGAGCTGCCAGAGGTTTACGCCCAGGAAAGAATGAAAGATATCATTAACCATTTGAGCACCAGACTCGAAAATAACGATCCAATTTTATTTGAAAATACTAAAAGCCTAGTTGAAAGATATTTTTTTATTGCCTATCCCTTTCTTCTCGATCCGAATAAGGCTGAGGTTTGGGCAGCTGCCTTCCATTTGACTGCTCTTGAGTATCACGGGATGGAGGAGGATACTTCCGGAGTTCCCGGCCAATATGGGGTGACTGAGGAAGAAATGAGAGTGGCTGGGGCAAGAATCAAGGAATTTGAAGAAATTTCTTATCCGATAATTTAGTCCTGGCTGTTGAAAGAAAATAAACCTATGATATAATGTAGGGGTTGTAATGTGTGAAAAATCATATTTACATGAAAAGTGGATATTGGCTTGAGTGACAAGACGTATTCATATTAATTCGTACGAATGAAAATGAGAATAGATTGTTGGAGGGAAACGGTATGTCAGTAAAGTGGGAAAAATTAGAAGGAAACCGCGGAGTCCTTACAGTTGAAGTAAGCGCGGAAAAAGTAAACGAAGGCTTAAGCGCTGCGTTTGCAAAGGTTGTAAAGCAAGTAAACGTTCCAGGCTTCCGTAAAGGAAAAATGCCACGCGCAATGTTCGAAAAGCGTTTCGGTGTGGAATCATTATACCAGGATGCTCTTGATATTCTTCTTCCAGAAGCATATTCAGGTGCAATTGACGAAACAGGCATCGAGCCAGTTGACCGTCCTGAAATTGATATCGAGCAAATGGAACAAGGAAAAGAATTGATCTTCAAAGCAACTGTACAAGTTAAGCCTGAAGTAACATTAGGCGAGTACAAAGGCATTGAAGTTGAAGAATTTGATACAAATGTAACTGATGAAGAAGTTGAAGCAGAATTAAAATCTCTTCAAGAGCGCCACGCTGAACTAGTTGTTAAAGAAGAAGGCGCAGCTGAAAATGGTGATACAGTAGTAATCGACTTTGAAGGCTTCGTAGATGGAGAAGCTTTTGAAGGCGGAAAAGCTGAAAACTATTCACTTGAATTAGGTTCAGGTTCATTCATCCCTGGTTTCGAAGAACAGTTAGTTGGAGTTTCAGCAGGAGAGTCGAAAGACGTTGAAGTATCCTTTCCAGAAGAATACCATGCAGCAGAATTAGCTGGAAAGCCTGCAGTATTCAAAGTGACTCTTCATGAAATTAAAACAAAAGAACTTCCTGCACTTGATGATGAGTTTGCTAAAGATGCTGATGACGAAGTAGAATCTTTAGAAGAATTAAAGTCTAAGATTAAAAATCGCCTTGACGAAAGCAAAAAGCATGAAGCTGAACACCACGTTCGTGATGCTGTCGTAATTAAAGCTGGTGAAAACGCACAAATCGATATCCCTGCTGTAATGGTTGATACAGAAGTTAACCGTATGATGCAGGAATTTGAACAGCGTCTTCAAATGCAAGGTATGAACCTTGAGCTTTACTTCCAATTCTCTGGCCAGGACGAAAATGCCCTTCGCGAACAGATGAAAGAAGAAGCTGAAAACCGTGTTCGCAATAACCTTACTCTTGAAGCAATCGCAAAGGCTGAAAACCTTGAGGTTACTGAAGATGACGTTATGGCAGAAGTTGATAAAATGGCTGAACAGTACAACATGACTCCAGCTAACATTATCAATGCACTTGGCGGACTTGATGGAGTTAAAACGGATCTTCAATTGAAGAAGGCTGTCGACTTCCTTATTGAAAACAAAAAAACTGTGACAAAATAATTTTTATTAATGGCAGGGCACGATTTTATCGTGCCTTGTTTTATACATCTTGGCAAATACATATTATAATAAGAACAGGCTCACGTTATACGGACTGGAAATACATACAAGTGCTAGAAAATATTTTTAAAACACATACATACGACTTAATAGTGAAAATAATGGTTAAGCTTAATGAGTACATATCTGCTGGTAAAGCAGCAAAGCGAAAATAAGGGCGGCAAAAAAGAAATTTGCTTGAGAGTTATCATTTCCAGTCCATTGCCTAAATGTGTTACAATGCAATACATAACGCTGAAATATTTTGAAAAAAGCTCTTATTTAAGCCGTTTTGTTGGTGATCCACAACTTTAAATATTGTTTAAACGTTTCCGAGGGGTGAAAGTATTGTTTAAATTTAATGATGAAAAAGGGCAATTAAAATGTTCATTCTGTGGAAAAACACAGGACCAAGTGCGCAAGCTAGTTGCCGGACCAGGTGTATATATATGCGATGAGTGTATTGAGCTCTGCACTGAAATAGTCGAAGAAGAGCTAGGCACTGAAGAAGAAGTAGAATTTAAGGATGTTCCTAAACCAAAGGAAATCCGTGAAATCCTTGATGAATATGTTATTGGCCAGGAACAGGCGAAGAAATCGCTTTCCGTTGCTGTATACAATCACTATAAACGCATTAATTCCAACAGCAAGATAGATGATGTGGAGCTTTCAAAAAGCAATATCGCGATGATAGGGCCTACAGGAAGCGGTAAAACGCTCCTTGCCCAAACGTTGGCGCGCATCCTAAATGTTCCGTTTGCTATTGCAGATGCCACTTCATTAACAGAAGCAGGTTACGTTGGGGAAGATGTGGAAAATATTTTATTGAAATTAATCCAGGCTGCTGACTACGATGTTGAAAAAGCCGAAAAAGGCATTATCTATATCGATGAAATCGATAAAATTGCCCGCAAGTCTGAAAATCCTTCTATTACAAGGGACGTCTCAGGTGAGGGAGTGCAGCAGGCGCTTCTAAAAATCCTTGAAGGTACAGTAGCAAGTGTACCACCACAAGGTGGAAGGAAGCATCCGCACCAGGAATTTATTCAAATTGATACAACGAATATTCTATTTATCTGCGGTGGAGCATTTGACGGTATTGAACCAATCATCAAAAGGCGTCTTGGCCAAAAGGTAATCGGTTTCGGTTCAGATGTAAAACAGCTTGATATCAGCCAAAAAGAATTGCTCTCAAAAGTTCTTCCAGAAGATTTATTGAGATTTGGCTGATTCCTGAATTTATCGGCCGCCTTCCAGTGATTGCAAGCCTTGAACAGCTTGATGAATCAGCATTAATTGAAATTCTGACAAAACCAAAAAATGCACTTGTTAAGCAATATCAAAAAATGCTTGAGCTTGACGATGTAGAATTAGAATTCGAAGAGGAAGCATTAACAGAAATCGCGAAAAAAGCGATTGAACGGAAAACAGGTGCACGTGGTCTCCGTTCTATCATTGAGGGAATCATGCTTGATGTAATGTTTGACCTTCCTTCTCGCGATGATATTACAAAGTGTATTATTACAAAAGAAACAGTTGCAGATAACAGTGTTCCTAAGCTTGTTTTAGAGGATGGAACAGTGGTAGAAGAGGAAAGAAAAACATCAGCGTAATACAAAGGCCTGGCATCCGCCAGTTTTCGATTTTTAGGAAAGTTCTAGTACTTGGTTTAATACTTTCTTTGTTATGTTAAGAAAAATGAATTTCTTGTTTATTCCAACTCTTGAAAGGAAATACTAACAGATAACGAGATGTATTTATTTCAGGAGGGAATAGGATGAGTTGGACTGGGATCGCCTTATTTATACAGCTCTTCTTTGGCATTGTCATTGGGCTGTATTTCTGGAATTTGTTGAGAAACCAGAGAACCCAAAAAATATCAATTGACAAAGAATCGAGAAAAGAAATGGAACAGCTCAAAAAAATGAGATCAATCTCATTGACCGAGCCTTTATCTGAAAAAGTCAGGCCATCAAGTTTTAATGATATTGTTGGACAAAGTGATGGCATTAAAGCTTTAAAAGCGGCTTTATGCGGACCCAATCCGCAGCATGTCATAATCTATGGCCCTCCCGGAGTAGGGAAAACAGCTGCAGCAAGGCTGGTATTGGAGGAAGCGAAAAAAAACGCGAAATCGCCATTTAAATCGGAATCTGTTTTTATTGAATTGGATGCAACCACAGCCCGTTTTGACGAAAGGGGAATTGCCGATCCTCTGATTGGATCCGTTCATGATCCAATATACCAGGGTGCTGGTGCCATGGGGCAGGCCGGAATTCCGCAGCCAAAGCAAGGGGCAGTAACAAACGCACATGGCGGTGTGCTATTTATTGATGAGATTGGCGAGTTGCATTCAATCCAGATGAATAAGCTTTTAAAAGTACTCGAAGACAGGAAGGTTTATCTCGAAAGTGCTTATTATCATGAAGAAAATACACAAATTCCAACTCATATCCATGATATTTTTAAAAATGGCCTTCCAGCGGATTTTAGATTAATCGGAGCGACAACAAGGACACCGAATGAAATTCCACCGGCAATCCGTTCCCGTTGTATGGAGGTTTTTTTCCGGGAGCTTTCCCAGGAGGAAATATCAGCCGTCGCAAAGAAAGCGGCTGATAAGGTAAATCTTATCATTCATGAAACAGGCTTGAACACCCTGTCCAACTATGCAAGAAATGGACGGGAAGCAGTTAATTTGATTCAGACGGCAGCAGGCTTAGCAATCACAGAAGACAGAAATTATATAAAAGATGAAGATATTGAATGGGTAATCCACTCCAGCCAGATGACGCCAAGGATGGAACGGAATATTAATGATATTCCATGCATTGGACTGGTCAATGGGCTTGCTGTTTATGGCCAAACTCCGGAGCGCTGCTCGAGATTGAGGTTACTGTTATTCCGGCAAAAGAGAAAGGATCCATTAATATTACCGGGATTGTTGAAGAAGAAAGCATTGGCGGACAAGGTAAATCAATCCGCCGCAAAAGCATGGCCCGTGGTTCCATTGAAAATGTTATTACTGTCCTTCGATCTATGGGAGTACCGGCTGATGAATTTGACATACACGTTAATTTCCCGGGTGGGGTTCCGATCGATGGCCCTTCAGCAGGTATCGCTATGGCAACAGGAATCTACTCTGCTATTTACAAAATTCCGGTTGACAATAAGGTAGCGATGACCGGTGAAATAAGTATACATGGCAATGTTAAACCAATCGGAGGAGTCTATCCGAAAGTAAAGGCTGCTAAAAAAGCTGGAGCAAAGACAGTCATTATTCCGGCAGAAAACATGCAGTCCATCTTAAACGAAATAGACGGAATAAATATTATTACCGTTAGCCATCTAAATGAAGTGTTTGAGGCAGCGCTTAGCAGGGATTTTCAAAAACCGAAAATCATCCCCGCATCGATCGAACTGTCAAAAAAAGAAACGATATAATCTTTTAGCTTCGGCTTGCTGATAAAGGGCGGGCCGAAGTTTTATTTTTTATTCCAATTCATAAAGAGAACCGCTTTAATTGATACTAACAATAGGAACCGGCAGGAACTATTATTAGACACACATTTTCAAATAAGATAGAATTGTACAAAGACTGTTCCTGCTATAAAATTGGGATATATGTCACTTGATTTGCATTTGGAGGTGCAATGTTTATGGCGAAAGAGAAAGAACTGATCGTTCCCCTCCTGCCACTTCGAGGTCTGCTTGTCTATCCAACCATGGTCCTTCATTTAGATGTAGGCCGGGAAAAGTCAGTGCAGGCACTTGAAAAAGCGATGGTAGATGACCATTTAATTTTTTTGACTACTCAAAAGGATATTTCTATAGATGAACCATCTGAAGAGGATCTATATAAATTGGGGACGCTTACGAAAGTAAAGCAAATGCTCAAGCTTCCCAACGGAACAATCCGTGTGTTGGTTGAGGGATTAAAGAGAGCCGAAATCGTTACGTTCCAGGATGAAAATGAATTTTATTCGGTGAGCCTGAAAACCTTCGAAGACAAGGTGGAGAAAGATGTTGAAGATCAGGCATTGATGAGAACGATGCTTGAGTATTTTGAGCAATACATAAAAATGTCCAAAAAAATATCTGCAGAAACGTATGCTTCTGTTACAGATATTGAGGAGCCAGGACGAATGGCTGACATCATTTCATCTCACCTGCCTTTAAAGCTAAAGGAGAAGCAGGAAATTCTTGAAACGATTGATGTTAAAAAGAGAATGAATCGAGTAATCGATATCATTCACAATGAACGAGAAGTACTAAACCTTGAGAAGAAAATCGGCCAGCGTGTTAAGCGTTCGATGGAACGTACGCAAAAAGAATATTATTTGCGTGAGCAAATGAAAGGCCATACAAAAGGAACTAGGCGAAAAAGAAGGCAAAACAGGTGAGATTGCCGAATTGACAGAGAAAATCGATCTTGCCGGCATGCCTGACCATGTTAAGCTTACTGCTTTAAAAGAGCTGGACCGTTATGAAAAAGTTCCTTCTAGTTCTGCTGAAAGTGCAGTAATCAGGAATTATATTGAGTGGCTTGTTTCTCTTCCGTGGTCCAAGAAAACGGAGGATGACCTTGATATTCTTCGTGCCGAAAAAATACTAAATCAGGACCATTATGGCCTGGAAAAAGTAAAAGAACGGGTGCTTGAATACCTCGCAGTCCAAAAGCTTACAAATTCGCTAAAGGGTCCTATATTATGTCTGGCAGGGCCTCCCGGGGTAGGTAAAACCAGTCTGGCGAAATCGATTGCCACATCACTAAACCGCCATTTTGTCAGGGTTTCTCTGGGCGGTGTAAGGGATGAATCGGAAATTCGCGGACATAGAAGAACCTATGTTGGTGCGATGCCAGGCAGGATTATTCAGGGCATGAAAAAAGCAGGTACAATCAATCCTGTTTTCCTGCTCGATGAAATTGATAAGATGTCCAGCGATTTCAGGGGCGATCCATCTTCAGCGATGCTGGAAGTGCTCGATCCCGAACAGAACCATAATTTCAGCGACCACTATATAGAAGAAACATATGACCTGTCTAAAGTTATGTTCATTGCGACAGCTAATAATTTATCAACCATTCCGGGACCGCTTTTGGACAGGATGGAGATTATTACGATTGCAGGATATACCGAAATTGAAAAGGTTCATATTACGAGAGATCATCTCCTTCCAAAGCAAATAAAGGAACATGGCCTGTCGAAGAGTATTTTGCAGGTGCGGGATGATGCCATTTTGAAAATTGTCCGTTATTACACACGCGAAGCTGGTGTAAGGAGCATGGAACGACAAATGGCTACGATTTGCCGGAAGACGGCGAAAATCGTTGTTTCAGGAGAAAAGAAACGTGTTATTATTACAGAGAAAAATGTAGAAGAATTTTTGGGCAAGCCAAAGTTCCGATACGGACAGGCTGAGCTTGAGGATCAGGTAGGAGTAGCTACAGGGCTGGCATATACAACTGTCGGCGGCGACACCCTCCAAATTGAAGTTTCCCTCTCACCAGGCAAAGGGAAATTGGTTTTAACAGGAAAACTGGGTGATGTCATGAAGGAATCTGCGCAGGCAGCTTTCAGCTATATTCGTTCCAAAGCGAAGGAACTTGGAATCGATCCCGCATTCCATGAAAAATATGATATTCATATCCATGTTCCAGAAGGAGCTGTTCCAAAAGATGGGCCTTCAGCTGGAATCACCATGGCGACTGCACTCGTTTCGGCATTATCAGGACGGCCAATTAGACGGGAAGTCGGAATGACAGGGGAAATAACCCTTAGGGGTAGAGTGCTGCCAATAGGCGGTTTAAAAGAAAAAACATTAAGTGCGCACAGGGCTGGACTTACTAAAGTGATTATTCCAAAGGATAACGAAAAGGATATTGATGATATTCCAGAAAGCGTCAGGAATGAAATGGATTTCGTGCTCGTCTCTCATGTGGATGAAGTATTGAAGCATGCCCTTGCAGAAGGTGGAGCGTAAATGAAAGTTGTTAGTTCAGAAATTGTAATCAGTGCAGTTAAACCCGACCAATACCCTGAAGGGGATCTGCCCGAATTTGCTTTAGCAGGAAGGTCAAATGTAGGAAAGTCCTCGTTCATTAATAAACTGCTTAACCGCAAAGGACTTGCGAGAATCTCTTCCAAGCCAGGGAAAACTCAAACCTTAAATTTTTATATCATTAATGAGGTTCTCCATTTTGTGGATGTTCCGGGATATGGTTATGCGAAGGTTTCTAAAAGTGAACGGGCTGCCTGGGGCAAAATGATTGAAACGTATATAACTTCAAGGGAACAATTAAAGGCAGTCGTTTTAATTATTGATCTCCGTCACCAGCCTACACAGGATGACGTTATGATGTACGAATTTTTAAAACATTATGAAATTCCCTGCATTGTCATAGCAACAAAGTGCGATAAAATTCCTAAAGGGAAATGGCAAAAGCATCTAAAGGTTGTCAAAGAAACACTGGACCTAGATCCAAACGACCAAATCATCCTTTTCTCGTCTGAAACAGGGGAAGGAAAAGATAAGGCATGGGCAACGATAGAGAGTTATATGAAATAATGAAAAAACGTCCGGACAAAGGGTCCGGACGTTTATTTTTTTTTGAAAAATAAGAAGTAAGCTCCAAAGAGGATTAATACAGCCGGCCAAAATTTCCATGCCAGCGAAAATCCGTTTTGAACCAATCCAAGGTAGCCGGCAATTTTGTCGTAAAACAAAAGAAGCACGGCCAAAAGGATGAATAACATAGCCTGGAATAATCCAGTGCCCGTTTTTTGATATCTGAGCAGAAAGCCGAGTGCAATTATGAAGATAAATGTCCCTATATGGTCAGGCCAGAATGCCAGATGATGAACGAGATGGAAATGCAGGCCAAAGCCTGCCAGGATAACCCCGGGAAGGATCGCTTCATGATCCTTTGAAAAGTAGCCCTGCCCAAGGAAGGCGGCACCAACAATGACCAACAGGGTAGGCCATGTATAAAATTGTTGAAATAAAGTGATTCCCGATTGCTGTAAAAAAAAGTCCACCAAAGCCAATTAAGATAATTCCAGGGAAAATTCGTTGATTTTTCATGAAATACACCACTTCCAGAAAGGTTCACTTGAATCCAAGCTGATTTTTTGATACTGTACTTAGGGAAGTATTTGTCGATTAATGAATATCCTAGCCATTCATTTTTTTATAATATCACATAGTTTCGTTTTCTGTTCACATTTTTTGGGCAAAATGAAAAATAACCCATGATATAATTAGACTAGTTAAGAATGAACATTTATTAGGGGGTCTTGAAAAAATGCATACGTTAGTGGTCGGTATTAACTATAGAACAGCCCCTGTTGAAATCAGAGAACGGCTCACTTTTGATCCATCCTTTATTGCGGATGCGACAAAAAAATTAAACACCAAGAAGAGCATTTTGGAGAATGTTATTCTTTCAACCTGCAACCGTACGGAAATTTATGCAGTGGTTGACCAACTGCATACTGGCCGTTACTATATGAAAGAATTTTTATCTGAGTGGTTTGGCATGGAACAGGACGAATTTTCTCCTTTCCTTTTCATATATGAGGAAGAGGCGGCCGTCGAGCATTTGTTCAAAGTAGCCTGCGGACTTAACTCCATGATTCTTGGTGAAACGCAGATTCTTGGGCAGGTTCGTTCCAGCTTCCTGCTATCTCAACAGGAGCAGACAACAGGTACAGTGTTTAACCATCTTTTTAAACAGGCAATCACGCTTGCCAAGCGCGGCCATTCTGAAACAGATATTGGTGCCAATGCCGTTTCAGTCAGTTATGCGGCAGTTGAACTTGCAAAGAAAATTTTTGGGTCCCTCGAAAATAAACATGTACTTATTTTTGGTGCAGGAAAAATGGGCGAACTAGCCGCCCAGAATTTACAAGGCAGCGGAGTGAAAAAAGTAACGGTCATCAACCGTACATTCGAGAAAGCTGTCGGGCTTGCGGAAAAATTTGACGGTCAGGCAAGGACTATGCAGGAGCTTCAGGCTTCATTAACCGAAGCGGATATTTTAATCAGCTCAACTGGCTCAAATGGGATTGTCATTACAAAAGAGATGATGGCAGCTGTGGAAAAAATGCGGAAGGGTAAACCGCTTTTTATGGTTGATATCGCCGTACCACGTGATTTAGACCCGAATATTGCAGAACTGGAAAATGTCTTTTTATATGATATAGATGATTTAGAAGGAATTGTGGAAGCAAACCTTCAGGAAAGAAAAAAGGCTGCAGAAAAAATCTCGATTATGGTAGAAAAAGAGATAGTAGAATTTAAGCAGTGGCTTGGTTTGCTTGGAGTTGTCCCAGTCATTACTGCCTTAAGGGAAAAAGCGCTGGCGATCCAGTCTGAGACGATGGAAAGCATTGAACGAAAGCTCCCTGAACTGTCAGAACGGGATAAAAAAGTATTAAACAAACATACAAAGAGTATTATTAACCAGCTTTTAAAAGATCCTATTTTGCAGGCAAAGGAATTGGCTGCACGGCCGGATGCTGAAGATGCTCTGGATTTATTCGTGAAAATCTTTAATATAGAAGCTCTTGTTGAAGAGCAAAATCAACTGAAAGCAGCCGAACCAGTTAAGATGATGGTTCAAGCACCTCAGGCTTCCTTTCAGTCGTAAGTGAGGTACAGTCTATGTTTGACATCCATATGACAAGACTGCACGAACTTACAGTTGTTATCTATGCCTTCAGCGTGCTGTTATATTTCTTTGATTTCATTCACCATAACCGGAAGGCAAACCGAGCAGCCTTCTGGTTACTTGCATTTGTGTGGATTTTGCAAACGGTATTTCTATTTTTATATATGATGAAAACAGGGCGTTTTCCCGTGTTGACCATATTCGAAGGCCTTTATTTCTACGCCTGGGTTCTGGTTACGCTGTCCCTTGGCATTAACAGGCTGTTAAGAGTCGATTTTATCGTTTTTTTTACGAATATTCTCGGATTTATCGTTATGGTTATACATACCTTTGCACCTGTTCAGTATGGGTCGCATATCATCGGGCAAAAGCTAATGTCCGAGCTGCTTCTCATACATATTACAATGGCGATTCTTTCCTACGGAGCCTTCTCACTTTCCTTTGTGTTCTCCCTGCTGTATTTGTTTCAATACGATTTATTGAAAAAGAAAAAGTGGGGAAAAAGGCTTATGCGCCTGGCTGATTTAACGAAACTTGAGAACCTCTCTTATTTACTTGCAGTTATCGGTGTTCCGATGCTGATATTGAGCCTGATACTGGGGCTGCAATGGGCTATATTAAAGGTTCCGGGCATGTCATGGTACGACGCAAAGGTGATTGGCTCCTTCATCGTATTGACCACATACAGCATCTACCTTTACCTTCGCATTGGCAGGAATCTTGCAGGGAAAACCCTGGCTTTATGGAACGTAGGCTCTTTTTTAATCGTACTTATCAACTTTTTTCTTTTTGGTCAATTATCATCATTCCATATTTGGAATTCGTAAATCAGGAGGCAGTCATGAGAAAAATAATTGTTGGTTCAAGACGCAGTAAACTTGCATTAACACAAACGAATTGGGTTATAGAGCAATTGAAAAAACTTGGTGCTCCCTTTGAATTTGAAGTGAAAGAAATTGTAACAAAAGGAGACCGTATTCTTGATGTCACTTTATCCAAAGTCGGAGGCAAAGGATTATTCGTAAAAGAAATTGAACAGGCAATGTTGAATAAAGAGATAGATATGGCCGTTCACAGTATGAAGGATATGCCGGCTGTACTGCCAGAAGGTCTGACAATTGGAAGTATCCCATTTCGTGAAGACCATCGTGATGCGCTTATTTCCAGGAACCACATTCCGTTGAAGGATTTAAAAGAAGGCTCAGTTATTGGTACGAGCAGCTTACGCAGAAGTTCACAGCTTCTTAAGCAGCGTCCTGATTTAGAGATTAAATGGATTAGAGGAAATGTAGATACTAGATTAAGCAAGCTTGAAGAAGAAGAGTATGATGCGATTATCCTTGCTGCAGCAGGTTTATCCCGTCTTGGATGGGCAACTGATGTCGTAACGGAGTTTTTGGATGCTGAAAGCTGTGTGCCTGCAGTTGGCCAGGGAGCGCTTTCTATTGAGTGCCGTGAAGACGACAAAGAACTGCTGGAACTTCTTGATAAGTTTACATGTGAAAAAACAGATAGAGCCGTTCGTGCAGAACGTGCATACCTTCATAAAATGGAGGGCGGCTGCCAGGTTCCTATTGCAGGATTTGCTTATATTGATGAAAACGAAGAAATTGTATTAACTGCGCTAGTAGCTTCACCTGATGGCAAAGAAGTATACAAGGAAGAAGTTAGAGGTATGGAGCCTGAGGATGTGGGAGTGCGGGCAGCCAGCATGTTAATTGAAAAAGGTGCAAAAGAACTGATCGATAAGGTTAAACAGGAGCTTGAGGGTGAATGATAAAACCGTTACCCCTGCTTAATAAAAAAGTTCTCGTACCAAGAGGAAAAAAGCAGGCAAAGCCATTTTCGCAATTAGTTGAAAAGTATGGAGGGATTCCAATTGAAATCCCTCTTATTGCCTTTACACCATTCACGCAGATGGCAGCCTTCTTCAATTGCTTAAATCTATTGATACATACGATTGGATTATTTTTACAAGTAATGTTACTGTGGAAACACTTTTATCTTTTTATAATAAACAAGAGCTTGCGTTGTTCCCAAAGATTGCTGTAATTGGTGAGAGAACACAGAAGGTCTTAAATGAAAATGGTCTTAAAGTCAGCTTTCTGCCATCCGAATATGTAGCTGAAGCCTTTGCGGCTGAATTCGCTCCCTATGTCAAAGAAGGAGATAGAATTCTCATTCCAAAAGGAAACCTGGCAAGGGACGTAATAGCTGAATCGCTTCGAAAAAAGGGTGCGGCTGTTGATGAAGCGATTGTATATGAAACATACATGCCGGAGGATAGCCGGGTATTGCTCTCAGAAAAGCTTGCAAAAAAAGACCTTGATATTCTGCTCTTTACAAGCCCGTCCACGGTAGAACATTTTATGGACGTTGTGAAGGAAAATAAACTGGGTGACCTAATCGAGGAATGCCTGATAGGTTGTATTGGACCTGTTACGAAAGAGAAAATTCAATCGTACGGATTATTAGTCCATGCTGCGCCCGAGGTGTATACTGTAGAAGAGATGCTTAAAAGCATGATAGTCTATATAAATTAATATTTGGAGGTAATGAAAATGGAACTCCATTTTTCACGTCATCGCCGCCTGCGCCAGAGCGCAAATATGCGTGCACTTGTTAGAGAAAACCATCTTAGAGCGGAGGATTTTATTTACCCGCTTTTTATCGTAGAAGGAGAAAAAACAAAAAACGAAGTCTCTTCCATGCCCGGAGTTTTCCAAATATCAATGGATTATCTCCAAGAGGAAATGGAAGAAATCGTTTCGCTTGGAATCAAATCAGTAATCCTATTCGGTGTGCCTGCTGAAAAGGACGAATGTGGAGAGCAGGCGTACCATGACCATGGGATTGTCCAGGAAGCAACCCGCTTCATAAAGGATCGCTTCCCTGAAATGATTGTTGTTGCCGATACATGTCTGTGTGAATATACGAGCCATGGCCACTGCGGTGTAGTGGAAGGAGATCGTGTCTTAAATGATGCATCGCTTGAATTGCTTGTCAAAACAGCCGTTAGCCAGGCAAAAGCAGGAGCTGATATCATTGCTCCATCGAATATGATGGACGGGTTCGTTGCTGCCATTCGTGCCGGCTTGGACGAAGCAGGATTCGAGGAAGTTCCAATTATGTCTTATGCTGTTAAATATTCTTCAGCTTTTTATGGTCCTTTCCGCGATGCGGCGGACAGTACGCCTCAATTCGGGGATCGCAAGACATACCAAATGGATCCTGCCAATCGAATGGAAGCGTTAAGAGAAGCAGAATCTGATGTTAATGAGGGAGCAGATTTCCTTATTGTTAAGCCGGGTATGCCATATCTTGATATCGTCAGAGATGTTAAGAATAACTTTAACCTGCCAGTTGTGATTTACAATGTCAGCGGTGAATACTCAATGGTCAAAGCAGCTGCACTGAACGGCTGGATCGATGAGAAGAAAATCGTCCTTGAGATGCTAGTTGGTATGAAGCGAGCTGGTGCTGATCTGATTATCACGTATTTTGCAAAGGATGCTGTCCGCTGGTTAAATGAAGAATAATTTTATTTAAAGTGAGGGAATGAGATGCGCTCATACGCAAAATCGATTGAAGCCTTCAAGGAAGCTAAAGGTTTAATGCCAGGCGGTGTAAATAGCCCTGTCCGCGCATTCAAATCGGTGAACATGGATCCTATTTTCATGGAACGCGGAAAAGGATCAAAAATTTATGATATCGATGGCAATGAATATATTGATTATGTTTTATCTTGGGCCCTCTAATCCTGGGTCATACAAATGACAGGGTTGTAGAAGGGATTAAAAAGGTAGCTGAATTGGGCACGAGTTACGGCGCGCCAACCTTAATGGAAAATGAGCTCGCAAAGCTTGTCATCGAACGTGTGCCTTCGATTGAAGTCGTACGTATGGTTTCTTCAGGTACTGAGGCAACGATGAGTGCTCTTCGCCTTGCAAGGGGATATACCGGCCGTAATAAGATCTTGAAATTTGAAGGTTGTTATCACGGGCATGGGGATTCGCTTCTGATCAAAGCGGGTTCAGGAGTAGCAACACTTGGTTTGCCAGACAGCCCTGGCGTTCCGGAAGGTGTGGCAAAAAATACAATAACCGTTCCTTATAACGACCTTGAAAGCGTCAGGTATGCATTCGAACAGTTTGGCGATGATATTGCAGGAGTTATTGTAGAACCAGTTGCCGGCAATATGGGTGTCGTTCCTCCACTTCCAGGCTTCCTTGAAGGGCTAAGGGATATCACTTCACAATTTGGAGCACTTCTTATCTTTGATGAGGTAATGACAGGCTTCCGGGTTGGCTACAACTGTGCACAAGGGTATTTTAATGTGACGCCTGACATTACCTGCCTTGGAAAAGTAATTGGCGGCGGCCTTCCAGTAGGTGCCTATGGCGGAAAAGCGGAAATCATGGAGAGAATCGCTCCTAGCGGTCCTATCTATCAAGCCGGAACACTTTCAGGAAATCCATTGGCCATGACAGCGGGCTATGAAACACTAAGCCAGCTGACACCGGAGCACTACAATGAATTTATCCGTAAAGGTGACATGCTCGAAGAGGGATTAAAGGCAGCTGCTGAAAAGCATGGTATTCCGATTACAGTGAATCGCGCTGGCTCCATGATTGGTTTCTTCTTTACGAATGAGAAAGTAACAAATTATGATAAAGCGAAGACATCGAATCTCGAATATTTCGCATCCTACTATCAGGAAATGGCTAACCAGGGAGTATTCCTGCCGCCATCACAGTTTGAGGGGCTATTCCTATCAACCGCCCACACTGATGAAGACATTGAAAAAACAATTCAGGCTGCAGAAACAGCATTTTCAAAATTAAAAAAATAATTTTAGACACCCGTACTGTATAGGTATGGGTTTACTTGTAAGGTACAAAACGGTAAATCGCAGACCAAATCAAATAGCAAATCATATAAACTTCAAAGTCAAAAAGGCTTAGAGATGCAAATATCTCTAAGCTTTTTTTGAATTTTCTTTTTTTTACTAAAGCACCCGTAAGTTGTACAAGTTCATTAGACGCTAAAGCGAGTTTGATAAATAAGCGGAGAAATTTCTCTTAATTAGGAAATAGCACTGAAAATAGCTTAAATAGACGGAAAGATTCAGACTATTGACTCAAAAAACGTGAAAATGGTTAATTTTGCTTTGCTTAATCGGAAAACCTCCGCTTATATACCCCGAACCGAGCTCTATTCTCCAGTCTAACGGAAAAATCTCCGCTTATTTTAAACATCACTGGTTACTCAATTAAGGATAAGTCTTCTTACTAAATCACAAATAATTCACACACCCCCAATAATGATTTCCTACCCTGTGATTTACGATATGAATTAAGAAAAAATAAGCAATTAAAATTCGCCAAAATGTTGATAAATCAATAAAAAACGCACTGTGAATGATATCGTGAATTCAAGTGCGTTTTCATATGTGTTTTACAATGTTTACACCTCTAAAGTAAACCCGTTACCGTATAGGTATGGGTGTTTTTTTAATTCTGGACGCTTTTTTATCATAAATAAATAGCTGGTTTCATAGAGTGTAAGTGACATAGTGATTTTACGTGAAGGAAACGAAAGGAGGAGTCGCTTTGTCTCAGGAAAATCAGTCATGCCTTCGATTTTCTTTGGAGGAGTCTATATGGTTTCGAAAAGGACAGGAAGTCGAAGAGCTAGTATCCATATCGCTTGATCCGGATATCACCATCCAGGAAAATGACCAGTATGTAACCATTCGTGGTTCGCTGGAATTAACGGGCGAGTATAAAAGCCATAATGATAGCAGCGAAAATGAGGAAGATCCAGGTTTGAAATACGTTCAAGTGGTGGAGGAAAGGGAAGCGGGAGTTTGTGAGTTTTCCCATCGTTTTCCGGTTGATATTACCATTCCAAACAACAGAATCCAAAGCATCTATGATATTGATGTAGTAGTAGAGTCATTTGATTATTCGTTTCCAGAGCGGAGCTGCATGAAGCTTACGTCTGATTTAACCATTAGTGGATTATATGGCGAACAGCAGCATGAAACAGCTCCAGAGCAGTTTGAGCCGGTTGTGCTGCATAGAAATCCGCAAGAGGATGTAGAAGAAGTATTGGAACAGGAAGAGCAGGAGCAGGATGCTCATTACTATGCTTCCTATGAGGAAGACAGCTTCGAGGCTGAGGCCAGAAGGCAGTTTGAAGATGAACCTCCAGCAGAACAGCATGAATTCCCAACCTTCCCCTATCAGGGAATAGCAAATAGTCATCCATTGGACTTATTTAAGCAATATGCAAGAAGTGAAGCAAGTACTGTTCCCGATACTGGAACAGAGGAACAATTCGAACAGGGAGAAGTGACATCAGAAGTGCAACAGGCAGAGCACCATGCAGAGAGCTCTTCAAGCCCTGAAAAAGCACCGGTACAGCAAGAAGTGAAAAAGAAGAAGGCTCCTAAAAAGAAGAGTATGAGTTTAACGGAATTTTTTGCTCGCAAGGAAGAAAGTGATGAAGTCGCAAAGCTTAAGGTGTGCATTGTCCAAAGGGGAGAGACTCTGGATGTGCTTTCAGAAAGATATGATATTTCCGTTCCCAATTTGCTGAGAGTTAACAATTTGGAAATGAATCAGGATGTATACGAAGGCCAGGTACTTTACATTCCGGTTGTTGTAGCAAAAAAATAACATAGGAAAAACATCATGAGCGGGTACCTCACCTGCTCAAATGTTTTTCTAAGCGTAAAGAGAGCTGAGTTTCGATGAGTGAATCAAATCGGCTTGGAGTGCTGGAACCCATATTGAAAAATTATTTAATTGAGCCTTATTTTATTGAGGATTATGGTAAAGTACAAAAAATTTACTCCAACAAAGGCACATTCGCTTTAAAGAAAATTCCTCCCAATAATGGCACTGACTTTATTCGCCATGTCCATCAGCTTTACCAGAAAGGCTTTAATAGGATTGTTCCCATCTATCCTACAATGGATGGCAGATACGCAGTGCTTGAAAATCAGGATTTGTATTATTTGATGCCCTGGCTTCCTAATGAAGAAAGAGAGGACAGGAATGAGAGGCATCAACAGCTGTTTCGTGAGCTTGCGAGACTTCACACATTATCAGCCAAGGAAATTCCAGTAAAAAAAGAGGACAGGAAAGAACACTACGAAAAAACCATCCAGCAGCTGGAAAAAAATCAAGAACTGCTGGATGGATTTATCGAGACTTGCGAGAAAAAAACCTATATGTCTCCTTTCGAGCTGCTGTTTTCCTTGTACTATAATGAAATAAGCCAGGCGCTGGGATTTTCCAAAACGAAGTTCGAGGAATGGTATGAAAATACGAAGGATCAGGAAAAGGCAAGAATGGTTATCAACCATGGGAAAATATCGACAGAACATTTTCTATACGATGAAAAGGGTTATGGATATTTCATCAATTTTGAAGGTGCCAGATATGGTTCACCCATTCATGATCTTCTTCCATTTTTATCTCGCAGTTTGAAAACACATCCTAAACGAAACGAAGAGTCCATCGATTGGGTTTATTATTACTTAAAGTATTTCCCTTATAAACCTGATGAAAAATTGTTGTTCTTAAGCTATCTCGCACATCCTGGACCTATTTTGCAGGTTGCTGAAAGATATCTTAAGAAAAGCAGGACAGCAAATGAATTAAAGCTTGTCCGGCAGCTGCAGAAGCACTATTGGCTTTTAAAAAATGCAGAATATGTTGTTATGCGCATATCGGAAATCGATGCACAGCAGCAGGCAAAAGAAGGTGCACAGCAGCAGGCAAAAGAAGAAGGAGCCCAGCAGTAAGTCTGCAGCAGGGCTCCTTAAATGACTTCAAGATAAATGGCAAGGGCAATTGCGATGAAAATAGTCAAAAGCAGAACGTCGAAGGTGGTCGGCAGAAGAATGGTCCGGATTCCCTGAAATATACAAAAAGGTATGATAAATTGCGCGCACACACCCCTCATGGTCCTCACCCAAGGCGGCAGCGAATATCGATTAAATCTTTTCATTAACTGCAGTCCCCTTTCCTATATCAATTCTGTTCCAAAGACGTTTGCGTTAATTCCTCATGATCCTCATTTTATGTATATTCCTCTTTATATGTGTTTAGGCTAAAAGGAACACCAACTTCCCCATTGATGTATAAAATATAAAAAAATTGGCGAACATTATTGACGTCAATCCCCTTTTTTGGGTAGTATATCTATATATTCAAATCGAAAAAGCTAAGACAGGGAAGAGTACAATGCTCTTCTGCTTTAAGAGAGGGAAATCATCAGCTGAAAGATTTCCTAAGCAGAACATTGGAATGTCACCCTAGAGCTTCTTCCGCCAACGGATGCAATCCCAGTAGTGGAAGACGGATCGACTCCGTTATCCCGTTAAGAGCCAGCCAATTATTTCAGGCTGGAAAAAAGGTGGTACCGCGAAGCAAACTCCATTC
Source organism: Neobacillus sp. PS3-34 (assembly GCF_030915465.1). GTDB lineage: Bacteria > Bacillota > Bacilli > Bacillales > Cytobacillaceae > Neobacillus_A. The sequence continues at coordinate 3,511,695 of NZ_CP133267.1, forward strand.
GTCCTTTTATGGCGAATGGGGTTTTTTGTTTTTAAAAATTTAAAACAGGAGGAATTGCAATGGAAACAAATGATATCTCGATGCCCACGAAATATGATCCTAAATCGATTGAACAGGCCGCTATGACTGGTGGGTAAAAGGAAAATTTTTCGAGGCAAAACCGGATCAGGAAAAGCAGCCATACACAATTGTTATCCCACCGCCGAATGTTACGGGTAAGCTTCATTTAGGCCACGCGTGGGATACAACGCTGCAGGATATACTTACGCGCATGAAGAGGATGCAGGGATACGATGTTTTATGGCTGCCTGGAATGGACCACGCCGGAATCGCAACTCAGGCAAAAGTAGAAGAAAAGCTTCGCAGTGAAGGAAAGAGCCGCTATGACCTTGGACGTGAAAAGTTTGTTGAAGAAACATGGCGCTGGAAGGAAGAGTATGCAGGACATATTCGCCAGCAATGGGCAAAGCTTGGCTTGGGGCTTGATTACAGCCGTGAACGATTTACGCTTGATGAAGGTCTTTCCGACGCTGTAAAGGAAGTATTCGTTTTGTTATATAAGAAAGATCTTATTTACCGCGGTGAATATATTATTAACTGGGACCCGTCAACGAAAACAGCTTTATCGGATATTGAAGTAATTTATAAAGATGTTCAGGGAGCCTTCTATCATATGAGGTACCCGCTAGCTGACGGATCAGGGCATATCGAAATCGCAACAACACGCCCTGAGACGATGCTTGGTGATACGGCTGTAGCTGTACATCCAGAAGATGACCGATACAAGCATTTAATCGGCAAAACAGTTATTCTTCCTATCGTAGGACGTGAAATCCCAATCGTTGGCGATGATTATGTTGATATGGAATTTGGATCTGGAGCCGTTAAAATTACCCCTGCGCATGATCCGAACGATTTTGAAATCGGTAACCGCCATAATCTTGAACGCATTCTAGTTATGAATGAGGATGGGTCAATGAATGGCCGTGCTGGCAAATACGAAGGACTGGACCGTTTCGAATGCCGCAAGCAAATTGTAAAAGATCTTCAAGAACAGGGAGTACTTTTCAAAATTGAGGAGCATTTACATTCTGTAGGTCATTCAGAGCGAAGCGGTGCTGTTGTCGAACCATACCTATCAACACAATGGTTTGTTAAAATGCAGCCATTGGCAAATGAAGCGATTGCTTTACAAAGCAAAGAGGAAAAGGTGAATTTCGTTCCTGAAAGATTCGAAAACACTTATATGCGGTGGATGGAGAACATCCGCGACTGGTGTATTTCCCGTCAGCTTTGGTGGGGACACCGGATACCGGCATGGTACCATAACGAGACAGGTGAGGTATATGTTGGAACAGAAGCACCTGCAGATAGTGAAAATTGGACCCAGGATAACGATGTACTTGATACATGGTTTAGCTCTGCACTATGGCCGTTTTCTACAATGGGCTGGCCGGATAAGGAAGCTGCCGATTTCAAGCGTTACTTCCCTACTGATGTACTCGTAACGGGCTATGATATTATTTTCTTCTGGGTTTCCAGAATGATATTCCAAAGCTTGGAATTCACCGGTGAACGTCTATTCAAAGACGTTCTTATCCATGGATTAGTAAGGGATTCAGATGGACGCAAAATGAGTAAATCACTTGGCAATGGTGTAGATCCAATGGAGGTCATCGACCAATACGGTGCTGACTCACTAAGATATTTCCTTTCAACAGGAAGCTCACCAGGCCAAGATCTTCGTTACATTCCCGAAAAGGTTGAATCAACCTGGAACTTTGCCAATAAAATCTGGAATGCATCCCGTTTCGCCTTGATGAACATGAATGGGTTGAAGTACGAAGAAATAGATCTAAGCGGTGAAATGTCAGTTGCTGACAAGTGGATTTTAAACCAGCTGAATGAAACAATTGAAACCGTTACAAGGCTCTCAGCTAAATACGAATTCGGTGAAGTAGCCGGGCACTTTACAACTTCATCTGGGATGATTTCTGTGACTGGTATATCGAAATGGCGAAACTCCCACTTTACGGAGAAGACGAAGCAGCAAAGCTTACTACCCGCTCGATTTTGGCACATGTCCTTGATAATACGATGCGCCTGCTTCATCCATTCATGCCGTTTATCACTGAGGAAATTTGGCAAAACCTTCCTCACTCTGGTGAGTCCATTACAACTGCAAAATGGCCTGAAGTTAATCCTGCCTTCTCTGATAGCCAGGCGGCAGGCGAAATGAAGATGTTAATGGAAACCATCCGTGCGGTTCGGAATATCCGTGCTGAGGTAAATACACCAATGAGCCGGAAAATCAAAATGCTTGTGAAGGCTAAGGATGAAAAGATTCTTGCCTCATTGGAGAAGAACCGCGGGTTCATTGAAAAGTTCTGTAACCCGGAAGAATTACAAATGGGAACAGACATTGAAACACCTGATAAAGCCATGACTGCTGTGATTTCAGGAATGGAAATCATTCTGCCGCTTGAAGGCTTAATCAATATTGACGAAGAAATTGCCCGCCTTGAAAAAGAGTGGGATAAATGGAACAAGGAAGTTGAAAGGGTTCAAAAGAAATTAGGCAATGAAGGCTTTATTAAAAAAGCTCCAGAAAGTGTAATTGAAGAAGAACGTGCTAAAGAAAATGATTATCTTGAAAAAAGGTCTGCGGTTGAAGCACGTATTAAAGAATTAAAAGGCTAAACCTTTAGCTCGCAGGAGAGAAAAGCTTCATTAAATCTTAACTCTGTTTCAGTTAAAAATGCTTGAAGGCGAATCCGTGCCAGGATTCGTCTTCAGTCTGTTTAAACCGATGAAATGAGGTGCGTAGAATGTTTTTAACATATAAGGAAGCCCTTGATTGGATCCATTCAAGATTAAGGCTCGGTATAAAACCTGGATTAAAAAGAATGGAATGGATGATGGAGAAGCTGGGCCATCCTGAAAAGCAATTAAAGACCGTTCACATTGGAGGAACCAATGGAAAGGGGTCAACAGTCACCTATTTGCGCTCCATTCTGCAGGCAGGCGGATATACAGTCGGGACGTTTACTTCTCCCTATATCGAACACTTTAATGAACGAATAAGCATTAATGGAGTACCTATCACTGATCAAGAAATTGTGGAGCTTGCAAATATCATTTTTCCGCTTGCAATAGAGTTAGAGGAAAGTGAACTCGGCGGTCCTACTGAATTTGAAGTGATTACAGCCATGTCGATGTGGTACTTTGCAAAGTGCAGCAGCGCAGATGTTGTCATCTATGAAGTCGGTCTTGGCGGAAGATTTGATTCGACAAATATTATTCAACCGATGCTTTCGATCATTACAAATATTGGTCTTGACCATACCCAAATACTAGGAAATACATATGAGGAAATTGCCTTTGAGAAAGCGGGTATTATAAAAAAAGGATCGGCTGTGATTACTGGCATTAAACGTCCTGACGCTCTTGCAGTAATTGAACAGCAGTCTGCAAAATTAGTTACACCATTATTCAGGATTGGCAAAGAATTCGAGATTTCAGGCCACAGCGCACTGCCAAAAGGAGAGTCTTTTGACATTAAAACCCCTTATGGTTATATCGAAAATATCAAAATTGGAATGATGGGGCAGCACCAAACAGAAAATTCCGGACTATCGATTATGGCTGCACAATATTTAAATCATGTCCACGCTTTCAAGCTGACAGAAAAGGAAATTAGAATAGGACTGAAGAATGCCTTTTGGCCAGGGAGATTTGAAATCCTCTCAGATCAGCCAACCGTAATTATTGATGGGGCGCATAATGATGAAGGAATAACAGCTTTAACTCATGAGTTGGAGAGCAGATACAGCGGCCGCCGTATTCATATTGTCTTTGCAGCTCTAACGGATAAAAAATTGGACAAGATGATTTCAAAGCTTGATAGAGCAGCTGACAGAATTACTTTTGTTTCCTTTGATTTTCCGAGAGCGGCTTCGGCATCAAGTCTAATGGAAATCAGTTCCTCATCCAACAAGCAGGTATCTGAGGAATGGCAAGCTGCAATAACGAATGAAATCAATCAGCTTCATAGTACGGATATCCTGGTTATAACTGGTTCCCTATACTTTATTTCTGAGGTAAAACCGTTCTTGTCCAAATTTTTTAAAAAATAAGACGATTTTCCTGTGACAAATATTAGTATGTCTGCTAAAATTATTTTAAACTTTGTGACTATTTTCCTAATGGCAGAGCAGAAGGAGGCAGGAAAAGATGGCTGTAAAACCGCACGTTAAAAAAATTGTTTTACTTGTTTGGGTTTTACTTGTCCCGGCTGGGTTTCTATGGACCTATTTATATTTTCCTCCGCATTTAGGAGGTAATTTTGCAGATGTCGTCGCTTTTTTATTATTGACCTGCGCTGTTGCAGCCATGCCTATGGTAATAAACAATGTGCCAATATTTTTGATCCAATGGGTATCTCTTGGCGTTTTTTTAAGGTTTGGCTTATTTGTAGAGATGCTTTTTATCCATATTGCTTTGATGGCCGTTTTTTCCAAGATCAAGCTTCCAAAAGAAGAATGGATTCGATTGCCTCTAAACTCGATTATGTTTTTTACTATTTCCTTAGTGAGCGGGTTAATTTATTATGGAGTGGGTGGGCAGACTGGGCAGAATATATTAAAGGGTACAGATGCGTTTTTATACGCGGCCCTTTATGCTGTACTAATATATGTTATAAACCAAATCATCTTAATGTTTTACAGTTATACTCTATATCCAGAAAAGCAGCCTTTTTTTGGAAAGGATTTTGTGTGGGATATTGTTACAACACTTATCACCTTTCCAATCGGTTTTGTACTTTACACGCTTTATTCTGAACTAGGAATACTTGCATTATTATTAGTTGGTGTTCCATTTGCGAGCCTATCTATTATTTTAAATCTCTATTATTCCAGCCAAAAAATAAATGAGTATCTTCAAAAGGCAACTGAAATTGGTCACCAGCTCGCTGAACGGGTCCAAGTAAATGACGTAATGGACCTGTTTATTCAAAAATTAATGGAAATGCTGCCAGTAGATTTCGCATATATTTTAGATGTTATTGATCAGAAAGAACTTCAGCTGATTCGGCGGATTGAGGATGGGGAAACCCTCCCTAGTAATCTACTACCCTTAAAGAAATCAGAAGGTATCGGTGGAAGAGTTTGGCCACAAGGAAATCTGTCCTGTTTTCATCAAGAAGAGAATGGAAAAATATAGAGACAGGGGATATTCCTACTTGTGCGGAGACTGTTTTGTCCGTGCCAATTATGAGGAATAATCAGGTAGTCGGCGTACTGATTCTGGCATCACGGAAAAAACGGGCATATGACAAATCGCAATTGATGATTATCGATATACTTTGTTCGCACTTCGCCATTGCAATCGAAAATGCAAGACATTATGAAGTCACAAAGGAATATAGCGAACGCTGTCCGCTTACAAAGCTTTACAATTACCGCTACTTTGAAAACCTGTTAACAGCGGAATTTGAAAAGCTTCACTATTTTAAAAGAAAGCTGCTGTCATTAATCATTTTGGATATAGACCATTTTAAATCCGTCAATGATACATATGGGCATCAAAGCGGAAATGAAATTCTATGCGAACTCGCTGCTCGGCTTGAAATGCTAACTGGAAACAGAGGCACGGCTGCCCGTTACGGGGGGAGGAATTCGTCATCCTCTTGCCTGATGTAGAGAAGGAAGAAGCTTTCGCTATGGCTGAGCTAATTAGGCAAACGATTGCCAACGAACCTTTCACAGTCAAGCAGCATATGGGAGAGGAAGACAGACCGCTCCTTGTCGAAATTACTGCCTCGATCGGCGTAGCAACTGCCCCTGAGGATGCAGACGACGCGCTTGCATTGATTCGGCATGCAGACCGTGCTCTTTATGTTGGGGCGAAGCGGGCTGGCAGGAATAGGGTTGCGGAGTATGTGAAATAAAAAAGTCCGATTCTCGAGTGAGAATCGGACTTTTTATTTAATATTGGACTTTTATTCCACTATTATTATCAATTCCCCAACTATTAGACGCTGTTTTTGCACACCGATTCTGTGGGATAACATAATCTATCAATTTTCCCTGAGAATCTACCAGATAAGTATCACCTGTAATGCACAGCTTATAAGCCTTCCCGTTTGGGATAATCATAGCCTTTTCAAAGATCGCATCACCTTTGATAATAATATCTGCAGCTCCCTGGTATGATACTTCGGAAACAAAATAGGCATCGCCATTAACTAATAAGGTACGATTCCCCTGAATATGGATGTAATTTGTAAAGTAGGTAGAAGAATTATAGGTTGCACTTTTATTTTGAGCCCATAAGTCTATTAAATTAGTCTCCACAATCGAATAAGAAGACTGGACTGGTTTTGTTTGGCCGATTCTTAATTTGCCAGAAAGCTTTTGGATTGTGATGGAACCAGTAAGATTAACTGTTTCTTTCCCTGCATTGCCAAAACTATTAAAGTTTACCACCAGCTTATTAGGGTTGGACTCATCGATGTTCATAAAATTAATTTTGTAAGTCTTATCAGATTCTACAGTCATAAGTTTTATATAACCGGTCTTCATTTCAGTGTATGCTTTCAATGCTGACTTGAAATTTGAATCATATGTGGTTGAGGTGGAGTTTAAAGACGCGGTAGTATTGGCCGCAGCTACTATTCTGTTAGTTACAGCCTTATAATAGGTTATTCCCATTTCAGCAAGATCAGTCGCTTTATTCCGGTTATCCGTTTTGTTGAACTGGTAACGGGAAGAGAGAACCATACCACTTAAACTCATCCCGAATATCAGGATAATTGTAATTGTAATTAAAACAATTAATAATGTATATCCTTTTTCATTTTTCATAGATTCACCTCTAATATCTTTTAATAATTGTATCAATTTCATAGGATTGGCCCTGCTTTGTTGTAATCTTTAGGTAAATGGCAAGAGGGATGGAACCATCGATTGTTATTTCTCCCGCGAAGTCCTCAGGTAAAGGATAACCAGCTTTTAAAAAAATTTGGAGATCACTTCGTTCTAAAGGAATATTTGCTGCTGTGGTGCCAATGAAAGCATCACCATTTAAAGGGTTATAGGAAAGCTTGTATGTATTTTGACGTTGATGATAATTTTTAATTGTATTAATAATAATATTTGCTTCCTGCTCCAAATTGGACTTTTGTGAAATTTGTTTATAATTCTTATCAACATTAAAGAAAACACCATAGATTATGGATGAAATAATCATAAGGATTGTTAATGCTGCCAATATTTCGATTAAAGACAGGCCTTTTGATTTTTCATCTGGTTCACCTTCTAATATAAGTAAAAGTTTCGGATTGGTTTTTTAAATTGGTTTTCTCTTGGACTATAATTTTATATTGAATTAAATTTTCCGCACTACTATTAGTTATGACGGCTGAAACAATAAAACCAGGATTAAGGGTTTGGGAAATATCGTCTTCAATTTCTGCCTGGCTTAGAATTCTGCTCCCTCCAATTACCTTTCCAGCAGAATCTACTATATTATCATCAATTAAAGATTGCTTAGTAACATTTTCCTCAATTATATTCACAACTTTTTGGGATATTTGGACAGCGGTTAACTTTTGGTCATTTCTTTTTGTGAATTCAGCTGATTGAGCAAATAGGCCTGCAAAACTAGTGAGGATGATTCCAAGTAAAACAATGGAAAGCAAAACTTCTAATAATGTAAATCCGTTTTGGTTTTTTTGAAAACCCCTCATAATTATTTCTCCGCCTTCTTTTAAAATCCATACAAATATTATACAATATTTAGGAATCGAAATATGTCTAATTAAGAAATATATAGATGAAACCTGTAATAAATAATAGAATCTAAGACTTTTTTACTAGTATACTTAAATTATTAGGAGTGAACAAATGGAAAGTTTGCTATGGGGCGCAGCCTCACTTGTTATTCTTGTACCTGTCATTTATTTTTTGCCCTTGGGCATAACAAAGAAAGGCAAACTTATTGTCATTTTAACAGCGTTTTTTGTCGCCTTACTTGGTCAGGTTGCAAGCATGATAATTGCTCTGTCGCAAGTCTTTTTGATACTTTTTTTACTTGTTTTGCTGTTTTCATACATATTGGATCAACGGATGGCTTCTCTAATGTTTGGAAAAGAAACTGCCAGTGTTAAAAAGAAGGAATCTGAAGAATTCTATTATGGAAGTTCGTCTGTAAATCTAGAACCCACTGTTAGCTTACAGGAATCTTTTGATGAAATAGAGAGTGATATAACCCCATTGGATGAAGCGCTTTTAGTGTCAGAAAAACCTGTAGCTCCAATTACATCTTCATCCGGGGACATGGTATCTGCAGACATTGAATTGGAAGATGATATTTCTTTTTTGTTAACAAGAGAAATGGAACAGGAAATACATGATGAAAGCCAAGGATATGAGGATCACAACAGAAGCAGTGAGTATATCGAAGAAATTGAGGATATTTTTACTGACTTGCAAGTAAATAATGTAACAGATGAATCTTTTGAGGAAGTCGCACATGAGTCTTTACAAGAACTAGAGGTTCTTTCTTTTGATAAAGAAATTGAATTAAAATTCGTTAATCCAATTCAAGCTGCAATCAATGAAGCTGCTGCATCCAATGAAGGAGCGAGTGAAATAGAGGAAATCGATTGGGAAATGCTCGAGACAATACAAGGTACTGACAAAGAAAAGTAGAACTTGTCCTTTTATTTGGTAAGAGAATAAAAAGATATGAGTACTATTTTAGGAGGCTGTTAATGGTTAGAAAAAACCGGCAAGCGATTAAACTTTTTATTGTGCTTTTATTCTGTACTGCCTATATTTTTAGTTTTTCCCAATACGGTGCCCTTGCTCTTACTCCTTTTCAAAAGGAAACAGATGTATATACACAAGGAACCTCATTTGGCACGATCAGTGTTGAAGGAAAAACTTCGGAAGAAGCAACTGCTCTATTAAATCAAAAATATGATGAATGGCTAAATAATGCTAAAATTTCTATTCAATACAAGGAAAAAACAGTAAAAATGGATAAACGCGATTTTAGCTTTCTCATCCAGGATTCTGTTTTTGGTGCAAAGGACGGACAGCAAAATAAAATTCAGGTCAAGCTTGAAAATGAGAAAACGGCAGCGCTCATAAGCATGCTTTCATCCGGCCTGAGCGAAAAGAAATTCGATTTAAATAAGCTGACCATAAAATTAACTACAATTGCTGCAAACCTTCAGCCTGGCAATACAATCATTAAATTGCGTCAATTCCTAAAGGGAAATTCTTCTGAAGTGCAAACAGTCATTGGCGAGGCAATGCTTACACCACAAAACACTCCCGATGATATGGAAGAAGCAACAGAAAAATTATCACGGATTGAAATCCCGGCGGAGTCCACATTTTCAATGCTCGAATACTTAAAAAGCAAAAAACTCAACAATCTATCTGTTTCTGCCCTCAGCTTGATTTCTACAAGCATATACAAGGCAATATTGCCAACCAATTTTTCAGTGTTAGAAAGAAAAATAAGTGAGGATTTACCTGCTAATGAGGAACTCGGATTTGAGTCGAAAATAGCCTTTGGGAATCATTATGATTTGGTATTTTCGAATCCGAATGATACTGCTTATACAATTGAGCTGGAATGGAACGAGAAGGACCTCCATACGACTTTAAAAGGTGAGGCTTTGCTTTATGAATATAAAGTAAGTTCGAGAGATAAACAGGATTTCAAACCAAAAACAATTAAACAGTATAGTCCTTTATTAGTTAATAGTCAGAAGAAAATCCAGAATGAGGGTTCAGACGGGGCTATGATTAAGGTGTATCGTGAGATTTATGATAATGGTAAGTTAATAGATTCAGTCTTAATCTCCGAGGATTTTTATGCTCCCGTTGCAAGAGTAGAGATAAATGCACTGCCAGCTGGACAGGATACAGGCGGAGCTGTGAACCCGTCTGGACTCCAAACGAATAATGCAGACAGCCAATCTACAGCCAATACTGAAACAACAACGGTGACCGAGGACGGAACTAACCAGTCTGTTTCTGAAGAAAATTTGCCGGCAACTCAGGAGCAGAATGTTCTTCCATCTGTTTCGAATAATGAAAACCTGTGGGGAAAGCCAAACGAACAACCAAAATAATCTTCGATAAGCAGGGATACCAATGAAAAAGACCCGTAAACGACTTGGCGATTTGCTCGTTGAAGCTGGACTGATAACAGAGGAGCAGCTTCAAACCGCATTGAAAGAAAAGGGAACAAATCAAAGGCTTGGTGATGCACTCCTTCAAAGAGGCTATATTACGGAACAGCAATTAATTGAAGTGCTTGAGTTCCAATTGGGCATACCGCATATCAGCCTTTTCCGTTATCCTTTTGATACAAACCTTTTTACCTTGATACCAAAAGAAATTGCCAGAAGAAATTTAATCATCCCTTTAAAAAAAGAAGCCGATAAGCTGTTTATAGCCATGGCCGATCCAATGGACTTTTTTATCATTGATGACCTGAGACTGTCCACCGGCTTTCATATTGAAACTGCCATCGCGACCAAGGATGATATCCTGCGTGCAATCAATAAATTTTATAATACGGATGAAGGCTTTGAAGAGCTTTTGGGAGAGCTGCCACAGAGGGAAACAAACCGGGAAGAGGATGTAACCGACCAGAACTCACCGATTGTAAAGCTTGTCAATCAAATTCTCTCAAATGCTGTTGTGCAGCGGGCAAGTGATATCCATATTGACCCACAGGAAACAAAGGTAGTCGTCCGTTATCGTGTTGATGGCGTTCTGCGCACGGAACGTGCATTACCCCGCCATATGCAAAGCGTTTTAACAGCCCGCATAAAAATCATGGCTAATCTTGATATTACAGAACACCGTGTACCACAGGATGGAAGAATAAAAATCAATCTCGATTTCCATCCTGTTGACCTGAGGGTTTCGACTCTGCCAACTGTATTTGGTGAAAAAATTGTTATGCGGCTTCTCGACATGGGAGCAGCTTTAAATGACATAACCAAGCTTGGCTTTAATAATCTTAATTATAAAAGATTCATCGAACTAATAGAGAAGCCAACTGGGATTGTCTTGATAACGGGTCCCACTGGTTCAGGTAAGTCGTCAACGTTATATGCGGCGCTAAATAAATTGAACAGCGAAGAAGTGAATATCATCACAATTGAGGATCCCGTTGAATACCAGTTGGAAGGAATCAATCAGATTCAGGTAAACCAGAATGTAGGCATGACGTTTGCTGCAGGGCTTCGATCCATTCTTCGTCAGGATCCAAATATTGTCATGGTAGGGGAAATCCGTGATAAAGAAACAGTCGAGGTTGCTATCAGAGCTTCACTGACAGGTCACTTGGTTCTCAGCACATTGCATACAAATGATTCGATTGGGACAGTTACAAGGCTGCAGGACATGGGGGTAGAGCCGTTCTTGCTTGCTTCATCCTTAAGCGGAATTGTTGCCCAGCGTCTTGTTCGAAAGGTGTGCCGTGACTGTCTAGATGTTCACGATCCTTCCACACGTGAAATGGAGATTTTTGCACGGCGAGGTATTAAAATAGAAAAGGTTTCGAAGGGCCGTGGCTGCTCTTCATGTAATATGACTGGATATAAAGGGAGGATTGCCCTGCATGAAGTACTAGTCATAAATGATGAGATGCGCCGTGTGATCATGAATGGTGAATCGTTTCAAAAGCTTCGTGATCTGGCCATTAAAAACAAGACTATTTTCTTGATGGATGACGGCCTGATAAAAATAAAGCAAGGCTTAACAACAACGGAAGAAGTTCTGCGTGTTGCCATTTTGGAGTAGGAGTAACAGAATGAAGGAAAATATAGATTTAATTTTAAGGGCGGCATACGAGCTAAAAGCGTCGGATATCCATCTGACTGTTGGTGTGCCCCCGATCATGAGAATAAATGGGGATTTAAAAAAGTATGGAAAAGATTCTTTAAAGCCTGCAGATACAGAAGGGATGGCTAAGGCAATCATTCCGGAAAATATGTGGGATATATTTAAAGAGAGAGGGGAACTTGATTTCTCCTATGGCTTGCCAGGTGTATCACGTTTTCGGGTGAATACCTACCATCAGCGTAGTTGTGTAGCTATGGCGCTAAGAATTGTTCCATCAAAGGTTCCTTCTATTGATGATTTGGATCTTCCGGATACCTTGAAGAAAGTAATTGAAAAACCCCAGGGACTTTTGCTGGTTACAGGCCGACGGGAAGCGGTAAATCCACGACGCTCGCATCGATGATCAATTTTATGAATGTTAATATGCGAAAACATATCATCACACTTGAAGATCCGATTGAGTATTTGCATAAGCATGGAAATTCGATTATTGACCAGCGTGAAGTCGGTTTCGACACAAAAAACTTTGCTAATGGACTAAGGGCAGCATTAAGGCAAGACCCAGATGTTATCCTGGTGGGGGAAATGCGTGATTTGGAAACGATTCAAACCGCCATTACCGCAGCAGAGACTGGCCATCTTGTTTTGGGTACTCTGCACACCTCCAGTGCCCCTGCAACGATAAACCGAATTATTGACGTCTTTCCTCCGGCGCAGCAGCCGCAGATTAGAATTCAACTTGCATCTGTCCTTGTGGGAATTATTTCACAGCGCCTCTTTCCGACAGCCGATAAGCAGGCCAGGAAGGCAGCGACAGAAATTATGATCAACAATGCAGCTATTTCCAATTTGATTCGCAACGAAAAAATCCATCAGATTCCAAGCATCATGCAGACTTCCCGTGCCCAGGGAATGCATACACTTGAAACAAGCATCAAGGATTTGATTGATAAAGGCCTTATCATGAAAGATCTTGCGCTGCCGTATCTACAGGAGAAAATGGTTTAATATGGCGCGGTTTAAATACGTCGGGCGTGACCGAAAAGGGAAGAGGCAGGGCACTCTTAGCTCCGGATCAAAACGTGAAGCACTTTTAAAGTTAAAAGAAGACGGAATTCGTGTAATCGAAATAACGGAAGTTCCCGAAACACTGATGAACAAGGATATTTCTATTGGGAATCCGGTTAAGCTGGAACATTTTGTTGTTTATTTACGGCAATTTGCTACTCTGCTTAAAGCAGGAGTTACCGTCGTTGATGCAACCGCCATTTTGGCGGCACAAACTGACAGCAAGCCTCTAAAAAAGGCATTATTAGATGTAGAGCAGGAGCTGAGGGAAGGTAATCCGCTTTCAGAGGCAGCGAAAAAGCATAATAAAATCTTTTCATCTATGTTTATTAATATGGTCAGAGCAGGTGAAGTCGGAGGGAATATGGAGGAAACGCTCGAGCGGTTAGCCGAACATTTCGAAAAGCAGCATCACACCCGACAAAAAATCGTTTCTGCACTTACCTATCCGCTTGTAATTGCTATTATCGCTATCGCGGTTGTGATATTTTTGCTGGTCACCGTGGTACCTACCTTTGTAAATATGTTTGCTGATCTTGGAGGCGAGCTTCCGGCCATCACCCAGTTTGTTTTGAATGCGAGCGGCTTTATGCAGCGTTTTTGGTGGCTGGTTGCGCTGTTAATAATATCTATTTTTATTCTAGTAATCTATATGCGCAAGAATAAAAATACCAAATATTATTTGGATTACATGCTGCTTAGGATGCCTATTTTCGGGAAGATGATGCAGAAGGCGGTTCTAGCAAGAATGACTAGGACGCTTAGCTCATTGTTCTCAAGTTCCGTTCCAATTCTGCAGGCGATGTCGATTGTCGAAAATGTGGTTGAGAATGAAGTGATTGCTAGAGTAATACGCCAATCGCGAGATTCTCTGGAGAAGGCAGGTCAATGACGGAGCCTATGAAGGAGCACTGGGCCTTTCCGCCTCTTGTTACACAAATGATTTCGATAGGGGAAGAATCAGGTGCACTCGATTCTCTGTTGACAAAAATAGCAGACTTTTATGAAAAGGAAGTCGATACAGGGACGGACCGCCTGAAATCTTTAATTGAGCCCATCATGATTGTCGTATTGGCGTGCCTAGTAGGAACAATCGTGACATCCATAATGGTACCGATGTTCGATATGTTCAATCAATTTGACAAAAAATATTAATTTCAGAATAAATCTATCAAAATATATAAAAAAGTGACAATAAAAGTAAAATTTTAGAAAAAAACTAGTTTCTATGTCATAACACATGTTGTATAATAAAAAGTAATTATAAATAGGCAAAAAGGACTATAGGAGAGTGGGAGAATTGGTTAATAGGTTGAAAATGAAATTAAAAGAACAAAAGGGCTTTACTCTTATTGAATTATTAGCGGTAATTGTTATTTTAGGGATTATTGCTGCTATTGCAATTCCTGCAATTGGGAATGTGATTAGTAAATCAAACGATAAAGCAACTGTACAAGAAGGTCTACAAATTATCAGTGCTGCTAAAATGTATGTAGCAAACAATAATGTTACTACAGCGCAAACTTTATCTAAGACACAATTAGACCCATTTTTGGATCATGTTAAGTCAAATACATTTTCAGTAATATTAACTGTTGATTCTGTAAGTGGGAAAATTACGTATGCACTTGGAGGAAGTCATCCTGCTATACCTATTGCTAACACAACAACAGGTGCTACATCAGCGACTGAACAGCAGCTTACTGACGCAACTCATTAATGATTAATATTTTAGTATTTTTTTATGGAATAGTTTTAGGCTCCTTCTTCAACGTAGTAGGTCTCAGGGTACCTTTAAAGAAATCTATAGTTAAACCACGCTCATCTTGCCCGACATGCGGACATCAATTAAGAGCCTGGGAGTTAATACCCGTACTATCATATTGCATTCAAGGGGGGAAATGCCGCGGCTGTAAGTCGCGGATTTCTCCCATTTATCCTTTAACGGAGCTGATAACAGGACTTTTGTTTGTTATGGCGCCCATAGTTCTTGGCTTCACAAGTGAGCTATTTGTTGCTTGGGCATTGATTTCACTTCTTATGATAATCTTCGTTTCGGATATCCATTATATGATCATCCCTGATAAAATTTTGATCGTGTTTGCAGGGATTTTTTTATTTGAACGGATTGTTTGCGCAGCTTTCTCCCTGGTGGGATTCCATTTTGGGAGCTATTATCGGCTTTTTGGTTCTTTTAGCTATTTCCTTCGTCAGCAAAGGTGGTATGGGCGGAGGGGATGTAAAATTATTCGCTTTAATCGGATTTGTATTGGGCACGAAGCTGTTTTTCTTGTCTTTCTTTCTCTCCACACTTTTTGGAGCGCTTTTTGGAGTGTTTGCACTGCTGTTAAAACTGGTCAAAAGAAGGGAACCAATCCCATTCGGCGCTTTTATCGGAGCAGGCACTTTGACTGCCTATTTCTTTGGAGATCAAATTATCAATATTTATCTTCATTTTTTATCAACAGGATTCTAATTAAGGGGTAGTTGTATGTCTTTTTCCCTATCAGTACGAAAAAACCGTACGGTCAATTTAATATTGAATGACCATTCCATCCGTTATTTAGATCTGAAACAAACTAATCCCCCTGTCGCACAAAAATGGGGCGAACGTTTCTTGCCACCAGGAATAATTTCTGAAGGGAGAATTATTGATTTTGAGTCCCTTGAAAATATTCTGGAGGAATGCCTGGAGGATTGGAAGCTAAATAAAAGAAGTGTCCGGTTTACCGTTCCAGATCCTCTTGTAATCATCCGTAAAGTTGCCGTACCTGCAGATGTGGAGGAAGATGAACTAAAAAGCTATCTCTACCTGGAACTGGGCTCAAGTATTCATTTGCCTTTTGAAGACCCCGTTTTTGATATTTACCAATTGCCAAGCGAAGGGTCTCAGAAGGAAATACTCTTGTTTGCTTCCCCGGAAAAATACGTTATGGAGCTGGCAGATTTATTATCAGGTCTCAAGCTTAATCCCGTTTCCGCAGATATCTCCCCTCTGGCACTATACAGGCTGTATCATACCCTCGATCAGGGGAACAGAGATGAACGGTTATTTAATATACAGTTTACTCTAACCAGTGTGACCATGAGTGTTTTTGAGAATCAGATTCCGCAATTTATGCGCCATTTTCCATTGGACTTCGACCTGGAAAAGTGGGAAATTAAACGCGACAGGACCGGACATCATGAGTATAGGTATACGGGAGAATCTACGGAACTTCAGTTTCAGCTAGATGATATATACAAAGAAATGATCAAGCTGATGGATTTTTACAAGTATTCTCTTCATAACGGCTCGAAAGAAATTTCAAAGATTCTTTTAAGCGGAGATCATCCATTGCTGCTCTTAATCTACAAGGAAATAAATGAGAGATTCGAAGTGCCAGTCCAGACATTAAATATAGAGACTGTTACAAATACAAAAAATAAAGTTGTACCTGCAACACATTTGCTGGCATTGGGCCTTGCATTAAAAGAGGTGGAATAATGCTTGTAGAAATTAACCTGCTGCCAAGAAAAGAACGGGGAAAATCGACCTTAATAGTCATTGCCGGCATTTTTCTTGCTTTATGTTTTTTAGCAGCCAGCTTCTTTTATTGGAGAATGCACTCATTAAATAATCAAATAGATTCCATCAGCAGGATGACTGCCCAGACTCAGCAAATTGCCACAAGAGAACAAAAATCTGTAATTGCTTTTGAGTCAACAGACTCTGTTAAAAATCTTGAGTCATCAATCGATTGGGCTGAAAAGTATTCCATCCTATCTGTTCCGGTGATGAGGCATTTGACTGCGCTTCTTCCAGAAAGGGGTTTTATTCAATCCTTTAGTTATGATGAAACTGGTACGCTTACCTTGACTGTACAATTTGATACCAGCAGGGAAGCTGCGTATTTTCTTGACCGATTGAATAGAGATGAATGGATTGATGATGCGGAATTAAGCTCTTTACTAGCGCAGGAGCAGGATAGCACCCAGGAAAATACAGCTCTTAGCAGCAGTCCTTACACCTCTGCTTCTACAAATAACGATTATATGCCACGTTATATGGGACAATTTGAAATAAAGTTAAACAAGGAAATGGCCAGGAAAAATGGCACTGTGGAAAATGACGAGGCTGTTGCAGGGGAAGGAGTGTCTGGATCATGAAACTTCAATTCTCCAAAAAGGAAAAGCTGACCATAACTGCATTAACGCTCTTGTTAATCGCCTTTGTGGCCATTGCTCAATTTCTTTTTGTTCAGCCACTGAATACCGAGCTGCAGCAGAAGGAGCAGTCATTAAAAACAGAACAGCAGCTGTTGAGTGTCGTTCAACAGAAGAAAGCCGGCGTTAAAAACAGCACAGTTGAAAGCACGACGGAGCTGCAGGAAAAACTCCCCGTCAAGCCCATGGTTCAGCAGTTGATTCTTGACCTTGAAAAAGCTGAAGTTGTTTCCAATAGTTCGATTAAAAGCATGGCTTTCACAAAAGAACAAACTCAAACAGTGCCAGCAGACCAGCAGGCCGCTCCTGCGAATGGAACTGCTTCAAGCACAACCGCTGGAAATACAAATACTTCAACAGCAACTGCGACAAATACACAACAAACACAGGGCAGCTCAAATACACAGACAGCAGCTACCCCTTCTGACCCAAATGCCCAGGCTGCCTTGCCGCCGGGAGTCCAAAAAGTAACTGTTAATTTGAGTGTCGAATCACCGAGCTATCAAGACCTGGAAAAATTCATTTCCACGCTCGAAAGCCAAAAGCGGATTTCGGTAGTGGAGAAAATTGATTTTACAGGCGGCAAGGAAATTACCAGCCTTGGACAGGAAGAAGAGCCGTTGATTTATACCCTCACTATTTCAGCCTTTTATATGCCAGATTTAAAGGACCTTCAAAATCAGCTTCCAAAGCTTGAAACTCCAGCACCTGCGAATAAACGCAATCCGCTGAGCAATTTTGCAGATATTTCTCCATCGGATAATGAGGAAACGCAAAATAACTAATAATATGGCGAAATCATTCGATAACAGGACGACAAAAGTCTTGTTATTTTTTTTTGCCTATATGATAGGATGGAACAAATTGGACGAAGCGGGAAGGGAGGAAAACATGTGGACAAGCAGGATAAATCCAGAACCATTACGATTAAATTAAGTGGCAATGAACAAAATTATCAAGTAACAAAACAGCCTGCAAAGCCTCTAATAATAAGACATGATGAAGAAAACATAATTGAGGAATCTGACTTTTCACAAGTAGCCGCAACAGAAGAATTAGCAGAAGATAGCTTTGAGTGGATTTTGCCTGAAATCACGGATAACGAAATTGGGGAATACAAAAAAATAAATACCGAAAAAAAGAGAATAAAAGCAAGCCTGTCAAGACACTTCTTACAGCTGGCGGCAAGAATAAAGGGCTCATGAAATCTGTTTTCTTCGCTGCACTTTTTGCTGTTCTACTAGGGACAAGTTTCGGGATTGTTATGTTAAAGCTCGTCATTACGGATAAGGCAGGGCCAGCACCTGGAAACGTAGTGGAGACAATCACAAAGCCAGTTCAGCAGGATCCAACTGAAAAAGCCTCATCCTCAACTATAGGCCCGCTTACAACCTACATTATTCAGGAGGGGGTTTATTCAACAAAGCAATCCGCATTGGGAGTAGCAGCATCAGCAGAGGAAAAAGGGGTCTCGGCACAGGTGACAGAAATAAATGGAAAAGCATACTTATTTTTAGGAGCCGCTGACAGCCTTGATAATGCAAAAAAACTAGGCAGTACCTATCAGACTCTAGGATTCACAGTCTACGCCAAACCGTTTAGCGTTGCGGAAAAGGAACTTAAAAAGATCTCCGGAGAAGAAAAGTCGTTTTTTGAAAAAGCAATTTCTCTTTTCAATGGGCTTTCAGCATCATCCACGGCTGCCATTACAGATCATTCTCTCTCAAAAGACACGGCCATCAAATCTTACGGGAATTCAAAAGGAAATCAAGACATTGAAGGAATTGGATTTAAAGAATGAAAAAATAGCACAATTAAGAAATGAACTTGAAAAAGCATCGGATAAAATGAAAGACTATCAAAAAAATGGTAATATCAAAACTGCAATTGCAGCACAGCAAAGTCTGCTTAATTTTTTGTCGCTATACAACTCACTTTAATTTCGACAACTCCCTTCATCATTCGATTATTTTCCGGGAAATGAAAGTCTGTCCAAAAAGGGCAGGCTTTTTTTCGATCCGAAAACCTATTTTTTAATCTGGAATCAGCATTTCGGTATAATCCGACAAATATTTTCAAACTTTAACGTATATAAATTGTTTGCAGCTTAAAAGTCTGATACCATTAA
This sequence comes from Neobacillus sp. PS3-34, assembly GCF_030915465.1. Lineage (GTDB taxonomy): Bacteria > Bacillota > Bacilli > Bacillales > Cytobacillaceae > Neobacillus_A. The sequence continues at coordinate 3,530,976 of NZ_CP133267.1, forward strand.
TTTGTATCTCCCTAATACGAAGAAAAAAGGTAAGGTGATTTCATGCAGGACCTCATTTTAGCCTCTTCTTCCCCACGGCGAAAAGAGCTTCTAGAAAACCTCCGACTTAATTTTGTTACCTCCAGCAGTGATGTAGATGAAAGCTTCGAGCCCGGCCTGCCGCCTGTGGATGTAGTCCAGGAACTTGCATATCGGAAAGCGGCTGCTGTTTACAAAGATAACACTGCAGCATATGTAATTGGTTCTGATACGGTCGTTTCTGTTGACGGAGAAATCCTTGGGAAGCCGGAGAACGAAACACATGCAATTGAAATGCTGAAGCTTTTGTCTGGAAGGAAACATTACGTCTACACCGGAGTGGCAATTTTATCTTCAAATATTTCCACTACTTTTTTTGAAAAAACTGAAGTCATGTTTTGGGAGTTATCCGATGAGGAAATAAACTGGTATGTGCAGAGTGGAGAACCGTTCGACAAAGCCGGAGGGTACGGCATCCAGGGACTCGGAAGCATGCTCGTTAGAGAAATTTCCGGTGATTATTTTGCGGTGGTAGGACTCCCTGTTTCAAGGACCATCCGTGAATTAAAAAGGCCGGTTACACGCTGCCTTATTAATTTTTCAACTTCATTAACTCCCATATTAGGGAGGGAAAATGAATGAACACAGAAACACTCATGATTCGAGATTTTCCTCAGGACGAAAGGCCGCGGGAACGTTTTATCCAGCATGGCGCCTCAAGCCTGTCCAATCATGAATTGATCGCATTGCTGCTGCGGACCGGAACGAAGGATGAATCGGTGCTTCAGCTATCAAACCGCCTTCTTTCCCAATTTGAGGGCTTCCGGCTTTTAAAAGCGGCAACACTGGAAGAAATAACCGCAATCAAGGGAATTGGAACAGCAAAGGCAATTCAGCTTCTGGCTGCCGTCGAGATTGGCAGAAGGGTCGCTAACCTCTCATATAATGACCGGTATGTCATCCGTTCTCCAGAAGATGGGGCAAAATATGTCATGAATGATATGAGATTTCTATCACAGGAGCATTTTGTCTGCCTTTATTTAAATACTAAAAATCAGGTGCTTCATAAGCAGACAATCTTTATCGGCAGCCTTAATGCATCAATTGTGCACCCTAGGGAAGTTTTTAAAGAGGCATTCAGGAGGTCAGCTGCTTCCATTATTTGTATCCATAATCATCCTTCTGGCGATCCCGCGCCAAGCAAAGAGGATATTGAAGTAACAAAAAGGCTTGCAGAGTGCGGAAAAATAATTGGGATTGAACTTCTTGACCATTTAATCATCGGTGAAAATAAATTTGTCAGCCTTAAAGAAAAAGGTTACTTATGACCTATGATTTTATTTGATGTTACGATATAATATTGTTTATGCTTTTTCGTGGAAATGATAAGCCTAAAGGGCATTTTTAATTGTTAAACCTAAGTGAAATTTCCATATGCGGGCATTTGCCTTCATATTATTAAACCTTATCGCTAAAGAGTGCATTTCGTGTCAGAAAGGGAGATACAAGTATGTTTGGAATTGGGACAAGAGATCTGGGTATTGACTTGGGGACTGCCAATACCCTTGTCTATGTAAAAGGAAAAGGCATTGTTGTCAGGGAGCCATCAGTTGTGGCACTGCAAACTGACACAAAAAATATTGTTGCAGTCGGGAACGACGCGAAAAATATGATCGGGCGTACACCGGGGAATGTCGTGGCTTTAAGGCCGATGAAGGATGGAGTCATTGCTGATTATGAAACGACAGCAACAATGATGAAATATTATATCCAAGAGGCTTCGAAGAGCAAGGGCGTTTTTGCGCGGAAACCATATGTAATGGTTTGTGTACCTTCAGGGATTACTGCAGTTGAAGAAAGAGCAGTAATCGATGCTACAAGACAGGCTGGGGCAGGGATGCTTATCCGATTGAAGAGCCGTTTGCTGCGGCTATTGGTGCAAATCTTCCAGTTTGGGAACCAACAGGAAGCATGGTGGTTGATATTGGCGGAGGAACGACTGAAGTGGCGATTATTTCACTCGGGGGCATTGTCACAAGCCAATCGATCCGAATTGCCGGAGATGAAATGGACGAAGCCATCATTCACTTTATTCGAAAAAATTATAATTTAATGATTGGTGACAGGACAGCAGAAACAATTAAAATGGAAGTTGGCTCTGCAGGTGATTCGGAAGGAATAGATAATATGGAAATCCGGGGACGTGACCTGTTGACTGGACTTCCAAAAACAATTGAAATTACGGCAAAAGAAATTGCGGTTGCCCTGCATGATACCGTATATTCAATTGTGGATGCAGTGAAAAATACACTTGAAAAGACTCCACCTGAGTTGGCTGCCGACATTATGGACAGAGGAATTGTCTTGACTGGCGGAGGGGCTCTCCTCAGGAATTTGGACAAGGTGATTGCTGAAGAAACAAGAATGCCGGTGTTAATTGCGGAAAATCCGCTTGATTGCGTGGCAATCGGAACGGGAAAAGCGCTTGACCATATTCATTTGTTTAAAAATAAAGCGAGAGATTCTCGTTAAATGTCGAATAATAGAGGTGTAAATCATGCCACAATTCTTTCTGAATAAACGCCTGATTGTTTTGCTTGTCAGCATTATTATTCTCGTGGCATTGATTGGGTTTTCTTTAAGGGAGCGTTCTGAACTTACATCGCAGGAAAAATTCGTTAAGGATACAACCGGCTTTGTACAGAACCTTGTTTCAAAGCCTGCCCATTTTGTCGCAGGCTTTTTTCAAAATCTCGAGGATTTACAAAATACATATCATGAAAATAAAGAACTAAAAACACGTGTAGAAGACCTTGTAACCCTGGAAAAACAGGTGCAAATCCTTGAAAAGGATAATAAGGAGCTCCGTGTCATTCTTGATAAAAAGCAAACACTGAGAGATTTTAAACCCATACAAGCTACGGTAATTGGCAGAAACCCTGATCGCTGGCATGAAATGATTATCATTGATAAAGGCAAAACAAATGGCATCAAGCAAAACATGGCTGTTATCGGATCAAATGGCAGCCTGCTCGGGAAAGTTAAGCATGTAAATCAATTCAGCTCAACCATTCAGCTGTTAAGTGCGATGGATCCGAAAAACCAGATTTCAGCCATTATTCAGGGAAAGAAAAGTGCTTTCGGTCTGGTTGATGGATATGATAAAGATAAGAGGCTGATGGTAAAAAGAATTCCTTCGGATGCAAAAATAAAAAAAGGTCAAATCGTTATTACATCGGGCCTTGGTGGGATTTTTCCACAAGGGCTGTTGATTGGGAAAGTTGTAGATGTTAAACCGGATCAATATGGGCTGAACCAGACAGCATATGTAAAACCTGGAGCAAACTTTTACGATATTGAAAATGTAATGGTAATCAAGCGGGCGATGAGGGTTCCTGAGGCAGGAGATTATCTGGACACAACAAAGGAGGAGACCCCGTGAGAAAGCTCCTTCTCCCTCTTTTGTTTGGTTTCTTTTTTATTTTTGAAAGCCTTTTTGTACAGTATATGCCTTCAGAAGCCTTTGGAAGGCCGATGATCCTAGTGCCGCATTTCCTCCTGTCTGCCATCTTGTTTTTAAGCATATTTGGCAGCAGAAAACATGGAATCATTTATGGCATCGTGTTTGGACTGCTGTTTGATGTGGTTTACACGGAGATTATCGGAATTTATTTATTTATGTTTCCTGTTGCAGCCTATTTTGTCGCAAAAATGATGAGGATACTCCATGCGAACATTTTTATTGCATCCATGATCACTCTGATCTCAATAGCCTTTGTTGAAATAGGCGTTTATGAAATGAATTTGCTTATTCATGTGACCGATTTAAGTTTTGTTAATTTTATCCAAATGCGTTTTTATCCTACTTTGCTTTTGAATCTCGCTTTTATTATAGTTGCAGCCTACCCGTTGAAACGGCATTTTGAAAAACTGTCTGAAGAGCTTGGCAGCGAATAATTGTTTGCGCGGATTCTACATGTAAAAAAGGAGATTGGACGTTTTCTGTCGAATTCTTTTTATTGATATGATTTGAATGCCTAGTTCTTATGCTTATCAGAATTTATGGATATAAATTCTGATAAGCTATAAAAAGCGTATCAAAAGACGAATTGTCCAGCAGAAGTGCATAGGCTCCAAGAGCCATCATGCTTTTCGCTTTTCTTAATTGAGGTGAATGATCTTCATGAAAAAACGGCAAAATGTAACAATAAAAGGAACAAAAGATGGCTTAACACTTCATCTTGATGATTGCTGTTCTTACCAGGAGTTAAAAAGGGAGCTTGAGGCCAAGCTTTCTGTGAATTCCCGTACTCAGGATGAAAGGCAATTAATGCCTGTGCGTGTCCAGATAGGCAACCGGTACCTTACTGAGGCTCAAAAGGAAGAGTTGAAAACTCTCATTCGGCAAAAGAAAAATCTTGTGGTTGATTCAATTGAATCAAATGTGCTCACAAGGGAAGAGGCCGAGCAGCTGAAGGAAAAGGATGAAATCATAACAGTTGCAAGAATGATTCGTTCTGGCCAAATTCTTGAGGTGCCTGGAGACCTCCTGCTAATAGGAGATGTTAACCCAGGCGGGACTGTGATGGCTGGAGGAAATATTTTTATAATGGGTGCTTTAAAGGGGATCGCACATGCAGGGTGCACTGGAAATGACCAGGCTGTCATTGCTGCATCAAGCATGAAGCCAGCACAGCTGCGGATCAGTGATTGCCTGAATAGGGCTCCTGACCATACAAGTGCTGAAGAAAGTCACGAAATGGAATGTGCCTACATAGATCAAAACGGTCAGATTGTGGTTGATAGATTACAAGGTTTAAGCCACCTTAGACCGTCTTTAACTAGATTAGAAGGGGGACGTTAGCGTGGGAGAAGCAATCGTAATAACATCCGGTAAGGGCGGCGTCGGGAAAACGACGACTTCTGCTAATTTAGGAACAGCATTGGCCCTTCAGGGAAAAAAGGTCTGTTTAGTAGATACAGATATAGGCCTTCGAAACCTGGACGTTGTCATGGGATTAGAAAACCGAATAATTTATGATTTGGTTGATGTCGTCGAAGGCAGATGCAAAATCCATCAGGCACTTGTAAAAGATAAGCGATTTGAAGATTTATTATATTTGCTCCCGGCTGCACAGACAACAGATAAATCAGCCGTGACACCGGAACAGATGAAAAAGCTGATTGACCAATTAAAGCAGGATTATGATTATATTGTCATTGATTGCCCGGCTGGAATAGAACAGGGTTATAAGAACGCTGTTGCTGGTGCTGACAAGGCGATCGTTGTAACAACTCCAGAGGTGTCAGCTGTAAGAGACGCAGACCGCATTATCGGATTGCTTGAAAAGGAAGAGAATATTGAACCGCCAAAATTAATCATTAACAGAATTCGCAACCATATGATGAAAAACGGGGATATGCTTGACGTCGATGAGATTACAACCCACCTGTCAATCGATTTGATTGGCATTGTCGCGGACGATGATGAAGTAATCAAGGCATCCAATCATGGAGAGCCAATCGCGTTAAATCCAACCAGCAAAGCATCTATCTCCTATCGCAATATCGCGAGACGTATTCTAGGAGAGTCGATTCCGCTTCAGCCATTAGAGGATAGCGGCAAAGGGATGTTTACAAAAATAAAAAGGTTTTTTGGCGTTAAGTAATTCGGAAAAGTTTAAAAAGCGGGCAGGCCTCAAGAAGGCTTGCCCGTTTTTTCTTTCCTCTCCTCTGTCATACTCCATTTGGACAACTCATAAACTTAATTAAAAAGGTATGAGGGCTGGTGGGAGTAGTGCGGTCAAAATCAGATGATATCCGCAGAAGAATAGCAAAAAGGAAGAAACAGAGAGAAAGAATTGAAAAGGTCGGCGAAGCAGAATAAATTGGACTGCGGATGAGGAGAAATATGGATTTAGCCAAATAACTTCTTTTGAGGGTGGAAAAAGCGAAGAGAGCCACCCATTATTCCAAAAGGAAGTATTTTTATTTAAAATATTGGCTGCTGTTTGCATGTTCCTCTTGGTGGCAATCCTATTTCGCAATCATTCCTCTACGTTCGAACCTTTGAGGGGGGCAGTGCAAAAGTCGATGAATCAAGACTTTCAATTTGCTGCCGTTTCGGATTGGTATGAAAAGAAATTCGGTAAACCGCTGGCCCTCTCCCGCTTTCAGAAAAAAAAGAGAAAGATCAAAAATCACAACTTGATCAGGAGTATGCCCTGCCAGCAACAGGGAAAGTGCTTGATAAATTTGAGAAAAATGGAAAAGGTATCATGCTAGAAACAGAAAAAGGGGAAACTGTTAAGGCCATGAATGAGGGAACCGTCCTTTTTGCTGGCTTGAAGGAAGGCTTAGGAAAAACGGTAATTATCCAGCATGCAGATAAAACTGAGTCATGGTATGGAAATTTAGATGATATTAAGGTTAGCCTGTATGAGTTTATTGAAAAGGGCAAGGAAGTAGGAGTTGTTTCTTCAAATAGCAAGGACAAGTCCAAGGGTGAATTTTATTTTGCAATTAAAAAGGGTGAAGACTTTATTGACCCTATCCAGGTGATTCGCTTTGAATAAGATAAAGGACCTAATCCTTAATATCCGTATACATCCCCTGCTCTGGATTGTCGTGGCCTGTGCCATAGCGACTGCACGCTTTATGGAATTGTGCATGCTTCTGGGGATTATTTTCGTCCATGAAATGGGGCATGCGGCTGCCGCTTCTTTTTTTCATGGAGAATAAAAAGGATTTCACTGCTTCCTTTTGGTGGAGTGGCAGAAATGGATGAACACGGAAATCGCCCATTAAAGGAAGAAGCCATTGTGGTGCTTGCTGGTCCACTCCAGCATGCATGGATGCTCGGGGCAGCGTATCTTCTATTTTCGTTTTCATATATTCCTGAGCAAATTTACACGTTATTTATCAGATATAACTTGATGATATTAATTTTTAACCTTTTTCCCGTCTGGCCTCTTGATGGGGGAAAACTGGTATTTCTCATTTTGTCATTAAAAAAACCCTTTTCAGATGCCCACCAATGGGCATTGAGAGTTTCAGTTATCTTCTTAACGGCTTTTTCCATGTATATCTTGTTTACTGAACCTCTAAATTTGAATATATGGATTGTAGCAGGATTTTTATATTTTTCACTTTACCATGAATGGAAACAGCGGCATTATGTGTTTATTCGTTTTTTACTGGAACGTTATTATGGGAAAAGAGATAGCTTCCGTTTGCTGAAGCCTCTAAGGGCACGTCAAGAGGAATTGCTTTTAGAGGTTCTGGCACGTTTTCAGCGAGGCTATAAGCATCCAGTGCATATTGAAGGAAATGGGTCGGAAAAAAGAATTGTGGATGAAAATGAGCTGCTGCATGCTTATTTTACCGAAAAAAGAGTAATGGAAAAAATGGGTGATCTCTTCTACACTTACTGAACGATTTTCCTTCATGTATAATGGCTTTATTAAGAAAAAAAGTAGGGATCAAGCATTGCAAAAATTAATAATTAATTACGCTTCAAGAGAAAAACGGTATGCTCTAGTCGGTGAAAAGGCCGTTGTAAAAATAATCATTGACCAGCCGGAGCAGCGTTCGTTAATAGGGAATATTTATCTTGGAATCGTGAATAAGGTACTTCCAGGAATGAGTGCTGTATTTATTGATATCGGGGAGGAAAAAAACGCTTTTCTGCCCCTAAACAAGCTCGCCTCTTTTGTTGCGTCAAATGATGTAAACAAAGAGGCTAAAAATGTTTCTGCATTTGTCCGCCAGGGAGAAAGAATACTCGTTCAGGTGGAAAAGGATGCGTCAGAAACAAAAGGGCCACGCGTGACAGGCATCCTCGAGTTTTCAGGGACCCATCTTGTCTATATGCCCGAAGGAAGGTATTGTGCCGTCTCTAAAAAAATTGAAGATGCAATGCAGCGAGAGCGTATCAAGGAACTGGGGTCAAACCTAAAAGAAAAAAATGAAGGCCTTATTTTCCGTACTTCTGCTGAGAATTTATCTGAAGCAGAAATAAAAGATGAACTTGACAGTCTGCGGGATCAATTCAAACAAATATCCATGACAGCTTCCGGCGTGAACAAAGCTGCCCTGCTGACCCAAAAAGATACGTTCATGGAAATGATTTTGGATGATATCAGTAAAATGAAGTCTGGAGAAATCATTGCGGACGATCTGAATTTAAAGCATGAGCTTGAACAAAGGCTAAAGGGACATTTGAGGGATTTTCATATTTTTTTTTATAATGGAAAGGAAAATATTTTCTCAGCGCACAGGATTGAACACGAAATTGATAAAGCATTGAAAAGGGTTGTCTGGCTTGAAAATGGGTCATACCTTATTTTTGATGAAGCAGAAGCCCTGACTGTTATTGATGTGAATACTGGCAAATTTTCAGGCAAAACCCAGCTGCGCGACACGGTGTTTAAAACAAACCTGTTGGCTGCGGAAGAAATTGTTCGTCAGCTGCGCCTGCGCGACATTGGCGGCATCGTTCTCGTCGATTTTATTGATATGAAGGAAGAAAGGGACAGGTTAGCTGTCCTTGGGAAAGTAAAAGAGGCGCTGGCTAAGGACGAAAAACAGACAAAATTGGTCGGTTTTACCCCGCTTGGAATTTTACAGCTCACAAGAAAGAAAACGAGAGCCAGCCTATCTGAAGCTTTAACAGAAAAATGCTCATGCTGCGAAGGGACAGGCCGGATGTTAAGTGCGGAAAGTATCGTTTTTCGTTTGGAGCGGGAGCTGTGGGAACACAGGTTTTCGGATTACGAAGCAGTGCTTATTGAAACGACCGACGAAGTAAGGAAATTATTTGCGGGAGCGGGTCAAGAGCACCAATTCCTTTTGGAAGAAAAGCTCGGATTAAAGCTGTATTTTTCGATACAGCCGTCTTGCCATTCATACTATATTCTCAAGCAGTTCGGGACTAATAGTGAGATCGGCCAAAAAGCAGAAGAATTCTATTGACACTATCATTTAAAATATGATAGGATTTTAATGTTATGTTTGTAGCACCCGTGCTACAACCGCACAGAACAGGTAATAAGTTTTTGCTAAGCAAAGCGCCTGTGGATGGCGAGTCTGAGTTTATAAGGAGGTGCAGTTCATGTACGCAATTATTGAAACAGGCGGCAAGCAAGTGAAGGTAGAAGCTGGTCAAGCTATCTACATCGAAAAGCTTAACGTTGCAGAAGGCGAAACAGTTACTTTTGATAAAGTTCTTTTCGTTGGCGGAGATAATGTAAAAGTAGGAAGCCCATTAGTTGATGGCGCTACTGTTACTGCTAAAGTTGAAAAACAAGGTCGTCAAAAGAAGATCATTGTTTTCAAGTACAAAGCAAAGAAAAATTATCGCAAGAAGCAAGGTCATCGTCAGCCTTACACAAAAGTTGTTATCGAAGCAATCAACGCGTAAGGTTTGGTAATTGATGATTAATATTACTGTTAATCGTAATGGGTCCGATGCTATTCAATCGTTTTCAATAAGCGGGCATGCCTTTTTTGCTAATCGTGGAAAGGATATTGTCTGTGCAGGTGTATCCTCTGTATCCGTTGGTACAATTAATGCGGTACACGCACTGACAGGTATCACTCCTGAGATTGAACATCGGGAGGATGGTTTTCTCCGCTGTGTCGTTCCGGAAAATCTTCCTGAAGACATTTATGAGAAAATCCAGCTTCTTCTCGAAGGTATGGTCGTTTCATTACGGACGATTGAAGAAGAATACGGAAAGCACATAAAAATTACCTTCAAAAAGCAGGAGGTGGAATAAATGTTATTAAAATTAGATCTTCAGTTGTTTGCATCTAAAAAGGGAGTAGGTTCTACTAAAAACGGACGTGACTCTATCTCTAAGCGCCTTGGTGCTAAGCGTGCAGACGGTCAATTCGTTTCTGGTGGTTCTATCCTTTACCGTCAGCGCGGTACTAAAATCTACCCAGGTGAAAACGTTGGCCGCGGTGGAGACGACACTCTATTCGCGAAAGTTGACGGCATCGTTAAATTCGAGCGTATGGGTCGTGACCGCAAAAAAGTGAGCGTTTATCCAGTAGCTCAAGAAGCTTAAACAAACACAAAGAACTCTAACCTGTTTGGGTTAGAGTTTTCTTTTTGGCTTAGTGTATTTTTATCCATAAATTCTAAATGCATTTTTATATAGTATTCTTTCTATCTGGGCTTGCTTCTCCTCATATTGCCTCAAGAGAATGTCATTATTTTCATTTAAAACATAAATTTGCTTACGCATAGTTGCTTTTTTGATATACTTACAGCAAGCGGTTTTCTGACACTTAATGTAGGAGTGCAGGTATGGAAAAAGAATGGGATATCATAGAGGTGCTCAGGCACTCTCGTCATGATTGGCTGAATAAAATTCAATTAATAAAAGGCAATCTGGACTTAAATAGAATAGAACGGGTAAAAGAAATCATTGAACAAATTGTTATTGAAACACAGCAGGAAACAAAGCTTTCGAATTTGAAGCTTCCGCAGTTTGCTTCTTTAGTATTGAGAGCAAACTGGGATCAACATCAATTCCAGCTTGAATATGAAGTTCTGGATGAAGGAGAGTCCCTCTCCATAAATGAATCCCAGCTTACATATTGGACTGAATCCTTTTTTGCGTGTCTGAATGATTCGGTTGAACCATTTCAGGATAATCATTTATCAATAAGTATTGAAAAGCTTTCTAACGGAGCCCGATTCTTTTTCGACTTTAGAGGAATAATAAAAAAAATAAAACTGATAGAACAATTCCTGGCAGGTTCAAATCAAACTGAGATGGAACTGATTATTAGGCAATTCTCTGAAAATGAACTTGCTCTGGAAGTTTTTATGCCTATGGCATAGTAGCTGCGATTCTCGTCGCAACATCAGTTAAAGCTGCAGAATGCAGACGGGAGGACGAAAAATGTTTGTCGATCGAGTCAAAATTTATGTTAAAGGTGGAGACGGCGGGAATGGAATGGTAGCATTCCGCCGTGAAAAATACGTCCCTAATGGAGGCCCGGCAGGCGGAGACGGCGGCAGTGGAGCCGATGTAGTATTCGAAGTTGAAGAAGGTCTGCGGACACTGATGGATTTCCGTTATCAGCGCCATTTTAAAGCACCACGGGGCGAACATGGAATGTCAAAAAATATGCATGGAAGAAATTCCAAGGATATGATTGTAAAAGTGCCACCTGGCACCGTAGTAATGGATGAACTAACGAAAGAAGTCATTGCGGACCTTGTAGAACACGGACAGCGGGCCGTTATCGCAAGAGGGGGACGCGGCGGTCGTGGAAATAGCCGTTTTGCTACTCCAACAAATCCTGCTCCAGAACTATCTGAGAATGGTGAGCCAGGGCAGGAGCGAGAAGTCATTTTAGAATTAAAGCTTCTTGCCGACGTAGGTCTGGTAGGTTTTCCAAGTGTCGGGAAATCAACACTGTTATCTGTAGTTTCATCTGCCAAGCCCAAAATTGCGGAATACCATTTCACCACTATTGTTCCGAATCTCGGGATGGTTGAAACAGAAGATGGCAGAAGTTTTGTAATGGCTGACCTGCCAGGTTTAATCGAAGGGGCCCATCAGGGCGTCGGGCTTGGCGCACCAATTCCTCCGTCATATTGAACGGACAAGAGTCATTGTCCATGTCATTGATATGGCCGCTGTGGATGGCCGGGATCCATATGAAGATTTCCTAACAATCAATAAGGAATTGAAAGAGTACAATTTACGGTTAACGGAGCGTCCACAAATTATTGTCGCCAATAAAATGGACATCCCGGAAGCTGAAGAAAATTTAAAAACTTTCAAAGAAAAGCTGACAGAAGACTATCCGATTTTCGAGATATCAGCTGTAACCAGACAGGGACTGAGAGAACTTCTTTATACAGTTGCTGATAAAATCGAAGAAACGCCTGAATTCCCGCTTGAACATGAAGAGGAAGAAGAAGATACTGGCGTACATCGAGTTCTTTACAAGCATGAAGCAGAACCGGAAGCTTTTAAAATTACAAGAGATCCAGATAGTTCATTTGTTGTATCTGGGGAAAAAATAGAGAAGCTCTTTAAGATGACTGATTTCAAGAGAGAAGAATCAATCAAACGCTTTGCACGCCAGCTTCGCGGGATGGGTGTGGATGATGCCTTAAGGCAGCGCGGTGCTAAAGACGGGGATATCGTAAAGCTGTTGGACTTTGAATTCGAATTTATCGAGTAACCTTCTGGTGACGAGGTGTGAGAGATGAGAACGAATAAATTCGATAAGAAATTTTATTTAGTTAGGGAAGACGTTTTGCCCGAGGCAATGAAAAAAACACTTGAAGTAAAGGAAATGATTGAACGGGGAAAGGCTGATTCTGTTTGGGAAGCTGTTCATATTGTGGATTTAAGCAGAAGTGCCTTCTATAAATACCGTGATACTGTTTTTCCTTTTTCAACGGTTACGAAAGAGAGGCTGATTACGCTCTTTTTCTACCTTGAAGACCGATCTGGTACACTTTCTGAACTGCTGAGTGTTGTGGCATCCTCAGGCTGTAATGTTTTAACCATTCATCAAACGATTCCGTTACAGGGGAGAGCGAACGTAACTCTTTCCTTAAATACAGCAGGAATGGTCATGGAAATAGATGATCTCCTGGTAAAATTGAAGAGGCTTGAATTCGTTGAAAAAGTAGAGGTGCTGGGAACAGGTGCATAAGAACAATTTGTTCTGATTTGCGGCTGGTCACAGCCCTGTTTTTAGGGGGAAATTATGAAAATTGGTTATTTAGGTCCGAAGGCGACCTTTACTGAAATGGCAGTACGCAGCTTATTTTCAGAAGATGATGTCCAGCCTTACTTTTCAATACCGGATTGCCTGGATGCTGTTTCTGAGAGGGAAGTTGAAGTCGCCGTAGTCCCGCTTGAAAATGCGATTGAAGGTTCTGTTAACATTACACTCGATTATCTAATCCATGAGATGGATATACCGATTGTGGCAGAGGTTACTCTGCCAATCAAACAGCATCTCATGGTCCATCCAGTTAATAAGGAAAATTGGACGCAGGTGAAACGAATCTGCAGCCATTCCCACGCCATAGCCCAATGCCACAAATTCCTTCATAAACGCTTTAATGGAGTGGTCCTTGAGAGTGCCGCATCGACGGCTGAAGCGGCGAGAATAGTGAAAGAGCATAAGGAAAGCGGGATTGCTGCGATTGCAAATGAGTTAGCTGCCACAGAATATGGACTTGAGATCGTCGCTAGGGATATTCACGATTATGAATACAACCATACAAGCTTTGTCGTCCTGTCGAATGAAAAAATCGATTTCCCTGGGTTGAATGTGGCCTTTTCTGGTTTTAAAACAAAGATGATGGTGACCTTGCCATCCAATCAGGCTGGGGCTTTGCATCAAGTGTTGTCTGCCTTTGCCTGGCGTAAGGTCAATTTATCAAAAATTGAGTCAAGGCCGATGAAAACCGGCATTGGCAATTACTTCTTTATCATAGATTTAGAAATGAAGATGGACGATGTTTTGATTCCCGGGGCAATATCTGAGCTGGAAGCACTCGGCTGTCATATTAATGTCCTAGGTACATACCCTTCGTTTTTAATCTAAAAAAACTAAAAGACCCGTTTTTCGGGTCTTTTAGCTTGGTTCCTGAATAAGAAATCCTGCATCCAATAATGCCTGTTCCGCATTGTCAAGAACAGCTTCAGAGTTAGCTGATATGGTATGGAGATGGACTCCCTCAGTAAGAGCTGAAAGAAGTGAAGCTTTAGTACTTTTCACTTTTTCGATAAATTGTTTTACCTCTTGGCGGCTGGATACCATGATAGAGGCTGTTAAATCACCGTAAACAGGATGTTCAATCTTGACATCCTTCACGGTCACTCCTTGGTCAACGAGAAGGAAAAGCTCTGTTTCTGTCTTTTCTGGAGAATGGCAGCACGCAATCGTCCGTTCAAATATTGGTGCAGGATTTCCCTGTTTTAAGTAGATATACCCCTGGCTTGTTGCGATAATTGGTTCGTTTTTCGCTTTAAGCAAAGTAATATCTCCTACTATTACCTGTCTGCTGACATTCGTTCTTGAGGCAAGTTCACTTCCGGTAATTGGATAATGGCTATTCTTTAGCAACTCCAGAAGCAAGGTTCTTCTTTCTTCTCCGAGCAATTTTTTTTGATCCATCAAATTTTTACACTCCTGTACTTTTCCTTTATGCTCTTATTCTAACATAACTTTTTCATCAGTTTGAAGTTTCATCTTACTGTTTTAATGTAAGTACCAGATTTACAAGACAATCTCCAAGGCTTATTACTTCCTCGTAAGTTGTAAAATAGCCAAAAGAGATTCGAAAAAATTCTTTGGCTTCCTTGCTGGAAAGCCCAAGAGCGTTCATAGTGTTGGAAGGAGACTGCATACCTGTTTGGCAGGCGCTTCCCGTAGAAACAGCAAAGCCAAGCCGGTTTAGTTCAAGCATTAGCCACTGTCCTTCAACTCCTTCAATCCTCAACCCTATAATTCCTGGATATTGCCACGCTTTTTCTGCTTCATGGATATGAAGCCATGAGCGGATAGGCTGTAAAGTAGTAATAAAGATACTTCGGAAATCCCAATACTTTTTCATATTATCCTCTATTTGGGAAACTGCTTTTTGTGCAGCCGCAGTCATGGCAGCAACCCCAGGTACATTAACAGTGCCAGGCCTTAATCCTTTTTCATGTGTACCCCCAGGGAAAAATGGAATCCAGTGGAGTCTTGGATTAATATATAACCCCCCTGTCCCCTTTGGACCATATATTTTATGTCCCGAAAAGGAAAAACTGCTAAGGCGGGCATTTATATGCCTCATATCTACCTTACCAAAAGACTGTACATAATCACTATGAAAAAAGATATCTTTTTCTTCGCAAATTTTTAAAATAGAATCAATGGGCTGGATCGTTCCTATTTCTGAATTGATGTGCTGTATCGCAATTAAAATAGTATCCGGCCTGGTCAATTGAATAAGTTCGTCAATGGGTATTAGGCCATCATCGTTAAATGGGAGATAGGTGACATTGTACCCCGCTTTTTCAAGCCTTTTTAGCGAACCCTGGATGGAAGAATGCTCCGCGATACTGCTAATTATATGTCTTCCTGCCTTTTTCTTAGAAGAAAGAAGTGCTTCAAGGGCTAAGAAATTACTTTCTGAACCGCCACTAGTGAAAAACAGCCCCTTTTTGTCCACTCCTAATAAATGTGCAAGGCTTTCACGAGAGTTTTCAAGCAATGAAAGAGCTAGACCCCCAATATCATGGAGACTATTTGCATTCCCATAGAACCCTGTTGCTGCTTTAAGATACACGTCAGCTGCATCTGTTTCCAATGGACAGGTAGCCGCGTAATCAAAATACTTCATCGTTTATTCCCCATTTTCGAAAATATTTATGTATAAAAAATACTTGTTATTAGTTTAATTCTATGTAAATATATATGTCAAGACACCTGTAATGTATAGTATAGGAGGTGCGATATGATTTATGATGACGTTCTCATTATTGGAAGTGGGGCAGCCGCTTTACAATTAGCCAAACACTTGAACGAGGAAAAGCATGTGAGGATTATCACAAAGTCGAATGTAGAAAATGCCAATTCTTATCTTGCACAAGGCGGGATTGCTGCAGCTATAGGAAGGACAGATCATCCTGAAAAACATCTACAGGATACACTTGAAGCTGGAGAAAATCATAACCGGGAATCAACAGTCAAAAAGATTGTGCATGAAGCTCCTGGAATTATTAATGAATTACTTCAACAGGGCTGCAACCTCGACAGGAATGAGCAGGGCAATCTCCTTTTGGGAATGGAAGGTGCCCATAGTGAAAAGAGGATTGTACATGGGGGTGGAGATAGGACTGGAAAAAATCTGGTTGAATTCCTCTTAGCTAGTCTAAAAACTAATATCATCATCGATGAGGATGTTTTTGTTTATGAGCTTATAATCGATCAGGAAAACAACCGCTGTATTGGTGCAAAGGGCAAAGGCGCGGATGGAACAATCAAAAGCTTTTTTGCTGAGCACATCGTAATTGCTACAGGTGGTTGCGGCGAATTATATGAATATAGCTCAAACGCGTTAACGGTTACAGGTGATGGAATTGCTATGGCTTATTTAGCTGGAGCTGAAATTACGGATATGGAATTTATACAATTCCACCCCACGGTTCTGTATATTGACGGTCGAACAAGGGGACTAGTTTCAGAGGCAGTAAGAGGAGAGGGCGCTATTTTGGTTACAGGCGACGGGATTCCGATAATGGAAGGAATTCACCCATTAAAGGATCTTGCTCCTAGGCATATCGTCTCGCAAACGAATTATAGTTACATTAACAAAGGCATCCAGGTGTTTTTAGATATCACAGGAATAAAGGATTTTGAAGTCCGTTTTCCATCAATAACAGCCCTTTGTGAGATTTATGGCATAACCCCAGCAAATGGAAGGATACCGGTTGTCCCAGGCAGCCACTTTCTAATGGGCGGGATCAAAACAAATATTAACGGACAAACATCTATTAAGGGACTATTTGCGATAGGAGAGGCAGCATGTACAGGAATGCATGGAGCCAATCGCTTGGCGAGTAACTCATTATTAGAGGGGCTGTTCCAGGGGAGGAAATTAGCTCAATCCATTAACGCCACAAAAAATAAAAGTGCTGCTCCATTTGTTCAACAAAGGGGAATACCTCTTATAACCCCTCCCATCGAATTACCGGAAATTGAAAAAATACAATGCAGCATGATGGCCAATGCGGGGATTGTTCGGACAAAGGAAATGCTTGAAAAACAGCTAAAATGGCTCAGAAATTTTAATGGATATAAGAATGGCGGATTGGATTCATTTTCGGCTGAAGAACTGACAAAGATTTTTATGTGTATCACAGCAGAATTAATTGTCCTAGCAGCTTTGGTGCGAACCGAGAGCAGGGGCGGGCATTTTAGGAGCGATTATCCAAGGGAGAATAATAATGATTGGTACAAAAAACAAATTATTCATAAGTTGAAAGGGGAAACACAACTTGAACAAACTAAAGCTGCGGCAACTACTTGAACAGTTTTTTATTGAAGATATCGGAGAACAGGATTTAACTAGTGATTTAATTTTTAGAGAGAATACACAGGGAAATATAGTGTTTATTGCAAAGGAGGATGGGGTTTTTTGCGGTGAAGAAATCATTGAGTCAGGTTTCAGCCTTCTAAACGCGGAAATCAAGACAGATATTTTTTTAAAAGATGGGGAATTTTTTGAAAACGGTCAGAGAATAGCAGCTGCATCTGGAAAAATATCTGATTTATTGAAAGGAGAAAGGGTGATCCTGAATCTGGTTCAAAGGTTGAGCGGTATCGCAACCTTAACTAGAATGGCTGTGGACTCATTAAACAGCAAGAAGACAAAAATCTGCGATACACGAAAGACAACTCCCGGATTACGGATGATGGAGAAATATGCCGTCCGCTGTGGTGGTGGCTTTAACCATCGTTATGGTCTTTATGACGGAGTAATGATAAAGGACAATCATATCGCTTTTGCAGGCTCGATCACTAAAGCCGTAGAGTCAGTCCGTAAACAATTAGGACATATGATAAAGGTGGAAGTTGAAATAGAAACGATAGAGCAATTATTTGAAGCAATTAAAGCAAAAGCAGACGTCATCATGTTTGATAATCGAACTCCAAAAGAAATTGCAGAATGGATTAACCTTGTTCCGGATACTATCATTACCGAGGCATCGGGCGGAATCAATCTGGATCAGCTTGAGTCGTATGGGAAAACAGGGATTGATTATATTTCTCTTGGAATCCTTACTCATTCCTCCAGGGCGCTAGATATCAGTGTGAAGGTATCCTGGGATAGCGAAGTGGGGGCTGAATAATGAACATCCTGGAAACTCTGCAAAATAGTAATATGCTTCCGGATATATACAGAAAAATGACGAGAGAGGAAATGGAACTCAGGGTTTTGGAACTTAAGGCTAGGTATGGAAAAAAGTTATTTATACCTGGGCACCACTATCAAAAAGATGAAGTGATTCAATTTGCAGACGCTATCGGGGATTCTCTCAAGCTGGCTCAAATATCTGCTGAAAATACAGAAGCAGAGTTTATTGTGTTTTGCGGTGTCCATTTCATGGCTGAAACGGCTGATATATTAACTTCCAACCACCAAAAAGTTTTCTTGCCTGATATGCGGGCTGGGTGTTCGATGGCGGACATGGCGGATATTTACCAAACGGAAAGGGCTTGGGTTAGGCTGCAGGAGATATTCGGAGATACGATTCTGCCGTTAACCTATGTAAATTCTACGGCGGCCATAAAAGCATTTGTAGGTACATTTGGAGGTGCCACAGTGACATCCTCCAATGCGGAATCCATGGTGAAATGGGCATTTTCTCAAAAAGAACGTATTCTGTTTTTGCCTGATCAGCATTTAGGAAGAAATACAGCTGTTAATCTTGGTGTATGTCAGGACGAAATGGCTGTATGGGATCCGAATAATGAAATACTTGAATATAGTGGGGACCCTTTAAAAATTAAAGTAATACTATGGAAGGGGCATTGTTCAGTCCATGAAAATTTTACTGTTCGGAATATTGCGGATATACGGAGCCGAAATCCTGAAATGAAAATCATTGTCCATCCAGAGTGCCGGAGGGAAGTGGTAGAATTATCAGATGAAGCGGGATCGACCAGCTTTATTATCGATATGATTGAAAAAGCGGAAAGCGGCTCTTCATGGGCAATCGGGACGGAAATGAACCTTGTCAGCCGATTGATCAAAAATCATCCCGATAAAAATATTATTTCTTTAAATCCTCATATGTGCCCTTGCCTTACGATGAACCGAATTGACTTGCCCCATCTCGTATGGTGCTTGGAGAGTCTCGAATCAGGAAAAAATCATAATATAATTGAAGTAAGTAAGGACATCGCGTTAAATGCTAAAATGGCGCTTGAAAAAATGTTGAATATCTAATAAAAGGGCTGCAGTGAAAATCATTGCAGCCCCTTTTAATCGTCTGGAAAATTATAAATTAAAATGCTTTGCTTGTTCGGAGGTCACTTGCGCCTTTTGTTCTTTGGGATACAGGGCAGCGATACATAAATTATAATTAGAATGCATAACTTTTTAAGAAGATTATTAGCACTTTGCCCATTTTGACATACAATATATGGACTTATGCCATAGGAGGGATATCAGAGTGAAGATCCATATCGTACAGAAAGGGGATACTCTTTGGAAAATCGCCAAGAAGTACGGCGTGAATTTTGAAGAGCTGAAAAAGATGAATTCACAGCTCAGCAACCCTGATATGATTATGCCCGGTATGAAAGTGAAAGTTCCAACTTCAGGTGGTATGGTAAAAAAAGAGACACCTAAAATGGGATCTAACCCCGGTGCACCAATCAGTTTAGGAACAAAAAAAGAAATGCCAATTGCTGAGCATCCGTTTGCGAAAGAGAAGCCAGTACCACAGCCGATTAAGGAAGCTCCTGTGAAAGAAGCTCCCATGCAGCCCATTTTAAAAGAAGCTCCAAAAGCACCATATATTCCAAAAATGCCGCAGCCAGTAGTGCCTGAAATTGACATTAATAATTATTATATGTTGAATATGGCTAACATGTCTGTTCAACAGCCCCAACAGCAGCCACAGCTCCCACCAGCACCAGCACCGATTCTTCCAGCAAAGGAAGTCCCAATAAAACCAGAATCTCCTGAATCACCAATTCAAATGCCTATTCAAGGAGGGGTAGAACAGCCAATGTATCCACAATATTGCGTACCAATTTCACCTGTAATGCCAGGTCCTGGCTTTAATTATCCTTGGGGATATCCTCAGCAGCCGGCAATGCCATATGCGCCTTTACAAGGAGCAATGATGGCACCAAGTCCAGGAATGGTTCCGGCAAACCCAGGTATGATGGGGGCAAACCCTGGTGCAATGCCAGCATATCCTTCAGGGGCACCAGGCTATTACCATTCAGATGAATCCTCATCATTTATGCCGCAGATGCCACAGCAAATGCAAATGCCGCCGCAGCAAATGCAGATGATGCCACAGCAAATGCAAATGCCGCCACAGCAAATGCAGATGATGCCGCAGCAAATGCAAATGCCACCGCAGCAAATGCAAATGATGCCACAACAAATGCCGATGATGGGTGAGCAGATGTATTATCCACGGATGGAAAAAGGTAAAAAGGAAGCTCCAATTTTCAAACAGGAAATTATTCAAGCGCCTATAATTCAGCCAGCACCACAGCCCATTCAGGCACCAATCATGCAGCCCGCACCGGCACCACAGCCTATGCCAGTACCTCAGCCAATGCCAGTTCAAATGCCGATAGCTCAAGTACCTTATGTTCCTTATCCAGATTGTTGCTATCCTGTTTCGCCAATCATGCCAGGGCCGGGTTTTGGAAATCCAGGAATGGGATATCCATATGGGCAAATGCCATATAATTATCCTCAAATGGGTTCTTATCCGCAAGTACCGGGAGCAATGGAATCAATGGAATCATCTAATATTCAAATGGGTTATCCGCAGATGGGTGGGCAAATGCCAATGGGGGTAAATCCGCAGATGGCAGGAATGCCGGCTAATCCAGATTGCGGATGCGGACCACAAGTATATGCTCCGCCATATTCAGGGCAGATGGGTCAACCGCCATTAATTAATCCATATGGAATGGGCCCAATGGGAACATCTCCTTATGGTATGCCTAGATACCATGATGAAGGCAGTGAATTCGACGATTAAGAAAAGAGGAGACGATGTTTATTTTAATCGTCTCCTCACCTATTTCCAAAATCAATTTAAAGGGAAAATAAAGAAATTCTCTCCCATCCGCCAATATGTTTTTTATGTGGAAACTACAAAAAGCAGGCTTATCATTAAGGGATATCCGTCATTTAACAGATTAAGGCTTCAAGAAACCTTCACTTCCACCCTGCTAAGTGAAGGTTTTCATGACACATATTCCTTTATTCATCCAACAGGAAATGAGCCTCTCATGCTCGATAACATGTACTATGGCTGTATAGAATACATCGAACCTCATAAAAAAAATTTTTCTTTTCATTCACAGCGTGAACGGAGAGAAGGGCTGGATTTATTGCGTGAATTCCACTACGTGACAGAAGCCTTTGAAAAAAGATATAGGACTTTGCTTCCAAAGGCACAATTATTAAAAAAGTGGCAGGAGCGTGCACAATTTTTTGAAAAGAATCACACGTTTTTACATTACTTTTTAAAAAATGAAGTATTGGAAGAGTTAAGGAATTGGTCAAACTGGAGTATTGATGGTATGGAAAAAAACAGCGGCTATTTTGTTGATGAACCATACGTCATACTCCACGGAGACGTGGCCCACCATAATTTTTTAAGGGATTCATCAGGTGGGTTAAAGCTGATTGATTTTGATTTGATCAGCATTGGCCCTGAATGTGTAGATATAATCCAGTATGTTAATCGGATCCTTCCTTCTCTGGACTGGTCCTTAAAAGACTTGCAAAAATATGATCAAATCAAAAAAAGAATGAAGGATAGGGCTTTCCTTTTCTCTTTGGCTTATCCTGCCGATATTTTCAGGGAATGGAACAGGATCATAAAAGATAAAATGCACACGAATACAGCTCATACTCAGCAAGTGCTTGATTTGACTCTAAAGCAGTTTCATTTAAGGCAGAAATTTTACACCAAATTAAGAAAATATTTGGATTAAATTATTTATGGTCGTAACTTACAGAATGAAAACCCCCTGTCCGCAGCAGGATATTAATGAGCATAGTAAAATGCTCACCAATGAAAGCGGAGGGGGTTTTCGCTTGAACAAATTATGCATGATGGGACTTGCGGGCATGCTTTTTGTTGGACTTGCAGGGTGCGCCAATAATGACAAGGCCAGGTCTGGGGCACAGCAACAGCAAATTAATAATGCAAAGCCCATGGGTTATTATTCAAATGAAAACCATCAAAATGGGAACGCCAGAGTATTGGATGATAACGATGGGCCATTAACTGAAATGATGGATCACACCCTTGGCGCAGAAGGGCAGCAAAATAACCTGAATCTGCAGAACCGAGATGAAAATGGAAACCCGCCTAATCCTACAGTACCTCTTGCAGCTCATGATAAGAATTTTTTTCAGCGTGATAATCGCTTTAGCACAAGTGATGCCAATTACCATGGACATCTTGATAACACGATTCGAAAAGCCGGATCTTCCTCCAATATGAACAATATTAGGAGGGCTGCTGCATCAGTGAAAAATGTAAAGGATGTGCATTCAGTCGCTTACGGTACCTCAGTAGTCATTGCAGTGGATCTAATCGATAAAACCCGCGCAAAAGAGACGAAGAGACGTATAAAGGATGCGGTAAAACCGTATCTTGGCGGAAAAACCTGTACCGTAATTGTGGATGAAGGAACCTTTAGCCGCAATGGAAATGTCCACAATGATATAAGTGAAGGCGGAGCAAGATAACCTTCTGACAAGCTATCCAGAAAAGTGAGGAGCAAAGCGAATAGCTTTGCTTCTTCTTATTTTTGGCTCTTTTAGCAAGGATTGTTGTTTTCGGGACAAATTCTAATATTAGAGTTTGTTCGGAAATCTTCTGATTCGGACTTGATTGCCCTTGAGTTTATCAACACTGTCCGAATAAGGTGAAACGGTCTTCATAAGCGTGGCCATGGGCAAAATCCCAGCAAAAAAGATATCCAAAGGAGCGATGAAGACCGAAATCCCTGCCTCGAGAGCAGAAAATGGTCTTCATAAAGGGAATGAAGACCGAAACGCCTGTCTAAGGAGAAGGAAACGGTCTTCATAAGCGAGGTCATGGCCAAAAACCCAGCAAAAAAGATACCCAAAAGAGCAATGAAGACCGAAATCCCTACCTCGAGAGCAGAAAATGGTCTTCATTAGGGGAATGAAGACCGAAACGCATGTCTAAGGTGGAAGAAATGGTCATCATAAGTGAGATAAAGGCCAAAACCCCCTCTGATTCGGACTCGATTACCATTGAATACACCAATATTAGTCTTGGTGGTATCTAAGTGAGCAAAATTATTACAGCATAAGAAAACCAGTTTCCAGCATCCATTTTTATAAAAATATGGTTTAAATGTTTCACAGAAAACTTGTGTTCTAATATAGGATAATCATGGTCACACAGGGCAGACTAGATATTGGAAGCACGGTAAAATCTAATAAAAGAGGTGATCATGCATGAGGGGCAAAAGAACAGCATTAAAAGCTTGCGTCATTAACGCGATCGTTCTTCTCTTCATGTTAACAGCTGGATCTCCTGGAACTGTCCATGCCGCTTTGGAGAAGCCAAGTAATATTCTTGATACAAAACCAAGGGAGCCCCAACATTTAACGGTAATCCTTGAGCGGAATTATCTGGATGGAGAAGTAAGTGAAGAAGTGATCAAGGAAAAAATCTGGTCCATGGAAGATTTCTGGGTGAAATATGAACAGTGGCAGCTGGAAGATATGGACGGTAAGAAAATCGTGTTTAAAAAGCAAATTGATGACATATCTCCATTATTAAAAACAAATGGATACTTTGGTTTAAGCAGAGAGGGCATCTTAACCATTTACTATGGAAAGCCGGACCACTCAAAAATTATCCAATCCTTTTTTCAAATAGATATTAGAAAGCTTGAGAGTAATAAGCAGGCTGAATTGCAGCAGGGCATTCCCATTAAAACGAAAGACCGATATGTTGATGTTTTGGAAAGTTTTAAGGAATACTCGACTGAAGCGGGAACAAAAAATTAACGCAACAAAGACCAGGCAATCCTGCCTGGTCTTTGTTGGTTTCTAGTCATTTATTTATTTTTGGTAGCTTGTTACGATATAATTGCCATCTTTTAATTCAACTGTATATGTTCCGTGGTCTGTTGTCTTAACTGTGCCTTTATTGGCATCGCCTTCAAACGTAGCATCCTTTTGCGTTGTTTCAAGGAATGATGGCGCGAAGAAAGGATCTGCTTTTACAATCGTTTGTCCTTCAGCCGTTTTCTTGCCTGTTGTGTAATAGGCAACGATTTGCTTTGCAAGGTCTTCTCCATAATATTTTGTTAAAAATGTTTCAGCAGCAGCTTCATCTGCGAAACTTGGATTTAAAATTGGAGTTGTACCATCAGCAGCAACATCATGTTGGTAAACAGTTGCTGATTTACCTTCAGCCATTCTGATTGCATTATACATTTTTGCTTTTACTTGATCAGTTAAAGCGTTTTTGTTTTCTTTCTTCACTGTTGTGTCCTTCGTTTTATCAGAAGAACAGCCAGCTACTGAAAAAATCAGTGTAAGTACTGCAAGTAGAGCTAGTAGTTTTTTCATTCTCGTTTTACCCCCGTCAGAAAATTTGAACCTTTCCCATTATAAAGAAATCATAAACATCTTGGCAACTATTTTCTTCTTCAACTGAGAAAAGGTATGATAGAATGAGGTACAGCAAAGCAGAGGAGAGAATCGTGTTGTATGAATTTATAAAAGGCAAAGTCGATTACATCAGCCCGGAATACATTGTTATAGAGAATAACGGGATCGGTTATCAAATTGCCACCCCCAATCCGTTTATCTATTCAGGTAAAATAGGAAACCAAATCATCATTTATACCTACCATTATGTTCGCGAGGATGTAATGTCCCTATACGGTTTTGAAACAAGAGAGGAAAAGACCTTATTTACCAAGCTAATCAATGTGACAGGCATAGGCCAAAGGGAGCTTTGGCTATTCTGGCATCCGGCCAGCCTGAGCAGGTTGTCGAGGCAATTGAAAATGAGGATGAAGCCTTTCTGGTAAAATTCCCTGGAGTAGGGAAGAAAACAGCGAGACAGATGATCCTTGATTTAAAAGGAAAGCTTCAAAATATAGTTCCTGACTTTTTCCCGAATTTATTCAATGCAGAAAGCAAAGTGAAATCTACAGAAAGCGCGTCAGCTTTTGAGGAAGCCATTTTAGCGTTAAGTGCACTTGGTTATTCTGAAAAGGAAATAAAAAAGATTTCTCCAGAATTACAGAAAGAACAGCTGTCAACTGACCAATATATTAAAAAAGCCCTACAGCGGCTTTTAAAATAAGGTGATATGAATGGAAGACAGGATTATTTCAAATGAAGCAAACCTCCAGGATCTGACCTTTGAGCAAAGCCTCCGACCGCAAACATTAAAACAATATATCGGACAGGATAAAGTAAAAGAAAATCTTGGTATCTTCATCGAAGCCGCGAAGCTTCGCCAGGAAACACTGGATCATGTTCTTTTATATGGTCCGCCTGGGCTTGGGAAAACAACACTTGCGACGATCATTGCGAATGAGATGGGAGTTAATATTCGGACTACCTCTGGACCGGCGATTGAGAGGCCTGGCGATCTTGCTGCGATATTGACTGCACTCGAGCCTGGTGATGTTTTGTTTATTGATGAAATCCACAGGCTCCCCCGGTCCATTGAGGAAGTATTGTACCCGGCGATGGAGGATTTTTGCCTCGATATTGTGATTGGCAAAGGCCTGGGCAAGGTCAGTGCGACTCGATTTGCCGCCATTTACCCTTGTCGGTGCCACAACAAGGGCAGGTTCTTTATCAGCTCCGTTGCGCGACAGATTTGGAGTTTTAAGCAGGCTCGAGTATTATAAGGAGGATCAATTAAAAAGTATTGTGGTCCGCACATCCGACCTTCTTGAAACTGAAATCGACGAATTGGCTGCGGCTGAAATCGCCAGGCGTTCAAGAGGGACCCCGAGGATTGCCAACCGTCTTCTGCGAAGAGTAAGGGATTATGCCCAGGTAAGAGGAAATGGAATTATCGATGTAATACTGGCAAACGAAGCGCTGGAATTATTGCAGGTAGACCGTTTGGGTCTAGATCATATAGACCATAAGCTTCTTTTAGGGATAATAGAGAAATACCGGGGAGGACCGGTGGCCTTGAAACCATATCGGCTACGATCGGTGAAGAATCAGAAACGATTGAAGATGTGTATGAACCATACCTTCTGCAAATTGGGTTCCTGCAAAGAACGCCTAGAGGACGGGTAGTAACAGAACTGGTTTACAGCCATTTTAATATCGAAGTACCTGCAAATTAATAAGCAACAAATTTTAAGAAAAGCGATAAAATGAACAGATAGGGTGTCTATATGAAAGTTGATTTGTTTGATTTTAATCTGCCAGAAGAATTGATTGCACAAGTACCGTTAACTAATCGGACGGATAGCCGCCTCATGGTTCTTGACAAGCAAACAGGTGAAATAAAAAATGAAACCTTTTCGAGTATAAAAGCGTATTTTAGACCTGGGGACTGTCTTGTCTTAAACGATACAAGAGTATTGCCGGCACGACTTTTTGGCGTAAAGGCCGACACAGGCGCAAAAATAGAGGTATTGCTGTTGAAGCAGCTCGAAGACGATGTATGGGAAACGCTGATAAAGCCGGCGAAGAGAGTAAAGGAAGGTACAGAAATTACTTTTGGAGACGGGCTTTTGACGGCTGTTTGCACGGGAACCTCCGAGCATGGCGGCAGGGCATTGAAGTTTCATTATGAAGGAATTTTTTATGAAATATTAGAAAAATTAGGAGAAATGCCACTTCCTCCGTATATTAAAGAGCAGCTTGATGATCGTGACCGTTATCAGACCGTTTTTGCAAGGGAACCGGGGTCTGCTGCAGCTCCGACAGCAGGACTGCACTTTACCGAGTCTTTATTGAATGAAGTAAGGGAAATGGGAGTACATGTTACCTTCATTACGCTGCATGTTGGCCTCGGCACGTTTAGGCCAGTCAGTGTGGAGGATGTTCTCGAGCACGATATGCACTCTGAATTTTACATCATGTCAGAGGGCACTGCCCGCCTGCTGAATCAGGTCAAAAGCGAAGGCGGCCGTATCATTACGGTTGGTACAACTTCAACCAGAACACTGGAAACAATAGCATCCGCGAATGATGGCATGTTTGTTGAAGGAAGCGGCTGGACAAGTATCTTTATCTATCCTGGCTACCAATTTAAAGCGATTGATGGGATGCTGACGAATTTTCATCTGCCTAAATCAACTTTAATCATGCTCGTCAGTGCGTTAGCTGGAAGGGAAAACGTCCTGCATGCCTATAATACGGCGGTGAAGGAGAAATACAGATTTTTCAGCTTTGGCGATGCCATGCTGATTATCTAGATTCAATTGCAAATGCAACAATGGAAGGAGACAAAGCTTTGACTGCAATACGCTATGAATTAATAAAAACCTGTAAACAGACGGGGCCCGGCTGGGAATCGTCCATACTCCCCATGGATCGTTCGAGACACCCGTTTTTATGCCTGTAGGGACACTTGCGACTGTAAAAACAATGTCACCTGAAGAACTTAAACAAATGGGTGCGAATATTATTTTGAGCAACACATACCATTTATGGCTGACGTGGCCATGAAATAGTTAAGGAAGCAGGCGGGCTGCACAAATTTATGAACTGGGATCGCTCGATTCTGACCGATTCAGGCGGATTCCAGGTTTTCAGTTTAAGTGACTTCCGTAAAATTGAGGAAGAAGGAGTTCATTTCCGAAATCATTTGAACGGCGATAAATTGTTTTTATCACCTGAAAAAGCGATGGAAATTCAAAATGCCCTTGGGTCAGATATCATGATGGCTTTTGATGAATGTCCGCCATTCCCGGCAACCTTTGATTATATGAAAAAGTCAGTGGAACGTACATCCCGCTGGGCAGAGCGCTGCCTCAATGCCCATCAGCGTCCTGGGGACCAAGGTTTGTTCGGTATTGTCCAGGGTGGGGAATTCGAGGAACTGCGTAAACAAAGTGCAAAAGACCTCATTTCACTTGATTTCCCTGGCTATGCTGTAGGAGGATTATCAGTAGGAGAACCAAAGGATGTCATGAATCGGGTTCTGGAGTTCACAACGCCTTTATTACCGTCAAACAAACCAAGATACTTGATGGGTGTAGGGTCTCCTGATTCATTAATTGATGGAGCCATCCGCGGGATTGATATGTTTGATTGCGTACTGCCTACTAGAATTGCCAGAAATGGTACACTGATGACAAGCTCTGGCCGCCTTGTAGTTAAAAACGCAAAATTTGCCCGTGACTTTGGTCCGCTTGATGAGAACTGCGACTGCTATACATGCAAAAATTATAGCAGGGCGTATATCAGACACCTGATTCGCACTGAAGAGACATTTGGGATCCGTTTAACGTCTTACCATAATCTTTACTTTCTGGTAAAATTGATGGAGCAGGTCAGACAGGCAATTCGTGAAGACCGGCTGGGTGATTTTAGGGAAGAATTTTTTGAACGTTATGGCTTCAATAAGCCTGACGCTAAAAATTTCTAATAGATATTTTTTGAAAGGAGGGAAAGAAATGGGTGGAGGACTTTTAGGAACAGTAGGACCATTAATCTTAATGTTTGTGCTGTTTTACTTTTTATTGATCCGTCCGCAGCAAAAACGCCAGAAATCTGTGCGTCAGATGCAAAGCGATCTTAAAAAGGGTGACAGAATAGTAACAATTGGTGGATTACATGGTTTTGTTGATGCAATTGATGAAAGCACTGTCGTAATTAAATGCGGTGATGGAAGCCGTCTTACATATGACCGTTCTGCAATTCGTGATGTTGTTCAAGCGACAGAGGATAAGTTATCCAAATAAGACCTGAAAAAGGAAGCCAGATAATGGCTTCCTTTTTTCATTATGCTGTCTTTCTTGAACTGGTTGAAATATTTACGCCCAGGATGCCGCCCATCATGGCAATAAGGATATAACAAACATGGTAGACGATTTGTTCTCCGGAAAATAGACGGTCATAGCCGAGGTATTGAAATAAAAAGACGATGACAGAATACATTAATCCCGTTAAACCACCGACAAGCCAGCCCTTTTGTTTCCCTTTGCCTCCAGATAAAAATCCTCCTCCGAACAGGCCGATGAAAGATACGGCCGTAACGATATACTGCAAGGAAATTTCACGGACAGAAGTAAATCGCAGGATTAATGAAAAAATCAGGCTGCTGGCTACCGCAAACACAAAAATAAAAATCAAACCGTACAAAAGAGATGATCCAATACTTTTCGATTCGATTTTCGTCCCCTCCCAACCAATGCCTACAGGCAAATTTCTTTTTTAGCTGCTTTCAAAGGGAATTGGGCCTAGGCAAACAGCTATCCCTAGTACAAGCATATTCTGGAGAAATAAAAATAGAATCAAAATTTTTCAAAGCCAAGGCTAAGAAGAAACGGAAAATAATCCCACTTATTTTCTTTGCTATCTATGTGGAAAATAAAAGCTGAAGTAAGTGAGGGGCGATATTACATGGGAGTTTACGGAATCATTATTTTGAGGACGATTGTTTTTTATGCACTCATCTTGATTATTTTTCGAATGATGGGCAAGAGGGAAATCGGAGAATTAAGCATATTGGACCTGGTTGTTTTTATTATGATCGCAGAAATGGCGGCTGTATCCATCGAGAATACAAAGGATTCCATTTTATTTACCATTCTTCCAATGGTGTTGTTAATGCTAATTCAAATTGGCTTGGCAATTTTATCATTAAAAAGTAAGAAATTTCGGGATATCGTGGATGGAAAACCGAGTATTATCATTAAAAATGGAAAAATAGATGAACATGCGATGAGGAAACAGCGCTACAACTTTGATGATCTTCTTCTCCAATTGCGGGAAAAGGATATCCGCAGCATTGCAGATGTAGAATTTGCGATTCTTGAATCTTCAGGAAAATTATCCGTCATGGAAAGACAGCAAGATATGAATGATAAAAATGGGGACATCACCATACCGCTTATTATTGATGGGGCAGTCCAGGAAGAAAATTTAAAAAGAATCCAAAAAACAAATTTATGGCTGCGACAGGAATTGAAAAAAAAAGGCTACAGCGATATAAAAAATATTTCATTTTGCAGCTTTGAAAATGGCAGCTTTTTTGTAGATATAAAAGATGAACAGTAAGGGAGATTATTGATTTTTTCCTTTGCAAACAAAACCCCGCTTCAAATTCGACAACTGGTTTACTTGTAAGGTACAAAACGGTAAATCGCAGACCAAATCAAATAGCAAATCACATAAACTTCAAAGTCAAAAAGGCTTAGAGATGAAAATATCTCTAAGCCTTTTTTGATTTTTCTTTTTGGCTGTTTTTTAAAAGATTGTTGTTTTTAATAGTAGTTGATTTCCGCTTCAGGATGCTCGCTTTCCGCGGGGTGGGCGGTGAGCCTCCTCGTCGCTGAAGCGACTGCGGGGTCTCATCTGTCCCACTGCTCCCGCAGGACGTTGAATCAGCTCCCTAGAATCAACACCGCACGAAGGAAATGCGATAGCATTTTCGAGGATCTCGCACCTTCCGCTCCAATCAACTTCTTTATCAACCATCTAATTCACTCTAATTAGCAACAAAGTTTACGAAAACAGCCTTCTTTTTTTACTAAAGCACCTGTAAGTTGTACAAGTTCTTTAGAGGATAAAACGAGTTTGATCAATAAGCGGAGTAATTCCTCTTAATTAAGAAATAGCACTGAAAATAGCTTAAATAGACGGAGAGATTCC
The DNA here is from genome assembly GCF_030915465.1 of Neobacillus sp. PS3-34. Classification (GTDB taxonomy): domain Bacteria; phylum Bacillota; class Bacilli; order Bacillales; family Cytobacillaceae; genus Neobacillus_A. The sequence continues at coordinate 3,561,604 of NZ_CP133267.1, forward strand.
GACTATTGACTCAAAAAACGTGAAAATGGTTAATTTTGCTTTGCTTAATCGGAAAACCTCCGCTTATATACCCCGAACCGAGCTCTATTCTGCAGTCTAACCGGAAAATCTCCGCTTATTTTTAATAGCACTGGTTACTCAATTAATAATACACACACCCTCCAATAAGGATTTCATATCCTGTGATTTACTATCTGAATTAAGACAAAATAAGCAATTAAAATTTGCCCGAATGTTGATAAATCAATAAAAAACGCACTGTGAATTATATCTTGAATTCAAGTGCGTTTTCATAGGTGTTTTATAATGTTTGCACCTCTAAAGTAAACCCGCTTAAAATTCGAAGCAGGGTTTATTTTTTTTTGTAATTATTAGTTAAGGTCTGCCTATCACCTGAAAGCCCATCTTGACAAAGGCTTGCCAATCCAGGGAATTCGGCTAATTTCGTCTTTTTTAATCAGCCCTAATAACAGGATTAGAATGAGGTAAAGTATCGACATTACCGCTGTAGCCGATAGTACCCTGGTGGCCAGGTGCTCCTCAAGGAAAGTGTGCTCGAACAGCCAATAGCCAGCCAATCCTGACAAAATCATAACGAAAAAGCTTTTTAGGTATTCGCCTATGTAAAAAGAAAAGGAGATTTTCTTTAAGACGGTTGCAAAATGAAGGACGGTGACCAAAACAAAGCCCATGATAATCCCTAAAGCTGCACCGTTAATTCCAAAAGCAGGCTGGGATGCAAGAAGAAAAATGACAGCTGTTTTCACGACTGCTCCAATCAGGCTGTTAATCATCGCAGCTCTTGCAAGATTCAAAGCCTGTAAAACTGCCTGTAACGGTCCTTGGTAATAATATAGCAGAAAAAAAGGAGCCATTAATCTGATAAACTGGGAACCGTTTTTGGAACCATACATAAGCTCCATTAATGGATCAGCAAGGACGTATAGAATAATCACTGCTAGTCCGCCTGTTAAAAATGAAAATTTTAATGCCTGTTGAAGGCGGTACTCAATCAGCTTCATATTATTTTTTGAATTAGCTTCACTGATGGCTGGTACAAGAGATGTTGCAAGTGAGTAGGTTACAAAGGATGGCAGCAGGAGCAATGGCATAGCAAATCCGGTTAAGGCACCATACTGCCTGGTAGCGGCTATCGCGGCTACACCGGCAAGTCCAAGGCTGTGTGAAACGACAATCGGTTCAAAGAACCAGGCGATTGAACCAATCAGCCTGCTGCCCGTAGTCGGAATGGCGATACTCATTAAGTCCTGGAAAGTCTGCTTGCCTGATTGTGCATATTGAAAAAAGTTCTTTCTTAATTTAAATTTCTTCTTTAATTTAAAGGCTGTCATTAAATAAATCAGTGAAACCAACTCTCCGATTACAGAAGATATCATGGCAGCAGCAGCAGCGTATTCAATCCCGTACGGAAGAAAAGCTTTGGTCATGACTGCAATCAAGCAAATTCGGACTACCTGCTCAAGGGTTTGTGACACAGCGGCAGGCCTCATGTTTTGCCTTCCCTGGAAATACCCCCTCAAAACTGAGGAAATGGCGATAACCGGAACAACCGGTGCAATGGCCAGCAACGGATAATATGTCCTGGGATCAGTAAAGAGTGTTTTGGCTAGGTAGGGTGCTAGCAGAATGAGGGCTGGGGTGAAAATGAGCGATAAAGAAATGGTTGCAGCTAAGGATACTACTAATATTTTTTTTATTTCAGCATGATCGCCCCTTGCTTCCGCCTCAGCCACATTTTTCGAAATGGCGACTGGAAGGCCTAACTGTGTAATGGTAATGACGAGAATAAGAGTTGGAAAAGCCATCATATATAGCCCTACACCCTCTTCACCGATAAACCTGGCGATGACGATGCGATTAATAAATCCAAGCACCCTCGTAATCAACCCTGCTATAAGCAGGATGATTGTCCCCTTTAAAAATTTTGACATTCGTTTCCCACCTTCTCAAAATAGTGGATATCATATACAATTAACTATATGCAACATGGTGGACAAAGCATGACAGAGAGGTTTACTTTTTGAAGGACAAAAATAAAGGGAAAATTGGCGAGGAGTGACTCATTATGGATTCAGGCCATATTTATGACCATTATCGATTTATTGTAAGGCCTGCTTTGGAATCTAAGCTGGATGAATTCCGTATTCACGGATATGATTCTATCTCAGTAGAAGAATTTTGGACTTTCCTGATCAGGAAAAAGTGGAAAAAAGCAAAGGAAGAGAAAAAGCTGTACGAAATAGTTCAAGAAATTCTTTCTGTAAAAGTTAGCGATTACTTAAGCTATAACACGATAGAATCGTTGAAAAAATCAGATTTTTCACTCGATAACGAAGCGGAATTGAAAGAACTGTTGAAATAAAATTTCATTTAAAAAAGCCATTATTCTATTTTAAGGAAATTGACAGCTTTTTCATCTTATTTCATAATGAAACCAATGACTTTTTAATATTTCAAGAAGTGAACAGCTTTGCTCTAAGCCTAAGGAGGAACAATACATAATGGTTAAACGCAGTAGAATCGTAGCATTTTTACTGGTAGTCCTGTTGCTGGGAAGCACAATGGGTGTTACCACAAAAAACATTGTAAAACATATTAAGTTAGGTTTGGACCTGCAGGGCGGTTTTGAGGTCCTTTATGAAGTGAAGCCTGCAAAGAAAGGCCAGGTAATTGATAAAAACACTATGGCCAGTACAGCAGAAGCACTGGATAGGCGTATTAACGTACTTGGTGTAAGTGAGCCAAGCATCCAAATTGAAGGAAAAAACCGTATCCGCGTCCAGCTTGCTGGTGTTGAGGACCAAAATGAAGCAAGAAGGATTTTGTCTACACAGGCGAATCTTTCCTTCCGTGATGCCAATGACCGTCTGATGATGGATGGTACTGATTTGGCACAGAACGGTGCAAAACAGTCCTTTGACGAAAACGGAAAGCCAAGCGTTTCACTTAAGCTAAAAAGCGCGGACAAGTTCCGTAAAGTAACACAGGAAATTGTTAATATGGCACCAAATAATGTTCTCGTTATTTGGATGGATTATGTTAAGGGCAAGGATTCGTTTAAAACTGAAGTAGCAAAGAAAGATCCTAAATACTTATCAGCACCAACTGTTAAAGAAGTATTTAACCAAGATACCGTTTCGATTGTCGGGAACTTCACTGCCAAAGAAGCACAGACCCTTTCTTCACTGTTAAATGCGGGAGCTCTTCCTGTTAAATTAAATGAAATTTACTCTACATCTGTTGGTGCTAAATTTGGAACACAGGCACTTCATGATACAGTTCTAGCAGGGATTATCGGTGTTTTAATTATCTATGCGTTTGTGATTTTTTATTACCGTTTTCCTGGATTTATCGCTACGATTTCATTGAGTATTTATATTTATTTAATTTTATTGATTTTTGACTGGATGAATGGTGTTTTAACCCTTCCAGGAATAGCGGCCATTATACTCGGTATAGGTATGGCAGTTGATGCGAACATTATTACGTATGAACGGATTAAAGAAGAAATTAAAGTTGGAAAATCGATTAAATCCGCCTTCCAGGCTGGTGAAAAAAATGCGTTTACATCGATACTTGATTCCAACCTGACAACGATTTTGACAGCGAGTGTATTATTCTTTTATGGGACAAGTTCTGTAAAAGGTTTTGCTACCATGCTTATTTTGAGTGTCGCAATGAGCTTTTTGACAGCAGTTTACGGATCACGCCTATTGCTCGGATTATGGGTAAACAGTCGTTTCTTTGATAAAAAACCTAGCTGGTTTGGCGTCAAGCAATCTGAAATTCACACTCTTTCAGAACATTTTGATACCCTTGATCTTCCAACTAGATTTGACAAGGTCGATTTTGCGAAAAAGAGAAAGCTCTTTTTCATAGTTTCCGGAACTCTGATCACATTAGGTTTAATTATCTTGATTATTTTCCGTTTGAATCTGGCTATTGATTTTACTAGTGGTACTCGAGTTGAAGTCCAATCTAAAACACCGCTTACCACAGAAGAATTAAAAAGTGCTTTTGAAAAACATGGGATGAAGACGGATGATATTGTTATTTCAGGAAAAAACAATGAAATAGGTGCAGCACGTTTTATTGGAGTTTTAAAGAAAAATGAGATTGCCCAATTAAAATCAGACTTTACAAAAGAATTCGGCATGGACCCAAGTATAAGTACTGTTTCACCAACTGTAGGAAAAGAGCTTGCAAAGAATGCAGTTATGGCACTTTTAATAGCATCAATTGGTATTATCATTTTCGTGTCCATTCGATTCGAAATGTCTATGGCCATTGCCGCAATTGCTGCCATGCTTCATGACGCATTCTTTATGGTCGCTTTTTTCAGTATTACCAGATTAGAAGTGGATCTGAATTTCATAGCTGCTGTCTTAACGATCGTCGGTTATTCGATTCATGATACTATCGTTACATTTGACCGTGTCCGTGAAAACATGCATAAGAAAAAGCGTATTAAAACATTCAAGGACATTACAGATATCGTAAACACAAGTATTCGTCAAACAATGACACGCTCCCTTAACACGGTACTAACTGTATTAATTACCGTTGTTGCGCTGATGATATTTGGAAGCCATGCCATTAATAACTTTTCTATTGCTTTACTAGTTGGTCTTGTGGTTGGGGTGTATTCGTCTGTATTCGTCGCATCTTCATTATGGGTTGTCCTGAAAGGGAGAGAACTTAAGAATAAAGGCGTAATCAAAACGGAGAAGGAAAAGAAAGTATATTCTGATCAGCCTCAAGTTTAAGATGCATAAGGAAAACCGCGGGAACGATTCCTGCGGTTTTTTTTTGCATTAATTACCGGGTCCTTCATTTTTCTTTCATTGAAAGCAGGTACGTGCTCCTGTATAATAAGAAAGCTGAGGGGTGAACGTATGTTAAAGTCTAAAACAAGATGGATTGTTCGCCAATCCGATCAACAAAAAGTTAAAGCTCTTGAAAGTGAATTGAATATAGCGCCCGTAGTGGCATCGATGCTTGTAAATCGTGGATTGGATACCGTCGATTCTGCACGGTATTTTTTATTTGGACATAATGAATTCCATGATCCGTTTTTATTAAAAGACATGGACAAAGCCGTTTTGAGAATAAAGGATGCAATTGAAAAACAGGAACCTATTCTTGTATATGGTGATTATGACGCTGATGGTGTAAGCAGCACATCGGTTTTGATGATCACTTTGCGCGATTTGGGGGCAAATGTACAATTTTACATACCCAATCGATTTACTGAAGGATATGGGCCGAATGAAATGGCATTCAGGAATGCTGCCGAGAATGGCATTAAATTAATTATCACAGTCGACACAGGAATAGCTGCCGTTCACGAAGCAAATGTAGCAAAAGAGCTTGGAACAGATTTAATTATTACGGATCACCATGAACCTGGTCCTGAATTGCCGGATGCCTTGGCAATCATTCATCCGAAACTGGAAGACAGCATGTATCCTTTTCGGGAGCTGGCAGGTGTTGGTGTAGCATTCAAGTTAGCCCATGCCCTATATGGAAATCTTCCAGAACATTTACTTGAGATTGCCGTCATAGGAACCATAGCCGATCTAGTCTCGCTTAAGGGTGAGAATCGACTAATAGCCAAAAAAGGAATTGAAAAGCTTAAAATCACACAAAATATTGGATTGAAAGCTATTTTCAAAATGGCAGGCGTTGAGACGCAATCCATAAATGAAGAAACAATCGGATTCACTCTTGCACCGAGGATAAATGCGGTCGGCAGACTGGAAACGGCTGATCTTGCCGTTCATTTATTGCTGACAGATGATCCTTATGAAGCGCAAAGTTTGGCTGAGGAAATGGATGCATTGAATAAAGAAAGGCAAAAAATCGTCAACTCCATTACTGCTGAGGCTATTGAGGAAGTCGAGAAGCATTTTCCTGCTGAAAGTAATAAGGTTCTTGTCATTGGCAGGGAAGGATGGAATGCTGGCGTAATCGGCATAGTCGCCTCAAGGCTTGTTGATAAGTTTTACCGCCCAGTGATTGTTCTGAGCTTTGACAGCGAAAAAGGACTGGCCAAAGGGTCCGCACGAAGTATCAATGGTTTTGATCTATTTAAAAATCTATCAACCTGCAGGGACATTTTGCCTCATTTTGGGGGGCATCCAATGGCGGCAGGAATGACCTTGAAGCTGGATGATGTTTCAGAGTTAAGAGCCCGTTTAAACAGATTGGCAGATGAGCAGATGGCTCCAGAGGACTTTGTGCCAGTTACCTTGCTCGATAGTGAAATAGAACTTCAAAAAATTGATTTGCCTGTCCTGGAAGAAATGAGCCTTCTTGCACCTTTTGGAATGGACAACCCAAAACCAAAAATCCTGCTCAATAATGCGGAGATTTCCTCCATAAAGAAAATAGGCAGTGAACAGACCCATCTCAAATTATTAATGGCGAAAGAGGGGGCATCCCTTGACGGTATCGGTTTTGGAATGGGCCCGCTGGCTGACCATATTTCACCCTCCTCCAGTGTATCTGTGATTGGGGAGTTATCAATAAATGAGTGGAATAATATCCGTAAACCGCAAATTTTTATACAGGATATGGCTGTTAATGAATGGCAGCTGTTTGACTTTCGGGGTGTCAAGAGACTTAATAAATTGGAAGAACTCGTTCCTGCTGAAAATCGGAAAAGCGTGGTTTTTAATACTAATCTTTTTCAAAAATTGGCGGACACACTATCCGGTGAAGTGATTCATATTCAAACCGTTGAAGAAGCACGCAAACTGGAAATAAACGATGCAAACCTTGTCCTCGTTGACATGCCGCCTGCAATTAAACTTCTTGAAACGTTAGTGAAGGACCGGGAACCATCAAGAATTTACGCTTTTTTATATAAAGAAACAAGCGACTTTTTCAGTACCCTGCCGACAAGGGAGCATTTTAAATGGTTTTACGGATTTTTGTTGAAAAACGGCGATTTGATTTGAAGCGAAGCGGGGATGACCTTGCTAAACATAGGGGCTGGTCCAAAGAAACAGTCGATTTTATGTCACAGGTGTTTTTTGAACTTGATTTTGTTACAATAAACAATGGATTTATAACTATAAGTAATCAAACGCAAAAGCGTGACTTATCTGACTCAACAACCTACCAGTCCAAACAGGCGCAATATAGCCTCGAAAAAGAATTGCTATATTCTTCATATCAGCAATTAAAGGGCTGGTTTGATAAAGTCATTCAAGAGTCAGCTGAACCTGAGGAGGCAATAGAAGAATGGATTTAAAACAATTCATAACAATCGTACCCGACTGGCCAAAGCCAGGAATCAAATTTAAGGACATCACAACATTGATGGATAATGGTGATGCTTATAAATACGCGACAGACCAGATCGTCGCTTATGCGCAAGAAAAAAACATTGATCTCGTTGTTGGCCTGAAGCACGCGGCTTTATTATTGGCTGCCCGGTTGCATACTCCCTTGGGAAGGGCTTTGCTCCTGTCCGCAAAGAAGGAAAGCTTCCACGTGAAACGGTAAAAGTAAACTATGGCCTTGAATATGGCTCGGATGTTTTAACCATCCACAAGGATGCAATTAAGCCAGGCCAGCGCGTTCTGATTACGGACGATTTGCTGGCAACCGGCGGAACAATTGAAGCGACAATTCAATTGGTGGAGGAATTGGGCGGTATTGTGGCAGGTATAGCTTTTCTGATTGAGCTGTCCTATTTGGATGGAAGAAAAAAGCTGGATGGATATGATATCCTGACATTAATGCAATATTAAGCTATGATGAACGGGGGCACTCAATGAGCGGGTGCCCCCTTTATTTATACTTTTTTAATGCAAATTTCGACATTTTTTTTGGTAATCCATGAAAAATGTTGACAATCCCTTTACATCTTGTCTTTTTTTTTCGATAATAGTAACAATCATTCTAATTTATAAAAGATAATCAACATGGAACAGGTTGATCTTGGATGACATTTAATAGATTAATCAAAGGCTGCTTCAATGGATTTATTTTTCTTATTAAGGCCATTGTAAGTACCGGGAAAAATGACACGGAAATAAAGGTGATTTTATGGCGAATGATCAGGTGCTAACCGCCGAGCAAGTCATCGACAAAACCAGAGCCTATTTAAACGATGAGAATGTTGAAATGGTAAAGAAGGCATATGAATTTGCCAGCGAGGCTCATCGTGAACAATATAGAAAATCAGGGGAGCCCTACATCATTCATCCCATTCAGGTAGCCGGAATACTAGCTGACCTGGAAATGGACCCTTCCACAGTAGCTGCCGGTTTTCTACATGATGTCGTTGAAGATACACAGGTTTCATTAAAAGATATTGAAACTGCCTTCAATGATGAAGTGGCTATGCTTGTCGATGGAGTGACGAAGTTAGGAAAAATTAAATATAAATCGCATGAAGAACAACAAGCTGAAAACCACAGGAAAATGTTTGTGGCAATGGCCCAGGATATAAGGGTCATATTGATTAAGCTTGCCGACAGGCTTCATAACATGAGGACACTCAAGCATCTTCCGTTTGAAAAACAGCGGCGGATATCCAACGAAACACTGGAAATTTTTGCACCGCTGGCACATCGCCTCGGAATTTCAAAGATTAAGTGGGAATTGGAAGATACGGCTTTAAGATACTTAAATCCTCAGCAATACTACCGGATTGTAAACCTGATGAAAAAGAAACGGGCTGAACGGGAGCAATATCTGGAAGACGTCATTGAAGAAGTCCGTGGAAGAATGGGCGAGGTTTCAATTAAGGCAGAGCTGTCAGGAAGACCTAAACATATATACAGCATCTACCGTAAAATGGTGCTGCAAAATAAACAGTTCACGGAAATCTATGATTTGCTTGCTGTCCGGATTGTGGTCAACAGCATCAAAGACTGTTATGCCGTCTTGGGAATTATCCATACCTGCTGGAAACCAATGCCTGGACGTTTCAAGGATTATATCGCGATGCCAAAGCCCAATATGTACCAATCCCTGCATACGACCGTGATTGGCGCAAAGGGTGACCCTCTGGAGGTCCAGATTCGGACAACAGAAATGCACCGGATTGCTGAATTCGGTATTGCTGCCCATTGGCGGATAAAGAAGGAAAAGCGATCAGTGACAGTTCTACATTTGAGCAAAAGCTGACATGGTTCAGAGAAATACTAGAATTTCAGAATGATACAGCAAATGCTGAAGAATTTATGGAATCGTTAAAAATTGATTTATTTTCCGATATGGTGTTCGTTTTCACACCAAAAGGTGACGTAATTGAGCTGCCTTCCGGTTCTGTTCCTATCGATTTTGCATATCGAATTCACTCTGAAATAGGCAACAAAACCATTGGCTCCAAAGTGAACGGCAAAATGGTTACCCTTGATTATACGCTGAAAACAGGGGATATCGTTGAAATTCTGACATCTAAGCATTCCTACGGACCCAGCCAGGATTGGCTGAAGCTTGCTCAAACCTCACAGGCTAAAAATAAAATCCGCCAATTTTTCAAAAAGCAGCGGCGCGATGAAAATGTTGATAAAGGTAAAGAGCTTGTCGAGAAGGAAATCCGTGCGATGGAGTTTGATTTAAAAGAGATCATCACTCCTGAGAACATGAAACGAGTGGCGGAGAAGTTCAATTTCACAAACGAAGAAGATATGTATGCTGCGGTAGGGTACAATGGCATCACCGCTCTGCAGGTTGCAAACAGGCTGACCGAAAAGTGGCGGAAAAAGCGTGACCAGGAGCAGGAAGCAAGTATTGCGCAGGCAGTAACGGATTTAAAATCATTTGCACCTGTAAAAAAACGCGAATCTGGCGTCCGTGTATCAGGTATCGATAATTTGCTAATTCGCTTATCTAAATGCTGCAACCCTGTGCCGGGAGATGAAATTGTCGGATTTATCACGAAGGGAAGAGGGGTATCTGTGCACCGCTCGGATTGCCCGAATATCGATACAAATGAAGCACAGACGAGATTGATCCCCGTTGAATGGGAAACATCCTTAAATGATCGCAAAGAATACAATGTTGATATCGAGATTAGCGGTTATGACAGACGAGGGCTTTTAAATGAGGTTCTGCAGGCGGTTAACGAGACGAAAACGAATATTTCAGCCGTTACAGGAAAATCCGACCGGAATAAGATGGCTACTATCATGATGTCGATTGCCATTCACAACGTAAATCATTTGCAGAAAGTGGTCGATCGTATTAAGCAGATCCCCGATATTTATTCTGTCCGCAGGATTATGAATTAAGGAGTTTAAAAATGAAAGTTGTTATACAGCGCAGCAAAAGGGCAAGTGTCACAGTTGATGGTGAAATTATTGGTCAAATCAATCAAGGACTTGTCCTGTTAGTTGGTGTTACACATGATGATACGGAAAAGGATATTGCTTTCTTAGCTGAAAAGATTGCGAATTTGCGTATCTTTGAGGATGAATCCGGTAAAATGAATTTGTCCTTATTGGATGTAGGCGGAGATATTCTATCTGTTTCGCAATTTACTTTATATGGTGATTGCCGTAAAGGAAGAAGGCGAATTTTATGGAAGCTGCGCGTCCCGAAGTGGCTGAAGGCATTTATGAAGCGTTTAATGATCTTTTGCGCGAAAAGGGTTTAAAGGTTGAAACAGGCCGATTTGGAGAGATGATGGATGTACAGCTTGTCAATGACGGACCTGTTACGTTAATTATTGAAAGCCGCAGCTAAATTTGATATCACCTTCAGATTTTCCCAAGGCAGAATAAAAGGCATGCACCAAGACGGTGCATGCCTTTTAATTATCTTTAAAGAATCGTGCAAGCCCATTGTAAATTCCGGTTGAAGCCGTTTCCTGAAATTGCCCGGAGTTTACCAGCATCTCGTCCTCTGGATTGCTTAAATACCCCAATTCCAGTAAAACTGCTCTCTGTTTATTTTCCCTTAATACATGATAGTCACCAAAACGTACGCCTCTATTTTTAAGGCCTGTTTGCTGTGACAATGTAGAGTAAAGATCTTCAGCGAGCGGTTTTTGATAATCATGGTAGTAATAACCGGTCGAACCGCGTACGCTTCTATTCGTATTGCTGTCATAGTGGATGCTTACAAATGCATCGGCAGCATGATAATGTGAGGTACTGACACGGGAACGCAAGGAAATATATGTATCGTTGTTGCGGGTAAGGATCACATTTGCACCGGCTGCTTTTAATTTATTAAATAATAGCATGACTGTCCGGATTGTTAAATCTTTTTCAAGTGTTCCTTTTGTCCCGATCGTCCCACTGTCTTCTCCGCCATGACCGGGGTCAAGTACAATCGTTTTGTTTTTAAGATGTGCTTCTGCTCCAGGTTTTTCTATGCGAGGTGCAGAACCGCTGACAGATACAAGCCACCCAGCAATGAACCCGCTGGATCCATTGGTTAGTTTGATTTCATACCAATTGCTACGGATGCTTTTAATCTCATAAATTTGCCCTTTGTTTGCCCGTAAAATGACATCGGATTGTAAATTCGGGCTTTTTCGAATATTGGTACCACTCTGAAGGACGGTTACTGCACTCCCTTTTACATCCTGTTCTTCAGGAGAAGGACTTTCCTGAACAGATTTATCAAGATACCACCCTGCAATCCAGCCATATTGGCCGGGTTTCAATTCGATTTTTGACCAATTATTCTCTTCTTCGACAATCCTGTAACGCTGGCCCTTTGTTACTGACCCGATGATTCTTGCATTTAAAGCAGAGCTTTCCCTGACATTTAAAGAAGTCGCTGTTACCGTCCCGATGACACTGCCGATTGGCTTTCCTGTGCTGCCAGATTCTTTTGGCTGTCCATCATCCTGGATCTCGATGAATTCAGATGTTACCCATGCTTTACTGTTTGAAAATGAAATTTCAACCCATTCTTTTTGCTGCGAATATATTTTTACTCTAGAGCCTTGTGATAATTTTCCTAGCAGCTTTCCAGAAGTGGAAGGAATGTTCCGGACATTTAACAGGTCTGCCGTAATAATTCCTGTAGTTTCCTTTGCTTTTTCAGAGCCTTGGTCATTTTCTTTGCTGCTTTGCTGAAGGTCGATGTACTCCCTTGAAACCCAGCCTTCACCAAATGTGCCTGAAATTCTAAGCCAATTCTCATTGGATTCCAATACATTGACTTTCTGACCTTTTTTCAAGGAACTGACGATTCGAAAGCTCGTCCCAGGTCCCTTTCTCACTCTGAGCCCATCAGAATTTGCGGTGCCGCTTGTGGCAGAAACTAAATTCGATTTTTGGGGTTCGGCAGGTTTTTTCTTTTCGGCAAACCAATTGGCTACCCATCCCTTTTGCCCATTTTTGAGATCAATTTTAAACCATTGTCCTTCTTCTGATAAAATGGGATAATTATCTCCGTTTTTCACTTGCTTTACAACTGGGAAACTAAGGCCGGGTCCTTGACGGACATTCAATTGATCAGCAGTTATTGTTACATAGCCGCTTGATGCCAGGATTTTTGGCTGAGGAGCAAAAGCGCCAAAAAACAAAGCTGCGGATGCTATTAAAATAGCTACTTTTCTCTGCATGTGCTCCCTCCTTTTATCGCTTCCTATCATTTTAGCTGAAAATTTGCTCAAAATCATTCCTTTTCTGCTAAAATTGGCCAATTAGTAATAAGGTAGGACATGAATCCGCTAATTTTTCTTTTAATTGAAATTTTTTTCCCTGAGCTGGAAAGAATAAAAGGAAAGACAACGGATGGCAGGTGAGAACATGAGGGCAAGTGAAAAGGGTATGCATTCACAATCAAGCGGCAGCCGTATCTTCGGTGTTGATTTCCATGATTTTATCCAGAAGGAGCAAAATGCAGGAACATTTGAACTGGCATCAGAATTTGGGCTGACTATTCGGGACGTCCGCAAGTTAAAAAAACATTTGGAACGATCATAATTTTTTCACTCTTGACAATTGGTTGGCCGCTCCGTATCATTATATAAATAAAATAACCTATAAAAACAACCAATGATGGAGCACAGTAGTTAAGCCCCACATGTACAGAGAGGAAATGCCTTGGCTGAAAGCATTTCTGCATGCTGACTTAATGAATGAACACTCCGTAGGCTTCTGTCTGAACCAGGAAACTTTACTAGGATGGGAACGTAAACAGGCGTTAACTGTTTCGAGCGGGAGGCGCTTTTTGCCTTCAACTAGGGTGGCACCACGGGAAAATAAAACTCTCGTCCCTTGTATTATACAAGGGATGGGGGTTTTTTTATTTTTTTAAGGTAGTTTGCGTAAAATCAAGGCACTTTAGCAATTGGCTGTAACAGTACATATATTTTTCATGTTAGAGGAGGAACTCCTAAAATGGCGATTAGTATACCAAGAGGAACACAGGACATTCTGCCGGGTGAAGTAGAAAAATGGCAGGCGATTGAAAACAAAGCACGTGAGTTATGTGAAAAATATCAATATCGTGAAATTCGGACCCCCATTTTTGAACACACAGAATTGTTCTTGAGAGGTGTGGGTGACACAACAGATATAGTCCAAAAGGAAATGTATACCTTTGAAGACAAAGGCAAGAGGAGCTTAACCCTAAGGCTGAGGGGACTGCCTCGACAGTCAGGGCTTTTGTAGAGAAAAAAATGTTCGGGTTTGCGAACCAGCCAGTTAAGCTTTACTACATGGGACCAATGTTTAGATATGAGCGGCCACAGGCAGGGCGTTTCCGCCAATTTGTTCAATTTGGCATTGAGGCTCTCGGCAGCAATGATCCGGCAATCGATGCAGAAGTAATCTCACTTGCAATGAACCTGTATAAAGAAATGGGTTTGAAAAAGCTCAAGCTAATTATCAATAGCCTGGGAGATAAAGAAAGCCGGAATGCTCACAGGGATGCTTTGATCAATCACTTTAAACCAAGCATTGGAGAGTTTTGTCATGATTGCCAAAACCGCCTGGAGAAGAACCCGTTAAGAATTCTTGACTGCAAACAGGATCGTGACCATCCTTTAATGCAATCGGCACCTTCAATACTCGAATTCCTTAATGAGTATTCAAAGAATTATTTTGAGAAATTGCAGCAGTATTTGACGCTATTAGAGATTCCTTTTACTGTTGATGCGAATCTCGTGCGCGGACTGGATTACTACAATCACACCGCATTTGAAATTATGAGTGATGCAGAGGGCTTTGGTGCAATTACCACCCTTTGCGGCGGAGGCCGTTATAATGGGTTGGCAGAAGATCTTGGAGGTCCTGAAACCCCGGGAATTGGTTTTGCTTTAAGTATTGAACGCTTTATAGCAGCACTTAATGCAGAAGGTGTTGAACTTAATTCTGATGAAGGAATAGACTGCTATTTGGCTGCACTCGGCGAGGAAGCCAAGGATTATACCGTAGGGCTTCTTCAGCAGCTGAGAATGGCTGGTTTTTCCGCTGAAAGAGATTATCTGGACAGGAAAATTAAAGCACAATTCAAGGCGGCTGACCGTTTTAAAGCAAAATTCGTTGCTGTTCTTGGAGACGACGAGCTTAAAAAGAAAGTGATTACAATAAAAAATATGGCTACTGGGGAACAAGTGGAAGCCGGGCTTGACTCATTTATTAATACATTCCAGGAAATGCAATAACAGAGGGGGATTATGATGTTTGGCAGAACCTATTTTTGTGGAGAAGTAACAGAAAAAGCAATCGGTGAAAAAGTAACCTTAAAGGGATGGGTACAAAAGCGACGCGATCTTGGAGGATTAATCTTTATTGACTTACGCGACAGAACAGGTGTTGTACAAGTTGTATTTAATCCTGATACATCACAGGAAGCGCTGGAAACAGCTGAAAAAATCCGCAATGAATACGTCCTTGATATCGAAGGCACCGTCATCGCCCGTGAAGGTTCAACTATAAATGAGAATTTAAAAACGGGAAAAATAGAAGTTTCAGCTGAGAAAGTCAGCATCATAAATGAAGCCAAAACTCCTCCTTTCATTATATCTGATAAAGCAGATGTGTCAGAGGATGTACGATTAAAATACCGCTACTTGGATTTCCGCCGTCCGGTCATTTTTGAAACGTTGAAAATGCGCCATCAGGCGACAAAGGCAATCAGAGATTTTCTTGATACGGAAGGATTTTTGGATATTGAGACACCTATTCTGACAAAAAGCACACCTGAAGGCGCAAGGGATTACCTGGTGCCAAGCCGTGTACATCCAGGAGAATTTTACGCATTGCCGCAATCCCCACAGTTGTTTAAGCAGCTACTCATGGTCGGTGGAATTGAGCGGTACTATCAAATCGCCCGCTGCTTCAGGGATGAGGATTTACGTGCCGACCGCCAGCCGGAGTTTACGCAAATCGATATTGAAACCAGCTTTATGAGCCAGGAAGACATCATGATCCTAATGGAAAAAATGATGGAAAAGGTTATGAAGGAAGTAAAAGGGCTCGAGATTGATTCTAAATTCCCGCGAATGTCTTATGATGAAGCAATGGGCCGATACGGATCAGATAAGCCTGATACTCGTTTTGGAATGGAGCTTATCGATCTTTCCGAAATCGTGAAGGAATCTGGTTTCAAAGTTTTCTCTGCAGCCGTAGCAAACGGGGGCCAGGTAAAGGCGATCATTGTAAAAGCTGCAGCTGAGAAGTATTCACGTAAGGATATTGATGCATTAACTGAATTTGTGGGACGTTATGGAGCGAAAGGTCTTGCATGGCTGAAGGTAGAAGCCGATGGCCTGAAGGGTCCTATCGCTAAATTCTTCCAGGAAGAGGAAGCACACTCCCTCCTAGCTGCACTTGAGGCTGAAGCAGGTGATTTGCTCCTTTTCGTGGCAGACAAGAAGAGTGTGGTTGCAGACGCGCTAGGAGCATTAAGGGTGAAACTGGGCAAAGAGCTTGATTTGATTGATCAAAGCCTGTTCAACTTCCTATGGGTAACTGACTGGCCATTGCTTGAATACGCCGAAGAAGAAGGGCGCTATTATGCAGCCCATCACCCCTTCACCATGCCGTTTAGAGAGGATTTAAATCTTCTTGACAGTGACCCAGGCAAGGTAAGGGCACAGGCATACGATTTGGTTCTTAATGGTTATGAGCTTGGCGGAGGTTCTTTAAGGATTTTTGAGCGCCATATCCAGGAAAAAATGTTTAGTATACTTGGTTTCTCTCCGGAAGAAGCACGGGCTCAATTTGGATTCCTTCTGGAAGCATTTGAATATGGAACGCCTCCGCACGGCGGAATCGCATTGGGACTTGACCGATTGGTAATGCTCTTGGCTGGAAGTTCGAACCTAAGAGATACAATCGCTTTCCCTAAAACAGCAAGTGCAAGCTGCCTGTTGACTAATGCCCCTGGTGAAGTATCCGAAGCACAATTGACTGACTTGCACCTGTCATTAAATGTCATAAAAAGTCAATAATTCCCTGCGGTGGATGACTTGTAAGAATATTCGCTTTATGATAAGATGAAACCAATTACAAAGAGTCCTGAAGTGTTCGTTCTTTTACCTGAAATTTTGACCAACATTATTTCTTCGGGAGTCCAGGTTTTCCAGCTGCATAAATGCCTCTATCACGAGGACTTATAAAGTCTGGGAACAGGACACCCACCTGCTGGGTGCAGGATCAAAACGAAGGAAGCTTGGGACGGCACCATTGGGGCTCTTTCCTTATTTCAAAAACTTAACCTCCGGATTTCCGGAGGTTTTTATTTTAACTTTAATGATATTAATCCTATCGATGTACTTGTTTTTATAAGTAGGTATGATATATTTTTAACGGGTAAAAGTAAATAAAAAACAAATAAGAGCTGAAATATAAAAAATGGAGTGAATAAGATGCTGCATCAATTTTCTCGTAATGAACTTGCGATAGGGAAGGAGAGGCCTTGAAATATTAAAAAACAGTTCGGTTGCTGTATTGGGAATCGGCGGTGTAGGCTCCTTTGCTGCAGAAGCACTGGCAAGGTCAGGTGTAGGCCGCTTGATTCTTGTGGATAAGGATAATGTTGATATTACAAACGTAAACCGGCAGTCCATTGCCCTATTATCTACAATAGGCAAACCAAAAGCTGACCTGATGAAGGAAAGAATTATGGACATTAATCCTGAATGTGAAGTCATCGCTTTAAAAATGTTTTATACAGAGGAAACGTATGAGGAGTTTTTCAGCTATGGCCTCGATTATGTCATTGATGCTTCTGATACGATATCTTATAAAATTCATTTAATAAAGGAATGTCTGCAGCGCAATATACCGATAATCTCAAGCATGGGTGCAGCAAACAAAATGGATCCTACAAAATTTCAGGTTGCTGATATCTTTAAAACACATACAGATCCGATTGCAAAGGTTATCAGGACCCGACTTCGAAAGGAAGGAATCCGCAAGGGTATACCAGTCGTATTTTCGGATGAAAGCCCGATTGTCATCCGCGAAGAGATTCGTAAAGAAGTTGGGAATGACAATGCAGAAATTCGTAAAGCGAAAATGCCTCCTTCATCAAATGCATTTGTACCATCAGTTGCTGGCTTAATTATGGCGAGCTATACTGTGAGGGACTTATTAAAATCGATAAAAATAATGCGAGTATCGGATAAATAATACAGTGACTCCCCGTTATTAAAGGCGGGGAGTTTATTTTTTTAGATTTAATAAAGCATTTAAGGTAAACTATAAAAGGAATGTTTTGGAAGTTATATAAATGAGAGGAGAAACAGTTTGGAAACGATTGTTGAATTAAAGAATGTAACTAAGACGATTAAAAAAAGAAAGATTATAGACGATATTAGCTTCAAGGTGGAAAAGGGAGAAGTGTTTGGTTTTCTGGGACCCAATGGAGCGGGGAAAACAACTACGATCCGAATGATTGTCGGGTTAATGGGGATTACTTCAGGGGACATCACGATTGGTGGAGCAAGCATTAAAACCCAGTTTGAAGAAGCTGTCAGCCATGTCGGTGCGATTGTCGAAAATCCTGAGATGTATAAATTTATGAGTGGATATGAAAATCTTGTCCATTATGCGAGAATGTCAAAAGGCATAACAAAAGAAAAAATAGATGAAACGGTTGAATTGGTAGGCTTAACGGACAGAATCCATGACAAAGTAAAAACTTACTCGCTAGGCATGAGGCAAAGACTTGGGCTTGCTCAATGTCTCTTGCATGACCCGAAGGTTTTAATTCTTGATGAGCCAACTAATGGGCTGGACCCGGCTGGCATTCGGGAAATTCGTGATTATTTACGCCTTTTGGCGAGAGAAAAAAACATGGCAGTCATCGTATCAAGCCATTTATTATCTGAAATGGAAATGATGTGTGACAGGATTGGAATTATTCAAAACGGCCGTCTGATCGATGTTCAGCTCGTCCATGAATTTGTTCAAGGAACGGAAACCGTTTTTGAAATAGAGGTAACCCCGGCTGACGAGGCAATCGCCATGCTTGAAGGGGCATTTTCCGGTACTGCGTTTAAACGGTCCAGAAATGGTATTACTGCTGAATTAAATAAGGAGGACATACCAGCGATTATAAAAATGCTGGTGGAGTGTGGACTTCAGATTTATGGAGTAAAGGAAGTGCCTAAAACGCTGGAGGACAGGTTCCTTGAAGTTACAGGTGAAAAGGAGGCTCCAGTCCATGTTTAATCTAGTAAAAAATGAACTGATGAAAATTTTTAAAAGACCGGGTACATACGTGATGATCGGAATTCTCGTAATCATCGCTTCAATTGCTGCAGGGTTCATCAAGTACCAGGAGAGCGGAAATGAAAAAGCAGGCAATCCGCAATGGGAGCATTCATTAAAGCAGGAAACAGAGTCTTCCAAAAAACAGCTCGAAAATAGTAATTCCAGGCTTGAAAAAGACTATTTAAAAAGACAAATTACAATTAATGAATATCGTATGGAGCATCATATTTCACCAGAACAAAAATATTCATTATGGGGATTTGTGACTGATGCATCACAATTGATTCAATTAGCAGGGTTATTTACGATTATTGTGTCCGCAGGTATTGTCGCCAGTGAATTTAGCTGGGGAACGATCAAGCTGTTGCTGATTAGGCCGATTAAACGAACCAAAATTCTTTTAGCGAAATATATTGCGGTCCTTTTATTTGCACTTTTCCTTCTGGCAGTTTTGTTTGCCTATTCAACTGCCATCGGTGCGGTATTATTTGATATACCGGATAAGGCATCGCCATATCTGAATTACTATAATGGCAAGGTTACAGAACAAAACATGATTCTTCATCTTATGATTTATTATGGCCTGAATTCAGTAAGCATGATCATGCTGGCAACGATGGCTTTCATGATTTCTTCCGTATTCCGGAACAGCTCACTTGCCATTGGGTTATCCATCTTTTTGATGTTTACGGGCGGACAAATTACGAATCTATTATCCTTAAAATTTTCATGGGCAAAATATGTTTTGTTTGCGAATACCGATTTAATGCAGTACTTTGAAGGAACCCCAATGGTGGAGGGTATGACACTTCCGTTTTCAGTTATGGTTTTAGCCATCTATTTTCTAATTTTTCAGCTGCTCGCTTTTTATGTATTCCAAAAAAGAGATGTCGCTGCATAATAATTTCAATAGAAAAAGGCTGGCCACTGCGGCCAGCCTTTTACTTGTTTTTTGAAAGCTTCTCATAAACAGCAGAAAGTGCCTGTTCAAACTTTCCTGTCATTTTCGGAATGTAATATTGGCGATTCTTTAATTTGTTAGGCAGGTATTGCTGTTTCACCCAGCCGGAATCGTAATTATGTGGGTACAGATAATCTGTGCCTCTGCCAAGTTCTTTTGCTCCTTTATAATGGGCATCTTTGAGATGATCAGGAACCTCTCCAATATTCCCCTTATGGATATCGGACATTGCGGCATCAATCGCTGATATGGCTGAATTTGATTTGGGAGAAAGGCAAAGCTCGATTACGGCATTAGCCAAAGGAATCCGTGCCTCAGGAAAACCGATCCGTTCGGCTGTTTCGATAGCTGCGAGTGTCCGTGCTCCCGCCTGCGGATTGGCAAGTCCGATATCTTCATAAGATATTACAAGGAGCCTTCTACTGATGCTGGGCAGATCACCTGCTTCGATTAGCCTTCCCATATAATGCAGTGCTGCATTTACATCGCTGCCTCGAATTGACTTCTGAAAAGCGGAAAGGACATCGTAATGCGCGTCCCCATCCTTGTCATGTGTGAAGCTTTTTTTCTGCAGGCATTCCTCCGCGGTATGTAAATCGATATGAATGATCCCGTCTCCGTCTTCATCAGTTGAGAGAACAGCCAGTTCAAGTGCATTCAGTGAGCTGCGCACATCCCCATTCGATGCTGCCGCGAAATGCTCTAAGGCTTCATCGGATATTTGAAGCTTTAGCTTTCCAAAGCCACGTTCTTCATCATTAACTGCCCTGAGTAAAGCTGTTTTTACTTCATCAGGAGTCAAAGGCTTGAGTTCGAAAATCTGGCATCGGCTCCGAATCGCCGGATTTATAGCGTGATACGGATTGCTGGTTGTAGCTCCAATTAACACGATCATTCCATTTTCCAAAAAAGGGAGTAAAAAATCCTGTTTGCCTTTATCAAGCCGGTGCACTTCATCCAACAGCAGAATTACTTTACCAGACATTTTTGCTTCTGCAGCAACAACTTCCATATCTTTTTTATTGCTTGTAACTGCATTCAAGGTCCGGAACGCGTATTTGGTGCTCCCCGCAATTGCGCTGGCAATGGAAGTTTTGCCAATGCCGGGCGGCCCATATAGAATCATCGATGTAAGCTGTTTTGCCTTTACCATCCTGGCAATTATTTTATCGTCAGCCACGAGATGCTGCTGTCCGACTATTTCTTCAATAGTCCGGGGTCGCATACGAAAGGCTAAAGGTTTTTGCTGCATATGCAATCTCTCCATTTTTAACATGGTCACAGTAACACTTTAACCATAACATTTTATCCACTAAAAGGATATTAAGAGGAATTTACTTTCCTAAAGGAAATGATAGCTGCCGTAAAAGTTCTGGATGAATTCATATGGACAAAGAAATATGCTATAATTTCAAATGCCTATCAAATTACTATGGATTTTGATAAAATTTAATGGAATTAGGGTCATTTCATGAGAGAGCAGGATGAATATGCTGGAAAATAGAACGGGGCAAATCGGCTTTCGGTTTCTCGTCTACTTTATTGGATTATTAGTGATGTCTCTTGGAATTGTATTCTTAATTAAAAGCAATCTCGGGGCTACACCATGGGATATTCTTCATGTGGGCCTGTTTAAACATTTTGGTTTAACGATTGGAAGCTGGTCTGTCATCATGGGGATCCTTATTTTAACTCTTGCAGCAGTGCTATCAAGAGAAATCCCGCATATTGGCGCATTCTTAAATATGCTCCTTGTCGGTGTATTTATTGATTTCTATATGCTGCTTCCTTTTATGACAACTCCCTCTGCCATTATCGGGAAATTAGCCATGTTTATTTCTGGAATAATTTTGATGACTTATGGAATGTGCATTTATATATCAGCAAACCTGGGTACTGGCCAAGAGACAGCTTAATGCTGGCTCTAACCGTTAAAACCGGATGGAAGGTAAGAAACGTCAGAGGTGTCATTGAATTACTGGTGCTGGTTATTGGCTGGAGATTAGGAGGTCCTGTGAACTGGGGAACCATATTATTCAGTGTCTTAATCGGTCCCTTAACAGGCCTTGCGCTTCCGCAGTGTGACAGGCTTGTAAGCAGGATTCTAAATAGAGTTAAGAAGAGAAAACAAACTTCATTGACAGTATCAGATGAAGAATTGAGTAGGGGTGTAGAACGATGAAAATTTCAACGAAGCGGCCGTTACGGCCTGACTATAATGATAGAACTTGCAAGAAAGTATGGGGAAGGGCCAATTTCACTTAAGGCTATCGCCCAGGCAAACGACCTTTCAGAGCATTATCTTGAACAACTGATCGCTCCGCTTAGAAATGCTGGACTGGTTAAAAGCGTACGTGGGGCATATGGAGGATATATTCTAAGCGATCTTCCCTCAAAGATCACGTCTGGGGATGTGATTCGTGTTCTTGAAGGGCCAATAAGCCCTGTCGAAGGAATTGAAGATGAAGAGCCCGCAAAAAGGGAGCTTTGGATCCGCATCCGCGATGCAATTAAGGATGTTCTAGATAATACAACCCTAGAGGATTTGGCCAGCCATAGTGAAGATGGAGAATCGGACGCTTATATGTTTTATATTTAGTCGAAAATAGAATTAATGAAAAATAAAGAAGGTGATTTATGTGGAACGGATCTATATGGACCATGCAGCGACATCACCGATGCATCCAAGGGTAATTGAAAAAATGATGGAAGTGATGAATTCGCAATTTGGCAATCCTTCCAGCATCCATTCTTTTGGGCGGGAAGCTCGCAGCCTGCTTGATACTTCCCGAGAAACGCTTGCAAAAAGCATTGGAGCAAAAGAGAATGAAATTATTTTTACAGGCGGAGGGACGGAAGCGGATAATCTTGCCATCCTGGGTGTGGCCGAAGCGTATCAGTCTAACGGCAAGCATATTATTACTACACAAATCGAACACCATGCTGTCCTCCATACGTGCCAAAAGCTCGAGAAAATGGGATATGAGGTTACCTATTTGCCGGTGGATAAAATAGGGAGAATTTCTGTTAATGATTTAAGTGCCGCTCTTAGGGATGATACGATTCTGGTTACAGTTATGTATGGAAACAATGAAGTAGGAACTCTTCAGCCAATTAGGGAAATCGGCGAGCTATTACAGGGACACCAGGCTAAATTCCATACAGATGCTGTCCAGGCTTACGGTCTTGAGAAAATTGACGTAACGGAGTGCCTGATTGATTTAATGTCGGTGTCCGCCCACAAAATTAATGGTCCAAAGGGAATGGGATTTCTTTATGCCAAAGATGGTGTAAAGCTGTCACAGCGTCTGTTTGGCGGTGAACAGGAAAGAAAGAGGCGTGCAGGAACGGAAAATACTGTTTCGATTGCTGGCTTCAGGGAAGCGGTTCTCATTGCGCAGAAGGACCAGGAAATAAAAAGGGAAGCATACCGGCAGTATAAAGAAATATTTATTGAAAAGCTTCAGCAGCTAGGCGTGGATTTTGAGCTGAACGGATTACTTGATAATTCACTGCCCCATGTATTAAACTTAAGCTTTCCCGGGACAAATGTTGAAGCGATGCTCGTAAACCTTGATTTGGCAGGCATTGCCGTTTCAAGTGGATCAGCATGCACTGCTGGATCCATTGAGCCTTCACATGTTCTTGTTGCTATGTTTGGAAAACAGTCCGAGCGTCTAATCAATTCGATCCGTTTTAGCTTCGGCCTTGGTACTGACGAAAATCAAGTACTAAAAGCTGCAGAGGAAACGGCGAAAATTGTTAACCGCTTGAAAAAATAAACTCTAGGCTATTTTGCTGTAATGTGAGGTGAAATTTATGGAAAAGAAGGATCCTAAGGATACACGGGTTGTTATTGGCATGTCCGGAGGGGTGGATTCCTCTGTTGCGGCTCTTTTATTAAAGCAGCAGGGCTATGATGTTATCGGTATATTCATGAAAAACTGGGATGATACGGATGAAAATGGAGTATGCACTGCGACTGAGGACTACAACGATGTGATCCGGGTATGCAATCAAATTGGCATCCCTTATTATGCTGTGAATTTTGAAAAACAATATTGGGAAAAGGTGTTTACCTATTTCCTGGATGAATATAAAGCGGGAAGAACTCCGAATCCCGATGTCATGTGTAACAAAGAAATTAAATTCAAGGCATTTTTAGAGCATGCCATAAAACTTGGCGCGGATTACCTGGCAACCTGCCACTACGCCCAGGTAGAATTCAGGGATGGGGAATATAAAATGCTCCGCGGCCTTGATGAAAATAAAGACCAGACGTATTTCCTTAACCAGCTGACACAGGATCAGCTTAGCAAGGTAATGTTTCCAATAGGAAACCTGGAAAAACCAAGGGTGAGAGAGCTTGCTACTGAGGCTGGCCTTGCCACAGCAGCAAAGAAAGACAGTACAGGCATTTGCTTTATTGGTGAAAGAAACTTTAAGGAGTTCCTGGCGCAATACCTTCCTGCCCAGCCCGGCAATATGGAAACGCTGGAAGGGGAAATAAAGGGAAAACACGATGGATTGATGTACTATACGATCGGCCAGCGCCACGGGCTTGGCATAGGCGGCTCAGGCGATCCCTGGTTTGCCATTGGTAAAGACCTTGAACGAAATGTTCTATATGTAGGACAGGGATTCCATAATGAAAAGCTGTATTCCCATTCAATCAATGCAGTGAATATCAGTTGGGTTTCCGATGCAGCGAAGCCTGAAACCTTCGTATGCACCGCAAAATTCCGCTATCGCCAGGAAGACAATAAGGTCACAGTTAAGGTCCTTGATAATAATCGTGCAGAAGTTATCTTTGCCGAGCCAATCAGGGCGGTAACACCTGGACAGGCTGTCGTATTTTATCATGGAGATGAGTGCCTCGGCGGCGGTACAATTGACGATGTTTTCAAAGACGGCAAACGCCTAACGTATGTAGGATAATAATCAAACCCCGGTTTCGAAAAGAAATCGGGGTTTTCCTTTTTTCATTTTAAACAGTCGCAAAGATTATGCTATACTTTCAACTGTAAAGAAGAATAGGCTTTTATAAAACTGCTTATTGCGTTGAAAAATAATTTATTGTCTAGCTTCAGCACCTAACCCCTCGGGGTCATAAGCCAAATCACTCCAGAAATCAGGACAAGAAGTCCTGCGGGAGCATCCGCATCGCACGAAGGAAAAGCGTTAGCTTTTTCGAGGATGACTGCGTGATTCGTCTTATGCCTGTCGGGGGTGACCAAGGCGCTTACGCTTTTCTGTGAAAGTGAGTGATTCGACATGGATAAAAACCAATTAGGAATTCAATATATGCAGGAGGGTAAATGGGAAGAGGCGGCAAAAATATTCAATGAAGCCATTGAAGAAAATAACGCTGATCCAGTTGCCTATATCAATTTTGGGAATGTACTGGCTGCGGTCGGTGAGGAAGAAAAAGCGATGAAATTTTATGAAAAAGCAATCGAGCTTGATGAAAATGCTGCGGCTGCTTATTATAGTGCGGGCAATCTTTACTTTAATCAGGAGCGTTTTAAAGAAGCATCAAATATGTTCGAAAAAGCCATGAAAATAGGCCTTCAGACAAGTGATAATTATTTTATGCTGGCAATGTCACTTATTCAGTTGGAGCAGAACAGACTTGCGCTTCCGTATTTGCAAAGATGTGTAGAACTGGATGAAAATGATGCCGAGGCCCGCTTCCAATATGGAATGCTTCTTGCCCAGCAGGAGCTGATTGATCAAGCAATTGTTCAATTTGAAAAGTGTACGGAGCTTGAGCCAGAGCATGCTGATGCGTTTTATAATCTTGGCGTTGCATATGGACTTCAGGATCAGGAAGAGAAAGCTCTTGCTATGTTCAACAAGGCTCTTGAGGTACAGCCTGGCCATCCGCTTGCAAGCTATGTGAAAAAGGTAATTGAACAAGGAGAAAAGTAAAAAGCCTCAGTCAGAAAGGAGGGGAGCAAATGAGCAAACAGGACTCACTGGATTTGTTTGAAGAGCAGGGGAAATTTGTTAAAGGCAGGCATTTGGTCACTATTTTTCATAATGAACAAAATCTTTACACCGTTATGAGAATCCGTGTTGAAGAAACGAATGATTCATACGAGGATAAAGAGGCTGTCATTACAGGCTACTTTCCAAAAATACATGAACAAGAAACATATATTTTTTATGGAGAGTTTAAAGACAATCCGAAATTTGGTGTCCAATTTCACGCAAGCCACTTCCGTAAAGATATGCCCCAGACAAAACAGGGAGTTGTCGCATACTTATCAAGTGACCTTTTTAAAGGGATTGGGAAAAGGACAGCTGAAAATATTGTGGATGCCCTGGGTGAAAATGCGATTACAAAGATTTTGAATCAGCCTTCCCTGCTTGACTCAGTTCCGAAGCTTCCTCCTGAAAAAGCAAAATTATTATACGATTCACTGATGGAACATCAGGGGCTCGAGCAAGTAATGGTAACGCTAAATTCCTTCGGATTGGGCATCAATTGGCAATGAAAATTTACCAGTCTTATAAAGAGGAAACAATCGAAGTCATCCGTAAAAATCCTTATCAGCTTGTAGAGACTGTGGAGGGCATCGGTTTTGGACGTGCTGATGAACTCGGCTATCAGCTTGGAATTTCCGGCAGCCATCCAGACCGGATCAAAGCGGCTTGCCTGTATACGCTTGAATATGAAAGTATGCAGACCGGGCATGTCTTTACACATGCAAAGGAACTGCTCGAGAAAGTAAAGGCGCTGCTTGAGGAGAACAAACGAGATCAAATCGAGTTTACTGAAATCTCTGGTCAAATTATCGCCCTTGAAGAAGAAGGGAAATTAATTGTTGAAGATAAGCGGATTTATCTTCCATCTCTCTATTTTTCCGAAAAAGGGCTCGTTACAAGTATCAAGAGAATTTTGCAGCAGACAGAATACGCAGAGCAATTTCCAGAATCAGAATTCCTGCTGGCATTAGGAAATTTGGAAGAAAGGCTCAAGGTTGAATATGCACCGACCCAGAGGGATGCGATTCAAAAGGCGCTGATGTCGCCGATGCTTATTTTAACAGGCGGACCCGGAACAGGGAAAACAACGGTAATAAAGGGAATTGTCGAACTCTACGCTGAACTGCATGGGTGTTCACTCGAGCCAAAGGATTATCAAAAAAAGGACGAGCCATTTCCTTTTTTACTTGCAGCCCCTACAGGAAGAGCAGCAAAACGGATGAGTGAATCAACAGGACTTCCTGCTGTCACAATACATAGGCTGCTTGGGTTCAACGGCACCGAAGGATTTGATCGTGATGAAGCAAGTCCCCTTGAAGGGAAAATCCTGATAGTAGATGAAACTTCCATGGTTGATATATGGCTGGCAAATCAACTGTTTAAAGCACTTCCGCCTCATATTCAGGTTATTGTTGTCGGTGATGAAGACCAATTGCCCTCTGTTGGCGCTGGCCAGGTATTAAAGGATTTACTGCAATCCGAACGAATACCGACTGTCCGATTAACAGATATTTACCGCCAGGCTGAAGGTTCATCCATTATCCAAATGGCCCATGCGATTAAAAAAGGATTTTTGCCTGAAGATGTCGCGGTTCAGAGCAAGGACAGGTCATTTATAAAGTGCTCTGCACCACAGCTTGCACAGGTGGTCGAAAAGGTAGCCCTGAATGCGAAAAAGAAGGGTTATTCTGCGAGGGATATTCAAGTGCTTGCCCCCATGTACAGAGGACCTGCAGGTATTGATCGTTTAAATGTGCTTCTCCAGGAAATATTCAATCCTAATCCGGATGGTACAAGGAAGGAATTAGCTTTTGGTGATGTAAAGTTTCGAATTGGCGACAAAGTACTTCAGCTTGTTAACCAGCCGGAAAGCAATGTTTTTAATGGGGATATCGGTGAAATCGTTTCTATTTTTTATGCGAAAGAAAATACGGAAAAGCAGGATATGGTTATCATTTCCTTTGAAGGAACGGAAGTAACCTACACACGCCAGGATTTGAATCAAATCACCCATGCATATTGCTGTTCTGTCCATAAATCACAGGGGAGCGAGTTCCCGATTGTCATTTTGCCTATTACAAAAGGTTACTACAGAATGCTGAGAAGAAATCTAATTTATACAGCCATTACAAGGAGCAAACAGTTCCTAATTCTTTGCGGGGAAGAAGACGCACTTAGGATGGGGGTTGAGCGGGCAGACGAGCAGAGCAGGCAAACAACTCTTTGTTTAAAACTCCAGGAATCCATTTTCGAGGGTCTCTCTTCTGAAGAAGATACGGAAATTTTATCAGGCATTTCTTATGAAGAAAGGCTTATGGATGCCGATCCGATGATTGGAATGGAAAACGTTACCCCTTATGATTTTATATGATTTGGCTGAAACTAGGAATGTTCGGAAAGGCGGGAAACACTTTGCGGACATTTTTAACAGTCAACGGATTGCCAATATACAATTTATCAACCGGAAAAAGAGTTGGGCATGTTTGTGATATCAACATTTCAAACGGTAAAATTAAAGGGCTGATTGTAAAAAGAGGCGCATTTTTCAAACAATCTTGTTTTCTGGATATAAAAGACGTATCATTCTTCGGACAAGACGGGATCATGATCGAAAATGAAGAGGCCTTTTAAAGCAAGCGCCGCCTCCCGAAAATACCTTTGCACATCATAATTCCATTAGCGGAAAAATGATTATGACGAAAAGGGGTAATTCGGTCGGTTTATTGAAGGATGTATATTTCCTGGAAGAATTGGGCACAATCGTAGGGTACGAATATACGGACGGTTTCTTTTCTGAACTTTCGGAGGGAAAACGAGTGATTAATTCCGTAGAGCCGCCGGCGATTGGAAAGGATGCCATCATCGTCGACGCTAATCCGATGTGAGGTGTCTTTCCATGTTCAAATGTCCAAACTGCCAAAGCAAGGATATAGGGAAAATAGGCATAAATCAATACTACTGCTGGGGCTGCTTTATTGAACTAACTGTTTCAAAAGGTCTTATCCTAACCCATCAGGTCGAAGAAGATGGTACATTGAGTTCATTAGACGACTTGTTTGAAGAAGAAGATCGCCGTTACACCCTATAAATTTTAAGTAGAGGTGAAACGCATGAATAGAATGATTACCTCAGCTATTGCCTTTGGTGCTGGCATGGTAGCCTATAATTATGTACAAAAAAATAACATGATGTCGGGCCGCCAGATGAAAAAATGGCAAAGGAAAATGACCCGCGCCCTATTTTAATTTCCATCCCCCTCTTTTTCCCAGAGGGGGATTTTGTATTTTTACTGAATAATTCCTTCTTCTTCCTCCAAAAATAAGGCTAAGGAGGCATATACTGTTGGATATTCGAATGAAATGGTATTACCGTATTGGTTTTATACTCCTTTTATTAATTGCTATATACGTTTTTTTGAAAATCCGCTTTGTGTGGATGCCTGTTTTACAAATAGCCTTCCTTATTCTCTTGCCGTTTATCATTGCTGGTTTTATTACTTATCTGCTCCATCCAGTAGTTGAAGGCCTGCACGAAAGAGGGCTGCACAGAGGGCTCGCCATTTTTTTGATCTATTTCATTTTTTTTGGAGGGCTTGGTTTTCTATGCTATAAGGGAATACCCGCTTTTATCAGCCAATTAAAAGAATTGTCGGAAAGTGCTCCATTTCTGGCAGAACAGTACAGGCAATGGGTTCATACCTTGCAATCTCATACAGCAGCCTGGCCAGATGGCCTGCAGGGTAGAATGAATGATGGTATTGCCGCCTTCGAAAAAAAATTGGACGCCCTTCTGTCGATAGCGGTTGGAATACTGCTGCGTTTTTTTAATTCTGTGCTAATCCTGGCGCTGATTCCATTTATCGCTTTTTATATGCTGAAGGATTTTAATATGATAAAAAAAGCAGTTTGGTACATGACTCCAAAAAAATGGCGCCATCAGGGCATTCATTTTTTGAGGGATGTGGATGCCTCATTAGGTAGCTATATAAGGGGACAGCTTCTCGTCTGTGTCATTATTGGAGGAATTTCATCCCTGTTATTTTGGATGTTTCATCTAAAATATCCGCTTCTTCTAGGGGCCATTATTGGAATTACAAATGTGATACCTTATTTTGGTCCTATAATTGGAGCAGTGCCGGCGATGATTATCGCGGCAACAATGTCTCCTAAATTAATTATTACGACTTTAATCATCATTTTTGGCCTCCAATTTCTTGAAGGAAATATATTATCGCCCTTTATTGTTGGCAAGAGCCTTCATATGCATCCGCTATTAATTATGCTTGCCCTCACGGCAGGTGGAGAGGTGGGCGGTATAGTAGGTTTGATTCTTGCCGTACCGGTGCTCGCAGTTTTGAAGGTGGGTGTGATCCATGCGAGGGACCATTTCATACATGGGAAAAGCAAACAGCCGTCGTCATAGAAAAATACAAAAAGCCTCGCTTTTTGCATTATTGTCTTATGATTGATTGACAAACGAAAATAGGCTGGCTATAATTCGGCTATAGAATATTAATTTCGAACATGTTGAAGGATCAAGTATGTTATAGTCCATCAGAACGTGCCAGCACGCGTAAGAGAGGAGCTTCCCAGGCTGAAAGAAGCTTCAGATGAAGGATAACAGAAAGCTAATCCGGAGTGCAGCTAATCACTGCCGTTGAGCCGCGTTAAGGCGATTTTGAGAGATGGATGCTATGCATTTTGCATTCATAATCAGGGTGGTACCGCGAGCATGCTCTCGTCCCTGTCAGGGATGAGGGCTTTTTTGTGTTCTTTTTTGCAAAAAAAGCGTAAGAGCCCTGGTTAGCTCCGACAGGCATAAGACGAATCACGCAGGAAATCCTGATTTCTGGAGTGATTTGGCTTATGACCCCGAGGAGCTGGGCGCTGGAGCTAGATTAATAAAATAATTTATAGGAGTTGAGTTATTATGAAAAATTTATCCGGTTCACAAATACGCAGAATGTTTTTAGATTTCTTTAAGGAAAAAGGGCATGCGGTTGAACCTAGTGCTCCACTTGTTCCACATGAAGATCCTACCTTGTTGTGGATTAACAGCGGTGTGGCAACTTTAAAAAAATATTTTGATGGGCGCGTCATTCCTGCTAATCCTCGGATTACAAATGCACAGAAGTCTATCCGTACAAATGACATTGAGAATGTCGGAAAAACAGCCCGCCACCATACTTTCTTTGAGATGCTTGGTAATTTCTCTATCGGAGATTATTTTAAGGAAGAAGCAATTGAATGGGCATGGGAGTTCTTAACTGATAAAAATTGGATTGGATTCGATCCAAACCTTTTATCTGTAACAATCCATCCAGAGGATCATGAAGCTTTTGAACTTTGGAATAAAAAAATAGGTGTACCAGAGGAGCGTATTATTCGCCTTGAAGGGAATTTCTGGGATATCGGTGAAGGTCCAAGTGGCCCGAATACAGAAATTTTCTATGATCGCGGAGAAGCTTATGGAAATGATCCAAAAGATCCTGAGCTATACCCAGGCGGTGAAAATGAGCGTTACCTCGAAGTCTGGAACCTGGTATTTTCACAATTCAACCATAACCCGGATGGTACATATACACCGCTTCCAAAGAAAAACATTGATACCGGAATGGGATTGGAAAGAATGGCTTCTGTCGTCCAAAATGTTCCGACCAATTTTGAAACTGACCTGTTTATGCCAATCATCCGTGCAACTGAAGAGATTTCAGGTGTTCCGTATGGTGAAAACAAAGAAAATGATGTGGCGTTCAAGGTTATTGCAGACCATATAAGAACTGTTGCATTCGCAGTCGGGGATGGAGCATTGCCATCAAACGAAGGAAGAGGCTATGTCCTGCGCCGCCTTCTGCGCCGAGCTGTAAGATATGCAAAGCAAATAAACATTAACCGTCCTTTCATGTTTGAACTTGTTCCAGTTGTTGGAGAAATCATGTACGATTTCTATCCGGAAGTAAAAGATAAGACAGAGTTCATCCAAAAAGTAATTAGAAACGAGGAAGAGCGTTTCCATGAAACACTGCATGAGGGGCTGGCTATTCTTGAAAATGTTATGAAAAAGGAAAAAGAAAAGGGCAGTGACACAATAGCAGGAGCAGATGTTTTCCGCCTGTACGATACATACGGATTCCCTGTTGAGTTAACAGAAGAATATGCGGAAGAAATGGGAATGAAAGTGGATCACGCCGGATTTGAAGCTGAAATGGGGCTTCAAAGGGAACGGCACCGTGCTGCACGCCAAGATATGGATTCAATGCAAGTACAGGGCGGGGTATTAGGTGATTTGAAAACTGAAAGTACCTTCGTTGGGTATGAGCAGCTTCAAGCATCTTCTATTGTTTCTGCTATCGTTAAGGACGGCCAGCTTGCAGAAAATGCTTCTAGTGGCGAAGAAGTTCAGCTTATTCTGGACCAAACACCATTTTATGCAGAAAGTGGCGGGCAAATTGCTGACCGCGGTGTGCTGGAAGGTGAAGGTGTTAAGGTACTAATAAAGGATGTTCAAAAAGCACCGAATGGCCAAAACCTGCATCGGGCAGTTGTTGAAGCAGGTACATTAAAAACAGGGCATCAGGTTACAGCCTTTGTAGATGAAGAAAACCGCATTAAAGTGATTAAAAACCATACAGCGACACATCTTTTGCACCAGGCTCTGAAGGATGTTCTGGGAATCCATGTAAATCAAGCCGGCTCCCTTGTGGAACCTGACCGCCTTCGTTTTGACTTCTCGCATTTTGGGCAGGTCAAGCCGGAAGAACTTGAAATGGTAGAAAAGATTGTGAATGAAAAGATTTGGAAAAACATTCACGTAGATATTAGTTTAAAACCAATCGCAGAAGCAAAAGAAATGGGCGCGATGGCGCTGTTTGGCGAAAAGTATGGTGACATCGTCCGGGTTGTAAAGGTTGGAGATTATAGCCTTGAGCTTTGCGGCGGATGCCATGTTCCAAATACATCTGTTATAGGACTTTTTAAAATTGTTTCCGAAAGCGGGATTGGTGCTGGCACACGAAGGATAGAAGCGGTAACAGGTGAAGGGCCTATCAATTATTAAATGAACAGGTTGGCCTTTTGAAGGACGCAGCTGAAAAAATAAAAACCAGCCCTAAAGAAGTTGTTAATCGCCTTGACGCTTTACTTGCTGAAATGAAACAGCTTCAGCGTGAAAACGAATCCCTGGCTGCAAAACTAGGTAATATTGAAGCAGGAAGCCTTGTTTCAAATGCCAAGGAAATCAATGGTGTTACCGTCCTGGCTGCTAAAGTACAAGCAGCAGATATGAATAATCTGCGAAATATGGCAGATGATTTGAAATCGAAGCTTGGTTCTGCCATAGTGCTATTAGGGAGTGTGCAGGAAGGGAAGGTCAACCTTATTGGTGCTGTCACAAAAGATTTAATTGATAAAGGTTACCATGCTGGCAAACTCATTAAAGAAGTAGCAACAAGATGCGGCGGCGGAGGCGGCGGACGCCCTGATATGGCTCAGGCAGGCGGAAAGGATCCGGAAAAACTGGATAGTGCGCTTCAATTTGTCGATGAATGGGTAAAATCAATTTGATAATAAAGCAAAGTAGTGTAAAATGAAGGTAAATAAGGATGGTTCTCACCGCTATTAAAATCGCGAGGTGCATGTAATGAGCTCATTTGATAAAACGATGAGATTCAATTTTCCAGAAGAGCCTTTCGAACATGATGTCAATGAGGTACTGTACCAGGTATATGAAGCTCTCCAGGACAAGGGTTACAATCCCATTAATCAAATTGTGGGCTACCTTTTATCCGGGGATCCTGCATATATTCCCCGCCATCGGGATGCCAGAAACATCATCCGTAAGCTTGAACGGGATGAAATTATTGAAGAACTGGTAAAATCCTATTTAAAACAGCAACGAGAGGTTTAATAATGCGCACAATGGGTTTGGATGTGGGCTCTAAAACTGTCGGAGTTGCCGTCAGTGATGAGCTGGGCTGGACAGCACAAGGGCTGAAAACACTCAAAATCGATGAAGAAAAAAATGAGTTTGGTTTTGAGGAAATTGGTCAATTAATAAAAGAGTATGAGGTAAGCAAGGTTGTAATTGGCCTGCCTAAAAACATGAATGGCTCTATTGGACCGCGTGGTGAAGCCAGCCAGCGTTTTGCAGCCGAAGTGGAAACAAGGTTTGCCGTTCCAGCTGTTTTATGGGACGAGCGCCTTACCACAATGGCTGCAGAACGGGTACTGCTAGAAGCAGACATGAGCAGGAAAAAGAGGAAGAAAGTCATTGATAAAATGGCTGCTGTTCTTATTTTACAAGGCTATCTAGATAGCAAAAACTAATGAGGTGACGATATGAATCACGGAGAAAATAATATTACAGTAGTAGATGAAGAAGGTAACGAACAATTATGTGAGGTGCTTTTCACATTTGACTCAGAGGAGTTTGGCAAGTCTTACGTTCTTTACTATCCAGTAGGAGCAGAAGAAGACGATGAGGATGAAATCGAAATCCATGCATCGGCTTTTATGCCAACTGAAGATAATGCTGACGGCGAGTTAATGCCAGTCGAATCAGACGAAGAATGGGATATGATTGAAGAAATGCTGAACACCTTCCTTGATGAACAAGAAGAAGGCGAATAATTAAATTCCAGAAAAAACCGGCAGAAAGTTTTGGTCGGTTTTTTCTTTTTGACGGACAATATTTCTGCTTAAATTGACATTTTTCGCTGTGTATGCTCAAATTATTACGTGCCAAATAACGTATGGGTTTATTATATGATTATCATTTTAACAGCCCTGCCAGACAACGAGGGGGAGCAAATTGATATTTGATACAATAATTAAGAAACTAAAAGAGCTTCTAAATGAAGAAGGAAAATCAAAAAGGAAAGTAATGACCATTGCTGCAGCCATTATCATAGCGGCTGCTGTTATAAGCGGCGGAGGCTATATGTATTTTAAGTCTGCATTAAAGCCAGTCAGCCCGGGGAGCAGAGAGCAAAGGACGGTTGAAGTCCCAATAGGTTCATCGGTTTCCGGTATAGCCAGTACCCTTGAGGATAAAGGCATTATTAAAGATGCCCACGTTTTTAAACTCTATGTGAAACTGAACCACGAAGCAGGTTTTATGGCAGGGGAATATCAATTAAGCCCATCCATGACTGTACGTGAAATTGTTAAAAGTCTAAAAACAGGGAAAGTATTTCAAAAAGAGACAGTCAGGGTCACCATTCCAGAAGGAAAACAACTGAAGGAAATTGCTTTAATTCTTTCGAAGGCCGCAAATAAACCGGAGACGGATGTCTTTAAAAGGCTGAATGACCGGAATTTTATCCAGTCTCTGATAAAGGAATATCCGGATGTGCTTTCGCAGGATATATTGAGCAAAAATGTAATATACCCTCTGGAAGGCTACCTATTCCCTGCTACTTATCCATTTTATAAGGAAAAGCCGACAGTAGATGAAATGGTCAAGGTTATGCTTGATAAAACGCAAATTGTTATAGAGGCATATAAAGGCCAGATGAAACAGAAAAACCTCAAGCCTCATCAGCTGCTAACTATGGCATCACTTATTGAGGAGGAAGCTACTCAAAAAGCGGATAGACATAAAATAGCGAGTGTTTTTTACAACCGTATAGCAAAAGGGATGCCGCTTCAAACAGATCCTACTGTCCTTTACGCCCAGGGAAAACATAAGGATCGGGTTTTTTATAAGGATTTAGAAGTGAAATCTCCATACAATACTTATAAAAATTCTGGACTTCCGCCTGGACCGATTGCGAATGCAGGAAAAATGTCGATAGAAGCCGCATTAA
The DNA here is from genome assembly GCF_030915465.1 of Neobacillus sp. PS3-34. Classification (GTDB taxonomy): domain Bacteria; phylum Bacillota; class Bacilli; order Bacillales; family Cytobacillaceae; genus Neobacillus_A. The sequence continues at coordinate 3,597,035 of NZ_CP133267.1, forward strand.
ATCCTGAAAAAACCGACTTTTTATACTTTCTTGCTGCTTCGGATGGAACGGTTATTTTTACTAAAACACTTGATGAGCATAACAGGGAAAAAGCAAAGCATATTTCTAGTAAAAAATAATGTCGTTTTATGGGGGAAAAGTTCGCTTTTTCCCTTCTTTTATGTTAAAATTGTTCAAGTGTTTTAATTCATTAAACTCTCGATAGCGTAACTCACAGTCAAGCAAGGATGATGCAGTTTTCTGCTCCGTTACCGCATAAATTGGAACATTTATGCCACCTCCTTACTGTGTACGCTATTTTTTCATGTTTAAAGAAGATTGTATTCTACGGATAGAGGTGAGGCAGCTTGATGAATGATAAGCTGCATTCTTATATAGAAAATCTTATACCCGCACGGAACGGATTGCTTGTGGAAATGGAAGCCTATGCAAGAGACAACGGTGTCCCCATCATGGAGTTAGCAGGGATTGAAGCGCTTCTTCAGATTCTCCGTCTGCAAAATCCAAAAGCTATTCTTGAAGTAGGAACAGCGATAGGTTACTCCGCATTAAGAATGTCCTATGCAGTTCCAGATGCGAAAATCGTTACAATTGAGCGGGATGAAGAACGGCTGCAGCTGGCCGAACAATTCATTAGCCGTTCCGGCCAGGATAAGGAAATATTGATTATCAAAGGCGATGCGCTTGAAGTGGAAGCGGAAATCAGCATCCATGCCCCATACGATGCAATTTTTATTGATGCAGCAAAAGGGCAGTACAAGAAGTTTTTCGAACTTTATTCGCGCTATTTGCATGAAGACGGAATCATTATTACAGATAATGTCTTATTTAAAGGCCTTGTATGTGAAGATGATATTGAAAATAAACGAATCAGAAATCTTGTCAAAAAAATTAATGACTTTAACCATTGGCTCATGGAGCATCCTGATTATCATTCAGTCATTTTGCCAGTAGGGGATGGAGTGGCCAGTCAGTAAAAAAAGAGGTGATCGTCAATGAAAAAACCAGAATTATTAGTTACGCCTGTAACGGTTGAGGATATAATCCCTTTAGCAGAAGCAGGAGCTGATGCATTTGTGTTGGGAGAACAGCGTTTTGGCTTACGTCTTGCCGGTGAATTTAACCGCGATGACACAAAAAAGGCGATTGAACTTGCCCATTCAAAAGGGAAAAAGGTATATATAGCAATGAATGCTATTTTCCACAATGAAAAGATCGAGGAATTAAAGGATTATACTCGTTTCGCGTCGGAATCAGGTGCGGATGCCATCATTTTTGGTGATCCTGCGGTATTAATGACCGCGAAAGAGGTTGCGCCGGAAATGAAGCTGCACTGGAATACTGAAACGACGGCCACAAATTGGTATACATGCAATTACTGGGGAAGAAAGGGCGCAAAAAGAGCTGTCCTTGCCCGTGAAATCAATTTGGATGCCATTGTTGAAATGAAAGAGCATGCTGAAGTTGAGATAGAAGTGCAGGTGCATGGTATGACTTGTATGTTCCAATCAAAACGTTCTCTTCTTGGGAATTATTTTTTATACCAGGACAAGGCAATGGAAATAGAAAATCGTAAGCAGCAGAAGAATATGTTTTTGCATGATAAAGAACGGGAAAATAAATATCCGATTTTCGAAGATGAAAATGGAACCCATATTATGAGTCCGAACGATATCTGCGTCATTGATGAGCTTGGTGAAATGCTAGAGGCTGGCGTGGATTCATTTAAAATTGACGGCATATTAAAAAGCCCTGAATACATTCTTGCAGTTACAAAAGCATACAGAAAAGCTATGGATTTATACTTTGAAGACCCTGAACGTTATGAAGAAGAAAAGGAAAACCTTTTATCAGAGCTGGAGGCAATTCAACCGCCTAACCGTCCATTTGATACAGGATTCTTCTTTAAAGAAACAGTTTATTAAGTAATAGAGGAGGTATTTGACCATGAGTGCAGTGAAGGAAAGAATTTCAGAGATTGTCGATGGTAAACGTGTCATTGTCATAAAGCCTGAGCTTCTCGCACCTGCGGGCAACCTGGAAAAGCTGAAGATTGCCGTTCAATATGGAGCAGATGCCGTATTTATTGGCGGCCAGGAGTATGGCCTTCGTTCGAACGCCGATAACTTTACTTTTGAGGAAATGAAAGAGGGAGTAGAGTTCGCCAAAAAATTCGGAGCGAAAATTTATGTTACAACCAATATATTCGCACATAATGAGAACATTGATGGGCTGGAAGATTACCTTCTTGGTCTGCGTGAAGCAGGAGTGGCCGGTATTATTGTAGCTGATCCGCTTATTATTGAAACTTGCCGCCGCGTTGCACCGGAAATCGAAGTGCACCTAAGTACCCAGCAATCATTATCGAATTGGAAGGCTGTCCAATTCTGGAAAGAAGAAGGGCTTGAACGTGTCGTACTGGCACGTGAAACAGGTGCAGAAGAAATACGCGAAATGAAGGAAAAGGTTGACATTGAAATTGAGGCATTTATTCATGGAGCAATGTGTATCGCATATTCAGGCCGTTGTACCCTTAGCAACCATATGACTGCCAGGGACTCAAACAGGGGTGGCTGCTGCCAGTCATGCAGATGGGATTATGATCTCTATCAGCAGGATGGAAACAGTGAAACGCCTCTTTTTGACGAAAATGATGCAGCATTTGCTATGAGCCCAAAGGACCTCAATCTTATCCAGGCCATACCTAGGATGATTGAGCTTGGCGTCGACAGCTTGAAAATTGAAGGACGGATGAAATCAATCCACTATGTTGCTACAGTTGTCAGCGTATATCGTAAAGTGATTGACGCGTACTGTGCAGATCCTGATAACTTTGTAATTAATCCAGAATGGTTAAAAGAGCTTGATAAA